>NZ_JTHN01000087.1 GCF_001399685.1 Paenibacillus sp. A3
CGTGATCGGCGCGATCATCGCCCGCAAGCTGGCGATGAACGTTCACCTGATCCGCGTCTCCGCTTGGAGCAAAGTGCTGCTTACGGCCTTGGCCGTGATGGCCGTACTGGTGCTGCGCCCTTTAGGACGGCTGCGCCTGTGGGAGCAGCGCTACCCGTACCTGATGCACGGGTGCTACGCCAACGTCATCGGCGCGCTGGCCGCGCTCGCCTTGAACGATTCCGGCATTGTCGCCGCCGCGGCGATGATCGTCTACAGCAGCGTGCCGCTGCTGCTGTTAAAACTGGAGGGCGCCTGATCGCAACGACAGGCGCCCTCCAAGATAACTATATTATTTCCGCAAGCTGCTCCCACTGCTCGTAGCATTCCGCAAGCTGTTCGCGCTTCGCTTCCAACGCCGCGTTCTTCTCTTGCACGAGCACGTAGTTGTTATACACGTCCGGGTCGGTCAGCTCGGCTTCCAAACCGCCGATGGCTTCCTCCAGCTGCGCAATCTGCTGCTCCAATTGCTCCAGCTTGCGCAGGCGGGTGCGCTCTTCGCGCTTCGCCTGCTTTCCGGCCTCGTAATCGCTGCCGGCTCCGGGTTCAGCCGTTTTCGCCGCGCTGCCTTCCGCATGTCCGCGGCCTTTGGCGGCTTCTGCGCCACCGCGGTTTGCCGCTTCCGCCAGCCGTTGCTGCTGCATCTCGGCCAGCTCAAGCTTCTTTTCCACATAATCGTCGTAATTGCCCAGATAAACGGTTACTCCGTCCTTGTCCATTTCGAGCATGTTCTCGGCCATTTTGTTCAAGAAATAACGGTCGTGGGAAATGAAAAGCAGGGTGCCTTCGTACTCCATCAGAGCCGATTCGAGCACTTCCTTGCTGTACAAATCCAAATGGTTCGTAGGCTCATCGAGAATGAGCACGTTCGCTTTTTGCAGCATCAGCTTCGCAAGCGCGACCCTGGCCTTCTCCCCGCCGCTCAGCGAGCCGACCTTCTTGAACACATCCTCGCCGCTGAACAAAAAGTTGCCGAGCACCGTGCGGATTCGCGCTTCCTCCAGATGAGGGAAGGCGTTCCATACTTCTTCCAGCACGGTTTGGTTCGGGTTCAGGCCCGTTTGCTCCTGATCGTAGTAGCCGATCTTGACGTTCGTTCCCCAATCGAACGCGCCACGGTCCTGTGTGTGTTGCCCGATCAGCGTCTTCAGCAGGGTCGATTTGCCGATCCCGTTCGGCCCGATCAAGGCCGCCGTGTCGCCGCGGCGTAATTGGAACGTAATTCCTTGCACCAGCGGCTGCTGCCGATCGTAGGATATGGATAGTCCTCGTATGTCGAGCACTTCCCGGCCGGAAGGCGCTTCGACCTCAAACGAGAAATTGGCCCGCTTCAGTTCGCCAAGCGGCTTGTCGAGCCGATCCATTTTATCCAGCGCTTTGCGGCGGCTTTGCGCCCGTTTGGTCGTGGAAGCCCGGACCAGATTGCGCTGGATGAAGTCTTCCATTTTCGAAATTTCTTCCTGCTGTTTTTCGAATTGCTTAAGCTGCACTTCGTAATCCGCAGCTTTCAGCTCGATGTACCGCGAATAATTTCCGGTGTACCGGCGCGACGTCGTGCGTTCGATCTCATAGATGGCGCCGACAAGCGAATCGAGAAAATAACGGTCGTGGGAGACGACCAGAATGGCTCCGGGATACGAACGCAAATACTGCTCCAGCCACGTCAGCGTCGCAATATCCAAATGGTTCGTCGGCTCGTCCAACAGCAGCAGGTCCGGCGCTTCGAGCAGCATTTTGGCTAGTGCTAGCCGCGTCTTCTGCCCGCCGCTCAGCGTTTGCACCGGGGTAGCCGGGTCCATGTGTCCGAAGCCCATCCCGCTCAGGATTCCGCGGATTCGAGCTTCGATCTCGTAGCCGCCGCGCTCGCGGAACGCATCCGACAGCTCGGCATAGCGGCGCATCGTTTCCTCCGTTTTTTTCTCGTCGGCCAGCACGTCCGGATCGGACATGCGCGTTTCCAGCCGCCGCAGCTCCTCTTCCATTTCCAGCAAACGGTCGAATACGCTCATAAGCTCGTTCCAGATGGAGCGGTCCGACGTTAGTCCGCTGTTTTGTTTCAAATAGCCGATTTTCGTCTCTTTTGCCTTAAAAATGCTTCCCGAATCGTATGATAGCTCGCCCGCGATGATTTGAAGCAGCGTCGATTTGCCTGCGCCGTTGACGCCGACGAGTCCGATGCGCTCCCGCGCCTCGATTTGAAGTGATATATTGGAAAGTACGGTGCTGACGCCGTAGCTTTTCGTGATGGATGAAACTTGAAGCAGCATAATGAATAAAGCCTCCTGAAATCAAAGTCCTGAAAAGGCGACAATCTCCCTCAGTTTAGCATATTTGCCCGCCGATTTCGATTTCCATCCGTTCCCCGATGTACAAAATCAGCCCGCTTGTCTTATGCTTTTATACGCATACTTCCGAATCGTGATCAAACCGAGTGGAGAGGAGGCGATCATCGTGCTTCCGGTACCCGTACAAAAAGAGGCAAACCCGGGACGCGGCGCACCGTCCCGCCTCGTGTGGCTCTGTCGCGGTGTGTCGCGGTACGGCGTCGTACTGCTGAGCCGCTATCCGCTCGAAGCGCCGCAGATTCACCGGCTCACCGGTGGACGCGAACCGCGGCTGCTGCTGACGGCCCAGCTGCGCTTGCCGGACCGAACCGTGACGGTTGCGACCACGCATCTCAGCGTCGAGCTGAAGGACGAAGGCGCCAATGGCCGCAGCTGCTTGCTGCGCTGCGGGTCGGGCAGACGCCTCTGATTTTGCTCGGCGATTTTAACAGCCCGTCTTCCAGTCCCGAGCTTCGGGAGACCATCCGCGGACTTGGACTGAGGCAAGTCAGGCCGAAGCCTTCCTTGCCGACGATTGCTCATGGAGGCAGGATCGACCACATCTTTATCAATTTGCCGGCGGAGCGGTCCGCGCTTGTCAGAGACAGCCGCGCTTCCGATCACAGACCCGTATTTGCCCGGTTGAACGAAACTGAAATCCCCCTCCGCTCACGTTAAGCTGCCAGCTTCACGTGAGACGAAGGGGGATTTTTGTTGGGTCAGCCGCGCAAGGCGGCAAGCCCGCCAAGAAGCAGGAGGCCTGTGACGATGGCGATTCCGTCGGCGCGGGTCAGGCGAAGAGATTCGGTATGGCCCAAGAGCGCGGTTCGACGGCCGATTTTTTTCATCTCCAGAGCGGAGGTCATTTCCTCCGCCCGGTGGAACAGCGCCAGCAGGAGCGGGACGACCAACGCCGGCATATCGCGTCCCCGTACTGCTCCCGGCCGGATGGCCGCTTTGCCTCTTGCCCGAACGATGTCCGAGAACCGCTGCCATTCACGCACGATCAACGGGATAAATTTGAACATGAGCGACACCGCCAAAGCAAACGAATCCGTTCGAAGCTTCAACCGTTTGGCATATCCGAGCCCCCAGGCAAGACCCTGCACCATACGCCCGTAAGGCGTTGCAGCCGCAAACCAGTAGCTTGCGAGTGTGATCAGAAACAGGCGAAACACGTTCAAGCCGGTAGCTAGCGAGTGCTCAAGGGAAAACCCGACGAAGGGAAAGCTGCCGTTTGCCGTCCACTCCAACCCGGCCAAGCCGACGGAGATCAGCATGAACCATGCTAACGGTTTTAGGAGTTTGACCGCGCCGAGCAGCGCGGAGCGGGACAGTCCGATATAGGTGGCGGCAATCGGCAATGCGGCGCAGGCAAGTCCGAGCCAGCTGCTTTGCAGCATCGTGCCTATGACAATGAGAAGATACAGCAGCCACTTGGTGCGCGGATCGAGCCGATACCAGAGCGATTTGGTCGCGGCAGGCGGATGCGCACTTTCCTCGGACAGGCCGGCCGCTTGACTCTGCGGCGGAAGCGGCGCGTGCAGCGCAGATTCATCTGACAGGGGTTCCATCTGCTGCTTGCCGTCCGGATGTTCTGCGTACGGTGCAGATTTTACTGCAACTTTGCGTTGTTCCTTCAGCCGCTCTGCTATTGCATCGGCCAAATCTTCAGGCGAAAGCTTGCCTTTGTCCATCACGGCAATGCCGTTCCTTGCCAGCGCATGCGAAAGCAGGACGCAGCTGGGGAGTCCGACTCCCGCTTGTACGAACGGTTCGGGATTGCCGCATAGAGCGGCGGGTGCCCCATCGGCTGCAATCGTACCGCGGTCGAGCACGATTACGCGGTCCGCCAGCGGAAGAAACAAGTCCAAATCATGGGTGGCGATAATCATGCCGCCCTTGGCCGCTTTGCGGGCTTGCACGTACCGGAGCAGCTCTTTGGCTGCCGCCGATTCAAGCCCCGCGGTGGGCTCATCCATCAGGAGCCAGTCGGGCGAGGTAGCGATTGTTGTGGCTAGAGCAAGCCTGCGCCGCTGGCCTCCGCTTAGCGCGAACGGAGAACGATCCGGATCGAACGCGGCGGCGCCGAGGCTGAGGTCTTCGCAAGCGGATTGAATGCGGCGTTCCTTTTCCATCGCCGTAAGCCCATACGGACGCAGCGAATAGCCGAACTCCTGCCGAAGGCTTCGCGCGAACAGTTGCTGCTCCGGAAACTGGAACGTCAAGCCGAGCCGACGGAGAAGCGGCTGGATGACCCGGTTGCGGCGCCAAAACGGCTCGTCATCCAGACGAATGTCGCCCGACGAGGGCGGCCGCATGCCTGCCAGCAGGTGAAGCAGCGTGGACTTGCCGGAGCCGGTACGTCCGACGAGCAGCGCGACCGTTCCGTCTTCGAATGTAAGATTGATGTCGCTGAGCAAGCGGCGGTTCGGGTCGTCCGATGCTGCTGCGCTTACGTTGTGCATCGTCAGAGGCATAGGCCGCTCACCGCCTTCGCCAAATCATCGTAGCTTAAGGGACGGTCAGGCAGACCATGTCCCTTTTTCTTTAAATGCAGCGCCGTCTGCACGACGAAGGGAGGGTCAAGTCCGATTCGCTCACATGGCGTCTCTGAAGCCGAATCCAAAGCCAGTTCTCCATAAAAGAACGTCTCCGGGGCTCCGTCAAATGCTATCTCGCCTTTCTGAAAAGCGACCATACGGCTTGCATGGACAGCTTCTTCCAGCCGGTGCGTAATCCATACGACGGTCGTTCCCTGAAGATGAGCTTGCCGGACAACCTGCAGCACTTGTTCTCTCGCGGCCGGATCGAGCATGGCGGTCGGCTCGTCCAGCACCAGCACATCGGGAGCGGTTGCGAGTGCCGTGGCGATGTTGACGAGTTGCTTTTGCCCCCCGGACAAGGAGTTCAACGGCGTTTCGGGTGATAATTCGAGCCCGACCCGCAGCAGCGCTTGCTTTTGAATCTGCCTTAGCTCCTCCTTGTTTAAATGCCGGTCGTTCAACGCGAAAGCAAGCTCTTCCGCCGGCGTATCGCCAATATGCTGGGCTTCCGGATGCTGCAGTACGCCGCGGATCTCAATATGCTCTTTCCGGACCATTCGCCCCGCCGTAAGCCGGCAAGTACCAAGCAGTACGGCGGCCAGCGTGCTTTTGCCGCTTCCATTCGGACCTGCAACGGTTACCCACTCCCCGGATTCAATGAGCAGCGTGACGTCGGATAATGCTTTATGGGCGCCCGAGCCGGTCGGGTACTTCACGGATGCTTCCTGCAAGGCTATGAAGAAGGAAGAAGACATAGGTAAAAAATCCTTTCGTTTTTAAAAACCGTGTGCTATAATCCTCAATTGTTAACCTTGAAAAAAAGTTATTGGTTGACGATTGTGTCATCATAACCATACCAAAAAAGGAGGCATTCATCAATATGAAGCTTACGCTTCGAGGCATTGTTTTTAGTGCGCTGTTCGCTGCGCTCGTCGTACTTTTTGGATTTATCAGCATTCCGCTAGGCTTTACGCCCGTGCCTATCACCCTGCAGACGCTGGCCGTTATGCTGGCAGGCGGGCTGCTCGGCGCGCGGTACGGGTTTTTGAGTATGGCGCTGATCGTGGTGCTGACGGCCATCGGATTTCCGCTGCTGCACGGCACCGGAGGATTGGGCGTTCTGCTCGGGCCGACCGGAGGGTATGTATTTATGTGGCCAATCTCCGCGCTCCTGATCGGCTGGCTGCTGCCGCGGATACGTATTCGGGGCCTATGGGGATACGTTGCCGCGTTTCTTGTGCTCGAGCTGTTCGGCTCGCTTCTGCTGTATGTAAGCGGAGTGCCTTGGCTCGCCTATGTGACGGGCATGTCGCTCTCCAAAGCGATGGTTGCCGGTTGTTACCCGTATCTGCTGGGCGACGCTATTAAGGCTGTTGCAGCCACACTGATAATCGCCTCCGTGCGTCAAGTGTTTCCGCCGGAACGGTTAACCGGGGAAGGAATTCCCCAAGAGTAGAAATGATACGGCGGGGATCTTTCATTGGCACGTTAATCTACGAAACTCCCCTTTTACATACACGTCTGCCTTCGGGCAGGCTTTTTTTATTTATGTATAGAATGTATAAGTATTCAGCAGAGCTGAGCCTACTCTTCCTCTAAAACAGAATATTTTTTCCTCGAAAATGCTTCGATAAGAAGTCAACTTGTTGAGAAAGTGGATTTTTACAAAAATAGAGATAAAAACGGAGGTGGGGTATCTACTGGAGGAGCGATAGCGTTCGCCTTTGTCTGCGGGAAATACCCGCTGCTAAGCGGCTACAATCAAAGTTTCCCGCTGACCCGGGGTCCCCGCAAAGTACTCGGACTAAGCTTCCCCGGTTCAACTTCACTTTGTGGGGCGGAGCAGCGACCGGAAGTAGATACCCCACCCCCTCGTACACCTCTATTGGCTATTTGACCACTTTCTCAACACTCTGGCTTCGATAAGAAGATTTTTTATTTTGCGGCGAGTTTTTGGGTAAAATCGTAGAAATTCGTTATTTTGCTTCGATTTATGTTAAACTAGGAGAAAATGCCCCAAAAGGGATTTGCCATCGAGCACGGCACCTATTAGAATGTTGTTAATCCAGAATCGACCCGATGAAATGAGGCCGTTTCATGAATATTAAAGAGAAAAAAATCGAACTTCGCCGCCAGGCCGAAGCGGTTCGTTCAGCCATCCCGGAGGACGAGCGGAAGCGCAAGTCCGAGATCATCAGCGACAAGCTGATCGAGCGGTTGGATGCGCTGCTTCGTCCCGAGCCGTCGATGAGAAGACGTCCGACGTTGCTTACCTATATGCCGGTCAAAACCGAAGTGGACGTGACCCCGGTCATGGAAGCCTGCTGGGATCGTCCTTGGCGCGTCGTGGTCCCGAAGGTCGTGCCTGCCTACAAGCAGATGAAGCTGTTCGAGGTGCGTTCGTACGCGGACTTGGAGCGCGGAACGTGGGGAATCCGCGAGCCGATAGCCAAAGCGCAGCAGCTATTCGATATCCGGCAGGTGGATGTCGCGCTGGTTCCGGGACTGGCGTTCGATGCCAATATGGGCCGGCTTGGCTACGGCGGCGGCTTCTACGACCGTTTTATGCAGCAGTATGTCCGTACCGGTCTGCCGAAGCCTTATATTTTGGCAGCGGCTTATGAGGAGCAGTTGATCCCGGAAGTCCCGATGGGACTGTTCGATTTCCGGATCGACGAGCTGGTGACGGAAACCCGAATTTTGACGGAGAAGGGAGCGGATATCCATGACTGAGGAACGGCAGCCGTCTCCGCTTACCCATCTGAACGAGCAGGGCCGCGCGCGCATGGTGGACATTTCGGACAAGCAGGAAACCGTCCGTACGGCGACGGCCCGCACGACCGTTACGATGCTCCCGGCTACGCTGGAGCTGATCCGGCAGGGAGGCATCGCCAAAGGGGATGTGCTGGCCGTCGCGCAGGTTGCCGCGGTCATGGCTGCCAAAAAAACGTCCGATTGGATTCCGATGTGCCATCCGATTGCGTTGACCGGGGTCGATGTCCGGTTTAGCGATAACGGAGAAGGGCAATTATACATCGAAGCGACCGTCCGCACGAAGGGACAGACCGGTGTGGAGATGGAGGCGCTCACGGCCGTATCCGCCGCGGCGCTGACGGTCTACGATATGTGCAAGGCTGCGGAGAAAACGATGCAGATCGGACCGACGCTGCTGCTGAGCAAAACCGGCGGTAAGAGCGGAGATTTTCACGCAGTCCCATAGAGACTTAATGAAATCCGGGAGAGGAGCAGATGTATGCGCTGGAAAGTGGCTATCTTGACCGCTAGCGACCGTGGTTCGCGCGGAGAGCGGGAAGACACGAGTGCACAGGTCATTCGGGAATTGATTGAAGAAGAAATGAACGGCGAAATTATCGAATACCGTGTCGTGCCTGACGAGAAAGACGAAATTATGGCGGCGTTGATCGAAATGACGGATTATTTCCGGGCCGATCTCATTTTGACAACCGGAGGCACAGGTCTCGCGGCGCGGGATGTCACGCCGGAAGCGACCTTGAGCGTCATCGACCGTCACGCTCCGGGCTTTGCCGAAGCGATGCGCATGTATTCGCTGCAAAAGACGCCGCGTGCGATGCTCTCCCGGGCCGTGTCCGGGATTCGCGGCAAGACGCTGATCCTGAACTTGCCCGGCAGCCCCAAGGGGGTTTCGGAAAATTTATCCGCCGTTATCGACCAACTGCCGCACGCTCTTGCCATTCTGACCGGACGCGAGGGAGACCACGGCGATGAAGCATGATTCGATGCTCGAAGAAGTTCCTGTGGAACAAGCCGTCGGCATGGTGCTTGCGCACGACTTGACCCAGATTATTCCCGGAAAGTTCAAGGGCCGGCTGTTTAAAAAAGGACACGTGATCCGCGAGGAGGATATCCCGGCGCTGCTCAGCATCGGGAAAGAGCATATTTATACGCTTCGTCTGGAGCAGGGCTATCTGCACGAAGACGAAGCGGCTCTGCGGATGGCGAAGGCCGCGCAGGGAGCGGGCGTCACGTTGACCGAGCCGCACGAAGGCAAAGTCACGCTCAAGTCCGCGATCCATGGTCTGGTCAAGATCGACAAAGACCGGATCGACCGGGTCAATTCGCTGGATCAAGTCATCATGTCGACCGTGAAGACGAATACGGTGGCGGAACCCGGCCGTTCCTTGATGGGGACCCGCGTCATTCCGCTTGTTATAGAAGAAGACCGCATTACAGCCGTTGAGCGCATCGCGGCTTCCACGGGACAGCCCCTGGTAGAGGTCAAGCCGTTCCGCCCGCTGCGGGCAGGACTGATCACAACCGGCAGCGAAGTGTTCAAGGGCCGGATTGAGGATAAGTTCGGTCCCGTCGTACGCAGCAAGCTCGCGGCGCTCGGCTCGGAAGTAATCGAGCAACGGTTTGCGCCGGACGACAGTGAAAAGATCGTACAGGAAATCCGCCGCTTCCTGGAGGAAGACCGCGCGGATCTTATTCTCGTTACCGGCGGCATGTCCGTAGACCCGGACGATCGGACGCCCGGCGCCATCAAGCGAGCTGGAGCGTCCGTTGTCAGCTACGGCACCCCGATGCTTCCCGGCTCCATGCTTTTGATGGGCTATCTGGACAGCGTTCCGATTATGGGGCTGCCCGGCTGCGTCATGCACGACCCGTACACGTCGTTTGACGTTCTGCTGCCGCGCATTTGCGCGGGAGAAACGATTACCCGGGCGGATATTACCGAGCTCGGTTACGGCGGGCTTTACGGCTGTTAGTTGATACCGGCAACATCTCCACTGAAGGAGGATCATCGATATGCTCGGAAATATAGGATTCAGCGAAATTTTGCTCATCGGCCTCATTGCTCTACTATTGTTCGGTCCTAACAAGCTGCCGGAGCTCGGCCGGGCACTAGGCAAGACGCTGCGCGAGTTCAAGCAAGGCGCCCGCGATCTGATGGAGACGGATGCTGCTCAGCCGTCGCGTCAAGACGTTACGCCGCCGGCGCCAGCGCAGCAGCCACAGCCGCATGCTGTACAGCAGGAAGCAAAACAAGACTCGCGTCGTTTGCCGGATTAGGGAGCCCCTTGTACTCCCGATTTTGACCGTGTGGAAGGTGAACCGTTATGGAACATGATGAAGGCATGACGCTGGTGGAGCATCTGGCGGAGCTGCGCAAACGAATTATTTGGGTGCTGCTTGTCCTGATCGTCGGCATGGTGGTCGGCCTGCTCGTGGCCAAGCCGTTAATTAATTATTTGAAAAGCGTTTCTCCGATCGCAAACCTGGACTGGTATGTGTTTTCTCCGTGGGATGCAATTAAGATGTATATGAGCTTTTCTTTGGTTGCCGGCCTTCTGGTCACGCTTCCGTTCGCTTTATACCAGATTTGGGCTTTTTTGAAGCCGGGACTCCGTGAAGTAGAGCAAAAAGCCTCTTTAATCTTCATTCCCTTTGCATTTCTTATGTTTTTGCTCGGTCTGGCGTTCGGCTATTTTATCGTGTTTAAAATGGCGCTGTTATTTACTACTGCGATCAGCCAGAGCATGGAGCTTAAAGAAAACTTCGGCATCGCGCAATACTTTTCGTTCATGTTCAATATATTGATCCCGATCGCGCTCGTCTTTGAGTTGCCGATTGTTGTGATGTTTTTGACCAAAATCCGCCTGCTCAACCCGCTGCTTCTCCGCAAATTGCGCCGTTACGCGTATTTGGCGCTCGTTGTGATCGCCACGATGATCACTCCGCCGGATGCTGTGTCCGCCATTATCGTCGCTGTGCCGATGATTGTTCTGTACGAGTTCAGCGTCTACTTGTCGGCGCTCGTCTACCGGAAGCAGCTGCTGCAGGATCAAGCTTGGGAGGCGGAAAGCTCCGCAAAGTCTGTCGAATGACAGGCTTTTTTGTTTGTCTGCTTGTCGTATATTTTGGAAAGGTCTGGAGACAATGATTGAGGTGTGAAAATGTTGTAAAACCACTTGCAAAATTGCTGGGAAATAGTTATCATAAGAATTGTTGTTAGCACTAAAGACGTTTGAGTGCTAATAGGATAAACCATCGTTACCCTAATATCAAAAGGAGGCTATTTTCTCATGATCAAACCGTTGGGTGATCGCGTAGTCATTGAAGCCATCGCTAAGGAGGAAACGACCGCAAGCGGTATCGTACTGCCTGACACGGCGAAAGAGAAGCCGCAAGAAGGCAAAGTCGTAGCTGTAGGCAGCGGTACACTCAAAGACGGCGAGCGCGTTGCGCTTGAGCTGAAAGAAGGCGACCGCGTGATTTTCTCCAAGTACGCCGGTACGGAAGTAAAATTCGAAGGCCGCGAGCTGCTGATTATGCGTGAGAGCGACGTTCTGGCCGTTCTGGCTTAAGAACCAACGCCTCGATTCGATACTTAAGTTTTTGGTTATTTACTTACAAAAATATTCGAACAACCGTTAAAAATATACGATTAATTCTCGGGAGGGTTCATTCATGGCAAAAGAAATTAAGTTCAGTGAAGACGCTCGCCGCGCGATGCTTCGCGGGGTTGACGCGCTTGCGAATGCCGTAAAAGTTACCTTGGGACCGAAAGGCCGCAACGTCGTGCTGGAGAAAAAATTCGGCAGCCCGCTCATCACCAATGACGGTGTGACGATCGCGAAAGAAATCGAGCTCGAAGATGCTTTCGAGAATATGGGCGCTCAACTCGTGAAAGAAGTAGCGACCAAAACAAACGACGTTGCCGGTGACGGTACGACGACGGCTACGGTTCTGGCTCAAGCGATCATCCGCGAAGGTCTGAAAAACGTAACGGCTGGCGCTAATCCGATGGTTATCCGCAAAGGCATTGACAAAGCTGTTCGTGCAGCTGTAGAAGAGCTCGCGAAAATCTCCAAAACGATCGAAGGCAAACAATCCATCGCTCAAGTAGCGGCAATCTCCGCTGCTGACGACGAAGTAGGCCAACTGATCGCAGAAGCTATGGAAAAAGTGGGCAAAGACGGCGTAATCACCGTAGAAGAGTCCAAAGGTTTCGCAACGGAGCTGGAAGTGGTTGAAGGCATGCAGTTCGACCGCGGTTACATCTCCCCGTACATGATCACGGACACGGACAAAATGGAAGCCGTTCTGGATAACCCGTACATCCTGATCACGGACAAAAAGATCACTAACATTCAAGAAATCCTGCCTGTCCTGGAGAAAGTCGTTCAATCCGGCAAGCAGCTTCTGATCATCGCAGAAGACGTAGAAGGCGAAGCTCTGGCGACTCTCGTCGTGAACAGACTGCGCGGTACGTTCACTTGCGTAGCGGTTAAAGCTCCTGGCTTCGGCGACCGCCGCAAAGCTATGCTCGGCGACATCGCTGCCCTGACTGGCGGCCAAGTGATCACCGAAGAGCTCGGTCTTGAGCTGAAATCCACGACTCCGGACCAACTCGGTTCCGCTCGTCAAATTCGTGTTACGAAAGAAAACACGATCATCGTTGACGGCGCAGGCGACAAAAAAGACATCGGCACGCGCGTATCGCAAATCCGTGCTCAACTGGAAGAAACCACTTCCGATTTCGATAAAGAAAAACTGCAAGAGCGCCTCGCGAAATTGGCTGGCGGCGTAGCTGTCGTAAAAGTCGGCGCAGCTACCGAAACCGAGCTGAAAGAGCGCAAACTACGCATCGAAGACGCTCTGAACGCTACTCGCGCAGCAGTAGAAGAAGGTATCGTAGCAGGCGGCGGTACGGCCCTCGTGAACGTCTACGCAGCTGTAGAAGCTGTGCAAGCTGAAGGCGACGAGAAAACAGGCGTAAACATCATTCTGCGCGCTCTGGAAGAGCCTGTTCGCACGATCGCAGCAAACGCAGGTCAAGAAGGCTCCGTGATCGTGGAGCGCCTGAAAAAAGAATCCGTTGGCATTGGCTACAACGCCGCTACCAGCGAATGGGTGAACATGATTGAAGCGGGTATCGTTGACCCTGCGAAAGTAACTCGCTCCGCTCTGCAAAACGCAGCTTCCGTTGCAGCTATGTTCCTGACAACCGAAGCGGTTATCGCAGACAAACCGGAAAAAGACAAACCTGCTATGCCTGACATGGGCGGCATGGGTGGAATGGGCGGCATGGGCGGATTCTAATCCGACCCTAGCCCGGATAGAAACGGCAGCATCCTTTGGGATGGCTGCCGTTTTGGTTTTTGTTTGGGTGTGTCGATACTATAAAGGAGAGAATCTCTGAGGTTTGCGAAATGCTGTTTTAAAGGCCTGCTCATAAAATAGGCCCTGGGGATTAATTAAGCATTTTACGGTCTTGTAAGGAGGGGCTCGTGTCTCTAGCATCCCTTTTTCGTTGATATGATTGGTAAAGCATAACACTAGTTAAGGTCAAAAAATAAAAGACCCGGTACCAAAGGTACCAGGTCTCCTAAAGCATTAAAGATTAATCAATGAAGTCAGCCAGTTTGAGGTAACGTTTCAGCATCGTAGCTGCTTGCGAACGAGTTGCTTTCTCAGCAGAACCGATGGTGTCGTCAGTCAGACCATTGATGATGCCAGCATTTACGGCAGCAGCAATTTCTTTCTTAGCCCAAACGATTTTGGAAGAGTCTTTGAATTTTGCAAGCAGTTGAGCTTGGTTCGACTCGGAAACATCGGAAGCTACGCCTGCATAAGACAGGGAACGGATGATCATAGCAGCCAGTTCTTCACGAGTGATTTGTGCATCCGGACGGAACGTGTTGTCTTCATAGCCATTGATGATACCTGCTTGGGAAGCCGCTGCTACTACGCCAGCGTACCAAGCGGAAGAATTAATGTCAGTGAAATATGTGTTAGCCGTTACGGAGTTCAGACCCAAGGAACGAACAACCAATGCTGCAAATTCTGCACGAGTGATGTTGCGGTCCGGTTGGAATTGCTTGTCGGATACGCCTTCAACCACCAATTTGTTAGCAAGCAGCTCAACGTCTGCTTTGGACCAGTGAGAAGCGAGATCTTCAAACGATTTGTTTGCTTCGATTACCGTGTAGATGCTGTTGCCGTTACGTTGCAACGTAGCAACGGTTTGACCGTCTTTCGATTCAAACGTCGAAGGCACAAAGCTCAGCTTCTTCGTTGTTTCGTTGTAAAGAGCGCCGGTTGCTTTTTTAGCATCGAGGTTTTTGTTAACATTCAACGTACGGGAAACATACGTGTTACCGAAATCAACATTAACAGACTTGCTGTTGCCGGAAGCTGTTACGTTGAAGTCAACAGCCGTTGCAATCGGGTTACCGCCAGCAGCATATACTGCTTTTGTTACGTCTTCATCTGCGGTTCCGGTTACTTTTGCGATGGTTACATTGATTTTCGTTTCTTTCAGTTCAGCGCCCAGTTCTTTCGCGAGTGCTTCCAGTTTCAAAGCAGCCAACGGAAGAGTGATAGTACCGTTGTCGTTGATGATCGTTACAGAAATAGCACCTTTTTTCAGCGCTTCTGCCAATACGTCAGCCGGCATGGCAAGCTTTTCACCTTTGATTTTGATTTTAACTTCTTTGGAGTTTTCAAAAGCTCTTTGCAAGGTGAAAGCATCTACAGAATCACCGGATACTTCGATGACTCCGTTGTTAATGAATGAACCGAAACCACCACCAGGACCATAACTGTTGCTGGATGGATAGTAAGGTTCTTTACCGCTGTTTTGAACATAAACTAAATCGTACACGTTACCAATTCCGTAACCGGCACCGTAGTATGTTTGCATATATACAGTGTCCGGAACGTTAGAGCTAGACAAATTGATGTTGAAGTTATAGTATGTAACCCCATCAACAGTTGTCTCTCTAAACGTTGCATTGTAAGTCGCATCTAGTACGTTCTTAAGGTCGCTATCGGAATAAACTCCGAAGGTTACGTTGCTGCTCTCTTTATAAGTATCCTTAGTCACATAAACGGAACCAGAAACAGTTTTACTGTACTTATCGTATTTCAGGCCGTTTAAATCAAATTCAATGCCGGCAAATGCAAGCACAGGCAGCAGCATCGAGACGATCATTAATGCAGCCAATGCTTGGGATGTTTTTTTCAATACAGTAGATTTCACTTGGGTCTTGCTCCTTTCACGATTGTAAACATTTGTTTTCTCTATTTGACTCATTGTGCATTTCACCTCCCCCCCTGAGTAGAATCGACTAAAACAATACCTTTTTCGATTAAAAATCGTCTTTAAGGCCTAGAATCTATTTTAGCATTATGGACAAAAAAATGGTAGCAAATTGTAGTGTAAATTTAGCTACCATTTTTTTATAAAGTTATTTTAAAATTTTGCGTTTACTAGGTTCTGGATTTCTTGTCGTTCGTTCGGGTCTTTGGCTACCAGCTTATCGAAGAGAGCTTGGTCAGCCTTCCCTTGTTTTTGAAGCGAAGCAAGGTACCAGCGAATAATTAGCCGAGTGGTTTGATTATCGATAGATTCATTAACGCCAATGCGCAACATTGCTTCAGCTGCATCATAGTGACCTCTGATATATTGAATCTGACCCAAAGCCATGCCCATGATAGGAGTGACGCTAAATTCCCGGCCTTGCAGCTGCCCTTTGGGCAGCAAAGAAAGTTCCTTAATTCTGGCCTCTACTTTAGAGTAAATTGACAAAGCTTGGTCATGGTACATCTTCATTTCTTGGGCATCATTTTTGTCTTGTGCTGTGTTCCCGAGATCTGTACTTAAAACAATGCTTTTTTCATACAAAGAAATGTCCCAAGGAAAATTGTTGATTTCTTGATTGGTTCGCTCCAAGGATTCCTTGTTCTTGCCTTTTAATGTTAGAGTAGTAAGCTCTCTATCGATTAAAGTTCGATTATGTGGCTCTTTCTTAAGCATTTCCGTTAAAATACGATTTGCCTCATTAAAATAGTTTTCGTCTTTAGTCTGATTATAGACCTGCAGCAAGATATCAATTTTAAATAAAGCATAGTCCGGATGGTTGGGATTTTGACTCATAGCTTTATCTAACGGTCCGGTGATATCATTAAAATTTTTGCTGATTGAGGCCTGCATTCTGGCATTCTCGAAATTGCTATTAGCATTTAACAGTTGAACTCCGTTGAAGAAAAAAATGATGGAAAGAACAACAAGTAATGCAGGGTAAGCCCATTTAGCCTTTTGAATACTGTTCTTCCATTGTCCTTTTATTTCAAAATCATTATTAGCGATCATTGCTCCAAGGCAAAGGAATAAAAGAATTCCTAAATAAACAAAACTGAGATCAAAATCAAGCGTGCTGTGGATAAGTAACGATATAGCTAAAATATAATAAACATATCGAGAACTTGAGTTTTCACCACTATCATTATGAAACTTGCGATGAAAGAGCCACAGAATCGATAACAAAATAACAATAAAAATGACAAAGCCAATAATTCCAACCTCAACTAAATATTGAAGGAAAAAGTTATGCGCTTGTCGGCTTACATAAGGATTGTTTTGGTACTTCTCATAGAGCGCCGACCAAGCTCCTCCTCCGGCTCCCACCACAGGATAATCCGAATAGAGTTTTAAAGCGTCTTTATAAAATGTTCCTCTTTCCAATACACTGTTTTGTTCGAAGTTAATATTTTCGATACGCTGCTTGATGTTCTCTGGAAACAGATTCAGGAACCCTGTATTGCCAAGCAATAGGAAAGCGACTATGGCACCAAGTACGACAGTTCCTGCCGGAATAATAAAATATGAGACTTTTTTATTGCTTATGGCGTTGAGTTTTTCTTCAACGCGAGGAACAACGAATCTTTGTAATACAGCGGCGATCCCTGTAAAAAGCAATGCCGCGATAATTAATGTGGTCCAGCCTTTCATGGCTAGGGCACCATTGTATTGTTTCACCTGCTCCACACCAACATTTGTAACTGGACTAAGAATAGCCATAGTGATGATGGAAGCAACAATGGTGTAAAGAATGAAGGTGAGCTGCTTCTTCACCTTTAAAAAGATGATTACGACTAAAAAAATAACGGGCAGGATCACCAACGCGCCGCGGGACAAAGTTAGAAAGAAAGAAATTAAAATCGGGATGACCATAAACCCATGAAATACAGTTGAAGTCCATTTTTTGGATATTGAAATTAAATATAAAGAACCGAGCAGCATAGCGATCAGGAAGGCGGCGTAAGCATTTCCATATTGAAATACGGATGTCAGTCTGACGCCGTTATCGTCGGCCATAATAGCATGTTGGTAGATGTTATATTGTGCCATATCGGAAGCAAACCACTTCACGATTGCATAGGCTGTTTCTTTATGCCCAAACCAGTTCATTATGCCGAACCAGACGACCAAGTATCCTGAGCCCATAATTCCGTTTATAAGAAGAGAACTGCCGCTGTCTTGTTTGGCAAGAAAAAAACCAACTAAATAAAAGCTAGCATACACAAACGTGATGAAGACCATATTTGTAGCACTATATTTGGATGCCGGCGAAATGGAAGAGATAAAATAAGTGATAGGAATCAACCAGATCATAATGCTTAGGAAGTCGGACCATCGGTTCAAATTCCATTTATAAAAAGCTAAAATAGAAATAAGAAGCAACATAATAGCCGACCATACGAAGGTGGAAAAAATAGATCGCTCGAAATCGAAATTGTTGCCATTAAACAATGCTCTCTGAAATGGAGCCCATATTAAAATCAATAGGGTAATGCCGGCTAAAAGCCAGAACAAAATAGAATGTTTATCATCACTTGCCAGAGCCTTGTTGCCCACTGCATGATCAGGGACATAATACTTCTTCTTGCCGCTCATGGTTTCTCTCCTTTTTATCTAAAATTACGACATTTATCTTATCATAAAGTAGAATGAATGGGTATATTACACAAGCTTAAGGATTGTTTTGGATTTTTGTAGCGCTGGCAATTAAATAGTAAATTTGATAGAATAACTTCGAGGAAATTCGTCAATTTATTACTTAATTTCGTGTTTTTTAATGAAATTGGAGGATTTATTATGGGTTTAAAAGTGCGGAAAGCAATTATACCTGCCGCGGGGCTGGGCACAAGATTTTTACCTGCAACAAAAGCGATGCCCAAGGAAATGCTTCCTATTGTCGACAAGCCAACGATTCAATATATTGTTGAAGAAGCAGTGGAGTCAGGGATTGAAGATATTATCATAGTTACGGGTAAAGGGAAACGAGCTATTGAGGATCATTTCGATAATTATTTTGAGCTTGAACAAAATTTGTTAAAAAAAGGTAAGTTTGATTTGTTAAATGAAGTTCAGAAGCCCGCAAAGATGGTTGATATCCATTATATTCGACAAAAGGAACCAAAAGGTCTTGGTCATGCGGTATGGTGTGCGCGTAAGTTTATAGGCAACGAACCTTTTGCTGTACTTCTGGGAGATGATATTGTCCAAGCTGAAAAGCCATGTCTGAAGCAGATGATGGAACTTTATGAGGAATATCAATCATCTATTATTGGAGTTCAGCCAGTGAGCTACGATGAAGTATCCAGATATGGGATTGTGGATGGCTCTAATATAAAGGGGCGAATATACTCAGTTTCTTCTTTGGTTGAAAAACCAAAAAGAGAATCTGCTCCTTCGAATTTGGCTATTTTGGGCCGTTATATTTTGACTCCCGAAGTCTTCGAGTTATTAGATCGTCAGGAAACCGGCACAGGCGGCGAGATTCAGCTTACTGATGCCATTTCTCGGTTGGCGCAATCCGAAAATGTCTATGCATATGATTTTGAAGGTATTCGCTATGATGTAGGAGAAAAAATGGGATTTATTAAAACTACCGTTGACTTTGCTTTAGAGAGAGATGACTTAAGACAAGAGATGCTCAAATATTTAATTGAAGTTTATGAAAAAAATAAATTGCTTATTTAAGTGGAGTATTTTGGAGGTATTATGGAGCCATTGGTAGGCATTGTTATTCCCTGCTATAATTATGGGCTATACATTGAGGAAGCAGTCGATAGCGTGCTGAAATCCACATACAAAAATATTGAAATTATTATAGTTGATGACGGGTCTACAGATCCATATACTGTTGACATTTTGAGTAAAATGGAGGCCAAACCATTAACTAAAATTGTCAGAAGAGTTAATGGCGGATTGTCGGCGGCCAGAAATACGGGGATTCATTTTACACAGGCTAAGTATATTCTTACTTTGGATGCCGACGATAAAATCGAGTCTACTTTTATAGAAAAAGCTGTATGGATTCTTGAGCAGAACAGTGATGTGGCTTATGTTTATTCATTAGTACAGCTTTTTGGTGAAGAGAATAAAGTTTGGAGAACATTTAAAGCTCCTTTATCATACTTAAAGTTTCGTAATGTGGTACCTGCCACCATTGTCATGAGGAAAGATTGCTGGGAAGTTGTGAATGGATATGATGAGTCAATGCGTGACGGATACGAGGATTGGGAGTTTATTCTGAGACTCGCCAAATCACGCTTCTTTGGCTTTCATATTAATGAAATTCTTTTTTATTACCGTAAACATAAAGGCAGTATGCTAGAAAGCTCTAGGAAACAAAATAAGAAACTAAGACGTCTTATTAGAGAAAAACATCCGGATCTCTATTTTGCTTGGCGAATACAATACGTATCATTTCTTTTAATTGAATTGTTACGAAGGGTTAAAAGTTATTAATTAATAGCATATTCTATAGAATTAGGTCTTAATTTACTTAGAGGTGCTTCGGAACAATAATATTCTCTTAATAAGAGTCCAGTATTTGTGTGAACTAAGGCTATGGCGGTGAAGTATGTTTTGAAAATAAGAATCTGCCACATAAGTGAAGCAACTTCAGGTGGTGTTTTAACGCACTTAACTCAGCTTGCAGAAAACTTGGATGCTGACGTTTTCGAACAATCCTTTATACTTTCCTCAAAAAAAAACTCAACATTGTCTCAAACTAACTCTTTTTTGGGACATCCATTGTTTATAGTTGATATGGCTAGGACTATATCACCGCGGGCTGACTTGCAAAGTTTATTTCAATTAATAAAAATTCTCAAGACCAATAAATTTGATATTATACATTGTCATAGTTCAAAAGCAGGCGTATTAGGAAGAATGGCAGCATACATGACCGGGTGCAAAATTATTTATTACACTCCTCATTCTTTTTCATTTAATATTTTTAATTCGAAACTAAAAAATGCATTCTATGCATTTGTTGAAAAAATTATGGCCTTGTTTACAACCAAAGTCATATGTGTATCCGTAGGTGAATTTCATTTAGCATTACAAATGAAAGTCTCAGATGAAAAAAAAATGGTTGTTATCCCCAATGGTGTTGAGCTTAAGAAAGAAGGTATGACTCGTGAAAAAAAGAATTTGCCTGAAATCAAGGGGATTGCTTATTCAAAGAAAGTAATAGGATTTGTTGGAAGATTAAGTATTCAGAAGAATCCCGAAATGATCATAAGGGCAATTGAAAAAATAAAAATGGATGATGTTCTCTTGCTTATTATGGGAACAGGTCCTTTAGAAAAAAGTTTAATTGAATTAGTAAATTTACTTGGTGTATCTGACAGAATATTTTTCCTTGGAGAAATACCCAATGTCAGGGAGATACTTGGATCCTGCAACATATTTGTCAGCACCTCGCTTTGGGAAAGTATGCCTTATGCTATTTTAGAAGCTATGGACGAAGAAATTCCTGTTATTGCAACGGAAATATCAGGTGTTACAGATATTGTTAAAAACAATATCACAGGTATTCTCGTTCCGCCTAATGATTACGAGAAATTGGCTAGTGTAATAGAGGAGCTACTTCTAGACAGTGATAAACAAGAAAAATTAACTCAAAATGCAAAAAAAATAATAAATCAAGAATACAATATTGAAAATATGATAGAAAAACTAAAACATCTTTATCTATCTGCTCCTTAGATTTTTTAAACGGATTTTTGAATTAGTTTGTATAAACTCACGAAATAGGTGTTCATTACAATGAAAAAGGAATCTCCGTTAGTTTCTGTAGTTATACCTTGTTTTAATTATGGAAACTATATTAAGGAAACCATTGATTCAGTTTTGTCATCGTATTATAACAACATCGAAATAATTGTCGTTAATGATGGTTCGACCGATCAAGAGACATTTGAAGTTCTACAACAACTTGAGTTAAATACAAAATTAAAAATTATACATCAGGATAATAAAGGACTTCCAGCGGCAAGGAACACTGGAATAAGAGAGTCCCTAGGAGAATATATATTACCTTTAGATGCTGATGATCTAATTCAACCTTCTTTTATAACGAAGGGCGTCTGGCTGTTGGAAAAGGAATCGACGATAGGATTTGTTTATTCATTAGTACAATTGTTTGGGGAAATTAATGAGCTCTGGATCACCGAACCCTTTGATCCAGATATACTGTTACATCATAATTATATCCCTGCAACTGCTCTTTATAGAAAAACAATGTGGGAGCAAGTTGGCGGTTATGATGAATCGATGACTATGGGATACGAAGATTGGGAATTTTGGATTAGATCCTTTTCTTTTGGATGGAAGGGGAGAAGAATAAATGAAGCTCTGTTTTTATATCGGAAACATGGCGTTTCAATGTTATCTGACTCAAGATTAAGACATAATGAAATTGTAAGTTATATAAAAGAAAAACATACGAATTTATATACATTTAAGTGGCAATTTAAACTTTGTAATAAATATGTACTACGGAAAAGTTATAAAATAATTTTTAGAGCTTTACAATTCTTTAAAAGTTTTTTGAGGAAGAATAAATATTTGAAAAAATTAAAGAAAGTAAATATAAAACCCTTAAATATAACAACCAACAAAAGTTATAATAAAAAGGTGCTTTATATCTCAGGAAACCAAGATAAAATACAGGTAGTCTATATTCTTCCTTGGCTTAAGGTTGGAGGCGTTGAAAAAGTATTTCTTGATCTGTTTAAAAATATAGATCGAAGCAGATTTTCTATCACTTTAATGACAAGTATAAAAGATGTAAACGAGTGGGAAGATAAATTTAAAGAAGTTGTAGATCAAATATTCCATTTAGCAGCTTTTACTAATGATGAAAATGAAATGGTGCAATTTTTGTTGGATTATGTTAGTGTGAATGAAGTTCAGTGCATTCACATTAGTAATACACAATTTGGATATCGTGTTTCTAAAATATTGAGAAGTTCTTTTCCTAATGTCAAACTATTAGATACTTTGCATATGGAAGAACCTTATGAACCTTGGGACTATTTTAGGTTTAGTCAATCTTTTTCAATAAATTTTCATAAGAGAGTTGTAATTACTCAATTTTTATCAGAAAGACTAGTTGGATTTTATAAAGAGAGTGCCGATAAAGTGGTTGTTATTGAAAATGGAATTAGTATGCAGAATGCTAATTTTAGTGCCAGTGACACAAATGAAAAAAAATATATTGTATTTGCTGGTAGGCTAGTGAAACAAAAACAACCACTATTATTTATAGATATTGCTCACAAACTTCTTGAAATGAAACCCGAAACAAGATTTCTTTTAATTGGTGATGGACCACTTTATAAAAAAGCAAAAGAGAAAATTGTGCGGCTGGGATTGACAAACTCCATAACACTAATGGGCTATCAAGAAAAAGTTAAACAATTATTGCTGGAAAAAGCTTCGATTTTTATTGCGCCATCGTTAATGGAGGGTTTGCCAATAGTAGGGATCGAAGCAATGGCTAGTAAAGCGGCTGTGGTTGCTTCAGACGTTAGAGGTTGGAGTGATTTGATCAGCACAGGAATAAATGGTTTTCTGGTAGCGCAAGATGACATTCATGCTTATGTTGAAATTATTACAAAATTAATGAATGATGATGAATTCAAACAAAAAATAGTATCTAATGCATTCCAAACTGTTATGGAAAAGTACACTGCGGAATCAATGTCTCGTAAGTACCAAGATGTATACGACAAGTTAATACAATCAAATAAAGGAGAGGATTGTTATTATGGATCATATTGAGCGCATGAATCCATTTTTAAATCAAAATGATTTGATGTTTCCTGAACATTATGGCAGATATATGTTCGCTTTGCAATTTTGCAATGATAAAAAAGTTGTCGATTGTTCTTGTGGAAATGGCTATGGTAGCTACTATTTGGCGTTAAATGGCGCAGGATCTGTTGAAGGAATAGATATTTCGAAAGAAGCTATCGATTTTTGTAAAACCCATTACAAAGCAAATAATTTAACATATACTT
Organism: Paenibacillus sp. A3; assembly: GCF_001399685.1. Taxonomy (GTDB): domain Bacteria; phylum Bacillota; class Bacilli; order Paenibacillales; family NBRC-103111; genus Paenibacillus_G. Next base: position 23,060 of record NZ_JTHN01000087.1, read on the forward strand.
TGGGCAATGCGCTTGATTTACAATTTATTGAGGATCATTCTGTTGACACATACGTTTGTTTTGAGACTATTGAACATATTGAAGGGGTAGACTCTTTATTAAGTGAAATAAAGAGAGTTTTAAAAAAGGATGGCCGATTAATTATTTCATGTCCAAATGATAATATTTTTAACCCTGATAACCCCTTTCATGTTGATATATATAATAAAAATAAATTTATTAGCTTGGTTGAAAAGTATTTTAGTACCACATCGTTATGGGTGCAAAACAATACTACCGGTACTTCAATAATGAGGCCGGAACATGTACTAGATGCCAGTGTAAATCAATCGGCTGTACTAAGTAATGCACATCCAATAACTCCTAAGGATGATGAACAGGCTGATACATGGATTTTGGTTTGCAGTGATACTGATTTAGAAATACCGTCCGTTCCAGTAATATCATTTTTCACAACATATAGCCAATATGTTAAAGAAGTTCAGGATACCATAAATTCTTTGTATAAAGAAAATCAAAAATTATCAAATGCATGGAATTTTCAAGTTGAGCTTATTAAAAAATTAGAAGATGAAAATTCGAGATTAGCTATCGCTTGGAATGAACAAGTTGAATTTATCAAAAAAATGGAAGCTGAAAACTCTAAATTATCTAAAGCGTGGGAGGAACATACGCAAACAATAACTGAATATTCCCAAACAATTAAAATACACGAAGAGCAATTGAAAGATTATAAATTAGAAAATGAGAAATTGGCCGAGGCTTGGAATAGGCATACCGAATATATTAAAAACTTAGAAGAAAACAATAAAAAACTATCAGAAGCATGGGAAATTCATACGAGTTATATAAAAAAATTAGAAGAAAAATTATCAAAATAATTTCCGATATAAAATTTGAGGTGCATGATGAGAATTTGTTATGTTTCTTTTGAATACCCCCCCCAATTCGGTGGGGGGATTGGTACTTACGTTGGCAATATTAGTCGAAATTTGGCGAGCCAAGGTCATGAAATACATGTATTAACTTTTAATCCTGAAAATTTACCAGATCAAGAAAATATATTAGGTGTGAATGTTCATAGAATTAAAATGGATGGACCGCAGATGGAAGTGATTAACAATGCGGATTCGGCGAATTTGTCAACTCTTTTATATTGGTCACATTATAGTGAAAAAGTGTATTGGAAGTTAAAAGAACTTACTAATCGCTATTCGTTCGATATTGTGGAGTTCTGTGATTATAGAGGCGAAGGTTATTTTTCAATGCTTGCAAAAAGAACTCGTGGAGAGTTCCGAAATACAAAATTAATTGTAAGACTTCATACTCCTCTATTTGTATTAAATAAGTATAATAGCGTAATAAATGATCCAGGCATGGAGCAGCTTGTACAATTCGAAAACTTCTCAATGCTTTTGGCTGATGAAGTTGTCTCCCCATCGAATGTGCTTGCGAAAATGACTGTCCAAGAGCTAGCATTAAAGAAAAACATTGAAATAGTTCCGCACCCGATAGATATTGAGTCTATTGCAATAAATGACTACGTAGATAGTAATACACTTTTATATGTTGGGAGATTAGAATTAAGAAAAGGTGTTAAAGATCTAGTAATCGCCACGATTAATTTAATGACTAAATATCCAGAGCTAGAATTGAAATTTATTGGTGGGGATACTAATTCAGCTCCAGACGGGAGTTCGATGAAGCTTCATCTTCAGTCATTAATTCCAAAAGAACTCAAAAAGAGAGTACATTTTATAGATCGTTTGCCTAGAGAAGAAGTGTTGAAAGAATACAGTAAGTCAAAGGTAAGCATTTTTCCATCACTTTTTGAAAACTTTCCGAATGTTTGTTTGGAGGCGATGGCCTCTTCGGTACCAGTAATTGTATCGGATTTCAGTGGTATGGCTGAAATGGTTGAAGATAAAAAATCCGGTATTATTTTTGAGGCGGGAAATATAAAGGATCTGCTTGAAAAATTAGAATACGTATGTAAGCTTTCTTTTGAGGAACGCAAAAATATGGGCTTACATGCTAGAAAAAGAGTAGAGGATCATTATAGCGTACAAGCTATTAATAAATTACAAGAAAATTATTTTAATAACTTAAAAGGGATTTCCAAAAAGAACAGAAGTACAAATTATGAAAAAGGACTTGTTTCTGTAATTATTCCTTGTTATAACCATGGAAAATTTATTGAAGAAACTATTGAAAGTATTAAGAAAAACACCTATAAAAATTTTGAGATTATAATTGTTAATGACGGATCCACAGATGAGGAAACTTTAAAAGTATTAGACCATGTTGAAAAAAGTGGTGTTAAAGTTCTGCATCAAGAAAATTCCGGTCTATCAGCAGCAAGAAATACAGGTATAAATACTGCTATCGGCGAATTTATCCTTCCTTTAGATGCGGATGATATTATCGATCCTTTATTTTTTGAAAAAACGGTGGAAGCTATTCAAAAAGATGAGAATATAGGATTTGTTTATACTTACGTCCAATTTTTTGGCGCGGCAAGTGGAATATGGAAGACTCCGGAATTTGACCCTAATCTATTATTAATATCTAACCTGTGCGTAGCTTCATCACTATTTCGGCACGATGCCTTTGACCAGATTGGCGGTTATAAAGAAGATATGACTTTTGGTTTTGAGGACTGGGATTTTTGGATTTACATGGTGGAAAATGGTTGGAAAGGAAAGTGCATTCCTGAACCGTTGTTTTTCTACCGCAAACATCAAGAATCTATGTTATCAAATTCTCAGAAAAACCGCTCCTATCTGATTGAAAAACTTGTTGAACATCATTATACAAGCTATCAAAAATCTTTAAGCTACGTCGTAGTGGAAAAGGACAAAATGTTTTTTGATGCTCATATGTCAAACTATTATAATTTTAGCGAATTAAATTCAATAAAAGGATCAAAAGCTTGGAAGTTTGTCATTACTTTTAGAAAAATTAAAGACAGAGTTCGCAAAGTTTTGGGAGGAAGACGATGACGTCTATACTTCGCAATTTATTTAACCATCGCAACTTGTTGTTTCAATTCATTCAAAGAGATATAGTAGCCAGATACAGAGGATCTTATTTAGGGTTGGTTTGGACACTCATTCAACCTCTCGTAATGTTAGTTGTTTACTCCTTCGTATTCTCGGTTATATTTAAGGTGAAATGGGGAAATGCAGAGGGGGTTTCTAAACTCGATTTTGCAATGGTTACCTTTGCAGGGCTAATTATATTTCAAATTTTCTCGGAACCGATGTACCGATCAACGGCTATCCTATCTGCAAATAGTAACTATGTTAAAAGAGTTGTTTTCCCGCTTGAAATTCTTCCTACATCTGCAGTATTCAGTTCTTTTGTGCTTAACTGTTTTAGTATGGCAATTCTTTTTGGTGCTTTAATATTTTATCAATATCCAGTGGGATGGAATGCTCTTTTCCTTCCCGTAATCTTGATCCCATTGTTGTTGTTTACATTAGGGTTTAGTTATATAGTAACCACATTAGGAATATTTTTTAAAGACTTGGGGCAAGCAATGAGTATTATTATGAATATTTTGTTTTATATTTCGCCTGTTTTTTATCCTATTACTGCTGTCCCAAAAGAATTTCAGATTTATATGATGTTTAACCCGCTTACTTTTTTTGTTGAATCTTTTAGAGCGGTGGTTATTTATAATAGTCAGCCTAATTGGAGTAATTATTGTGTATTACTTGCAATCAGTATCGTGATCTTTATATTTGGGAGTACTTTGTTTAACAAAACTAAGGAGACGTTTTCAGATGTCATCTGATGTAGTTATTGATGTTAAGAATATTACAAAAATTTATAAAATGTATGATAAACCTTCTGATCGCATGGTAGAATGGCTATTTGGAACCAAACGAGGGAAGGAAGTAGTATCGCTTAATGATATTTCGTTTCAAGTAAAAAAAGGACAGACCGTTGGTATAATTGGTCGAAACGGAGCTGGTAAATCGACTATTCTACAAATTATAGCGGGAACACTCTCTCCCAGTTCCGGAACTGTATCGATTCGAGGGCGCGTAGTAGCTTTGCTTGAGTTGGGTGCAGGATTCAACATGGAGTTTACAGGAGAAGAAAATGTATTTTTGTATGGATCTATACTTGGGCTCACAAAACAAGAAATAAAACAACGATATAAACAAATATTAGATTTTGCAGAAATCGGAGATTTTATTAATTATCCCGTTAAAACATATTCGTCGGGTATGTTTGTTCGGCTTGCCTTTGCAGTGGCAATCAATGTTAACCCTGAAATCTTAATAGTAGATGAAGCTCTTAGTGTAGGAGATGTTCAGTTTCAACACAAATGTATGGCTAAATTAAGGGAGCTTCAACGTAATGGTTGTACAATACTATTTGTAAGTCATGATATTGATTCTGTAAAAAGTTTGTGTGATTATGCAATCCTCTTATACAAAGGAAAGTTGCACTCTCAAGGGATAGCAGCCGATATTGCTAGTAATTATATGGAACTTATACACCTTGAGCAACTAGAAAAAAGGACTAGCCAAAATCTAAATTCTAATTCCGTTTATAAAGTGGAAGATGACAGTCTAGATTGGTCTTTGGAAACTTTTGAGGGCTCTGAAAGACATGGATTAGGTGAGGGGAAATTCGTTAGAGTTTTATTAGAAGATGCTTCAGGAAGAGCTCTTGACAATATAGAGTTTGGTGAAAAGCTAAATGTTAAGTTGCTTGTAGAATATTTTAATGATGTTTCCACCGAAATTAACGTTGGTTTATTATTCCGCGATGATAAAGGTATTGATATGCTAGGAGATGATAGTTGGAATCATAAGGTATTACTACCTCCCGGTAAGCAAGGTTCAAGATTTATACTTAATTTTGAATTTCCAAATGTTTGTTTAAAACCAGGCACTTATTCTGTAACTGTAGCATTAGGAGCTATGAGTGAAGATCACTTAACTTGGAATGATTATTATTATGACTGGATCGATAGGGCAAAGATTTTAACAGTGAGAAATAAAGAAAATATAAGAGTATGGAGTAAGGTATTGTTACCTGCAAAAGTATATATTGAGAACTAGATGCTATTTATTATTTGGAATCCGCGGCTAAGAACGTAAAAAAAGATATCGAAGCTAGACAATAAGGGTGTCTCTCATTTTCATAAGAATACGTGCTTATAACCAAGAATTTTTTTGAAATAAAGATGCCCTTTTTCGTGCATAATAGATGTGAGATGAATCTTAATTATTTAAAGATGAGAATCTGCTTGGTGAAGCGGCAGCGCAGGCATCGTGGATAACCATTAGGTTCATCGTCCCGAGCTGGTCATTCGCATTCGCTTCGCTTACTGCGGAACAGTTCTATAGTAGAGCCGGAATCGAGCGCTTCTGTAGCTTGTCGCAAAGAGGACCTCCGACTTTTAACGATCGCGAGCGGAACGGCGATATTCTCTCACGAACGGTCAGATTGTTGAGCAAGAAGCTACTCTTGAAAGATAAGGTCTACCTTGAGAGAATTGAACGTGCAGTTGAGATGGACATAGCCCCTTTTTACCCAATTAAGATATAAGCCCCTCACATATCACAATAGGCATGTATTTTGTTTAGGGCCGAAAGGCTTAACCAAAAGAAGGAAAATGATGTGTATGGTAACCATCTATTTCAAAAAGGACAGATGTCCTTCGCGGTTTAGTTCACAGGGTACACCATTAAAAAGCTGCGTGTTTATTCCAATTACAATCCTTACGAGTTATGGAAGATAGAAAAACCACTAACCCTTTGACGAAACCATTTGCATGCTGGGGTTACGGTTAAAAACCGTGGATTTTTAGTTATTAATCTTCGACAAAGACTCTATATTGTTTGCAGTTTGTTGCAGTGTTTTTGCTGTAAGTTTTTATTATGCTTATTAAATAGGCAGTTCTCATGTTTAATTATGTCGGTATTAGAAGAACTATGTCGTTTACCTTTACTATTAAATGCTGTATTCTTAGAGAAGGTAAATATTATAAATTGGATACGGGGTAGAGAAGGTATGCATATAAATTTAGTTGATTTTGATCAAGTACTCTTTTATACAAGAGAAGCATTAACAAAGGCATATCAGGAAGCATTCCGTATACACGGATTTGTTATTTCAGAACAGCAGTTAATTGAGATTGAGGGACAATCCATTGTGCAGCTGTTCGATAATTTAAATATTCATGATGAGCATTTGCGTTCGGAAATACGCCGATTTAAAAAAGAAAATTACAAGACTTATTTTAAGTATATCATTCCTAATATTGATCTACTTTCTCTTCCTAATAAGGTAATTGTTTCGAATGCTAGCAGCGAAGATATCGCTGATATACTTACATACTATAATATTACAGATGTCATGGGAATTATCGGCAGAGACAAGGTTAAAAAATTAAAACCTCACCCAGATCCATATCTGCAAGCTATGAATTCATTTCCTGCAACCAGTTATACAATATATGAAGATAGTGATACCGGTTTAGCTGCTGCTAAAGCTGCAATGCAATCTGTGGAATATAAACATAAGATTAATATTGTAAAAGTAGATTTACAAATTACTGAGTTCAAAGGTGGCAGTGGGCAATTAATCCGTAAACTTAATAATAAGATTGACAAAATTACCACTACCAATTCTGCTTTACTGACATTAAAGAGAAACAAAGTTCCTGTTCCTGAGATATATTTCTCAAATGATGAAAAGATTATTATGGAATATGTAGAAGGTGACCTGTTATATAACCAATATACTAACGAAAAACACTTTAAAAAATTGATGGAACTGCAAGGAAATATAAGGAAGATACATTATATTAACGGCTGTTCAACAACAACATATATTGAAAGGTTAAAAGATCACAGTAAGTATTTTTCAGCCGACCCCGAACTAACTTATATTTTTAATTATTGCTGTAAATCGTTGTTAGAACATCAGGAGCTTTTTAATAATGAGAGATCTTTTTGCCATGGGGACTTCACTCTCTCCAATATCATTGTAAAAGACGATAAACTTGTTGTAATAGATCCTAATATTAATGATAATGCGATGAGCAGTTGGCTGTTAGATATCTCTAAACTTCTACAGTCCACTAGAGGTTATGAGTATATCTTCGGTATTTCAAAGAATGAGAATCGACCAGAGTTAATCAAGTTGCGGAAAAGCATCATGACTTCTCTTTCTCCCGAGCTTATCCCCCTTGTAGAAACACTTGAATTAAGTCATTGGTTAAGAATGTTAAGGTATAAAAAGGAAATTGGTCATAATGATTTTATTAAAGCCCGAGATATCACTATAGAAATTTTAAAGGAGTTGGAATCCGAAACATGGCAGACTCAGCTGTTATACTAGCAGGTGGACTAAGTACTAGATATGGAAAAAATAAAATACTCGAAATATTCAAAGGGAAAACTCTAATTGATTTTAGTTTGGAATTTTGTGATGAAAATAATATTGAGAAAAAAGTTGTTGTTTATTATGACGAATCTATTGCTAACTACATAAGTGAAAAACATTATAATCAGATAGAAAATGGTCAACTTGTCCTTGTCAAACGGCCAGATTCGCCCGAAGGGACTGGGATGTCCCTAAGAACTGGCGCCGACTTCGCTGGTGATCGATTCGTCGTTTTGTTTGGTGATAACTATTATAAGGGAAAATTAAATGACACTTCTGATCTAAATATAGCCACGTACTTGAGTAAAGAAGAAGACGAAAAAAATCTTCGTTTTGCTGCAATTGTTGATAATAAAATTATTGAAAAGCCACATACTTACTCAAGTGGTCTGTTTTTCACCGGATATATGATTCTCAATAAAAACGACATTCTAAGCCAACCTATAATCTTATCTAAAAGAGGCGAAGTCGAAATCACAGATATTTTTAATAATTGTGTAAATAAAAAGGTTAAAGAGTTGGACATATCGTGGGAAGAGATCACATATATAGAAGATTATAATAAAATGGAATCTTATATTTATAAAAATATCTAAAAAACAATAAGGTGCTTATTATGAAGCTTTTAAGATATGGTATATTTGCCATAATTGCAATTCTAGCGGTATTTCTATCTTTTTACACGGAAAAGTTCTTCATGGTTGGACAACCAGCCCAAATTTTCACATACTATTCTTCCAAAGTTATTTACTTTTTCTATATATTTTTCAGTCTCAGTTTTCTTTTTAACTTTGGTTCATTTTTAAAGAAAAAAGACCCGTTTTATCTTAAATGGGGACGTTATTTTATTTTTCATCTAATCCCATTGCTAATTGCACTAATTTTTTCATGGCCCGGTATCTTTGTATGGGATGAATTTTGGATTTATGAATGTGCAAGTAAATTTATACTAGATAACTGGCAGTCCTATCTTAGCGTTTACTATTATATTATTAATCTTTATATCTTCCCTTCGATCGGGACTATCGTGCTAGCTCATATTATTATATTTTCTTTTGTTAGCTCTTGGATCCTTACTCACTTGACAATAACTTTAACTAATCACAAATTCAAATGGTTACTGCTACTTTTAACTGGGATTGCAGTCGTATCGCCAGCTATTTTGTTTAATACTTTAATGACCTACAGAAGTTCGATTCTTGCGACCTTGGAATTGTTACTTTGCGGATTACTGTACTTCTCAGCTCAAAAGAAAATACACATTAATCCACCTAAATTAGCATTAATTTGTTTGCTGACCGTTCTACTTTCTGTTTGGCGTAAAGAAGGAATATACCACTTACTTCTTGTTTCAATGTTCTTACTTATTTTCTGCCGCCATTATCTAAATCGTAAGGCTTTGATAAGCTTTTTCATTGCTATTATAGGAGGATATTTTACCTTAGATGTTGCGTACTCCTACTTTTTTAGCCAACAACATACTTCAATGAAGTACGAGTTAACAGCATATATGAACCCTCTATCGATCATTCTTGCGGATAAAGATTCATCTATTGATGGTAGAACCATAGAAGTTTTTAATAAAGTTATTGATGTTGAGAAAACTAAACAACTTTCTTATCATTACGAAACACCCAGTTTTTGGAACAATGGTGTCAGAGATAACTTCACAGCCGATGATTTCAATGATTTTAAAAAAGCATATTGGAAAACTGTTTGGGCCAATAAAGACATTTTTGTTACAGCTCGATTAAGAACCATGCTTGGAGCATCAGGATTTTCACTCAAGGGTTATTACTCAGCCAATGGAATTTATAATTATTTGATTGGCGTGGACAATAGAGAGAATGCTAAAAAGACTGTTCTCGAACATAAAGTGAATTTTCCTATTAGTCTATGGACAAGTTCAAAAATAGTCACTTACCTGGAGTATTCCAAGAGGCATTCGATTATTTTTTGGAATTTTATTCCTCTTGTTTTGATTCTATTGATTATTTTTATTAGGGAGTTCAGTTTGAGAAATCCCTCTATATGGATAATTTGCATTATTTTGGCTAGGATTCCAATATTGTTTATTCTCGAGCCGGGAAGCTATTTTATGTATTACTATCCAATGTATTTAAGCGGAACTTACTTGCTCTTCTTCTATTTAGTTGATAAAACTAGTCATTTTTTAGCCAGAGGTGGTTCACATGGATAAAATATTATTGTTTATCCCGATGTATAATTGCCAAGCACAAATTTATAGAGTATTGGAAAAAGTAAGCAAGTCGTCGGTTTATGATTTAATTACCGAAATTATTGTTATAGATAATCACTCAAAAGACGATTCGTTAAGGGTAGCACAAGAAGCTATTAATAGATTTCAGATGAGTAAGTGCTCATTAATTCAAAATATACAAAATGTAGGTCTTGGCGGATCACATAAATCAGCATTCAAATATGCTCAGACTCATAACTTTGATTACCTTATCGTTTTGCATGGGGACGATCAAGGTGACATTAACGATTTTTTGAAAATAATAAAAAATAAGCTTTATCAAAAATATGATGCGATACTTGGTTCAAGATTTTCCAAAGGGTCCAGAACAGTGGGCTATTCTAAATTCCGGATTTTTGGTAACCATGTTTTTAATACATTGTTTTCTATGATTTGTTTCAAAAAAATCAATGATTTAGGCTCCGGATTAAATATGTATAAAGTATCGGGTTTAAAATATTCTTTAACCTTCCCAGATAATCTTATATTTAATGTCTTTATGTTAATGGCGCATGTTTCATATAGACAAAATATTATTTTTGTTCCAATAACTTGGAAAGAGGAGGATCAAATTTCAAACGTAAAAATGTTTAGTCAGACTCTTGAGATGACTAAATATATACTTAAATATTTTTTGTATCGCAAGTCTTTTTTGAATATGGAACATAGAACAACACAGGTTTCCGATTATAATTATAATTTAATTTATCGGATAAATGTATGAAAAAGCTTGTTATAAAATTATGGTCATCTCAATTTTTCCGTTTTTTGGTAGTTGGCGGTTTTAACGTTGTTTTTGGCTATGGGCTTACAATTATCCTTTTAAAGTTATTGCAAAACTTTGGATTTAATCAAAATATTGTATGTTTTGGACTGGTTATTGATATACCAATTCTGGCTAGTACACTAATTGGAATTCCATTAGCTTATACAACGCAAACACTAGTAGCTTTTCGGGAAAAATGGAAGCTTACAAGGATGCTTTATTATCCAATAACCATGATACCAAATGTATTAATCCAACAAATAACGTACTTTTATATGGAACGATTAATTAACCAATTATCACCGCTCGCTTACAGCACATATATCTCTTATGCCATTGCAACGATTGCTCCAATACCGGTCATGTTTATTATGGTTAAATTTATTGTCACGAATAAAAAAAAGATTATTCATACAGGTTAGTAGATGATTGTAGTGGTTTTTATCTAAACATTCATGACCCCATGGTTCGTAACCTCGTATGAAAATTGTTCTATCTAGTGGCATCCAGCAATTTCGGTTTGAACTTTCAAGGATAATGGAATCAGGGCAGGGGATTGGGAAGTTCGAAATTTTTATAGTTGTATTTGATCAGAACCCGAGTTCTAAACGGACAACATAGACGGTTTGGAGTACCGATCTTGTTGCCGCGGGCACGTATATCAAATTACCCTGAATTTCGAAAGCCCAGGGTCTCAGTAATTGCATAGGCGATCAACGAAAAAACAACTGTAAATAACAGGGGCAATTTACACTCGGTCCATTTTCCTAGGTGCTGTTCGTGTTTTGCAAACCGTAGACGCGAAAAGCTTAAAATCTTGCACTGGGATCATGCGGGCTTCAGGCTGTACTACCGCAGACTGGAACGCGGCACGTTTCAGTGGCCTGCTGGCGGTAGCGCTCCGTTGTGTCTCACCCCGCGGGAACTGTGATGTTACTCGATGGCTTGTCGCTTCTCCAGCGGCAGGCTCACCCTCATGGCCTGCCAGAAGCAGCTATTTAATCCTCATCAGCAGGTTTGGCAAAGGACTGTCGATTTTATTTTGTATGAAAACAGACCTTACCCTGGAACAACTCCGGCAGCACAACGTGAGCTGGAGCAAAAAAATATAAAATAAGCTCGTTAGTTGGCCGAATTGTCGGCTAAATTCAAGTAGTATGATTTTCTGCTGGCACAGCAGAAGCACTTTGGCACTTCAAGCGAGAAGACGCATCCATCAAGTAGAGCTGAATCTGTTTAACGAAGCGGAAATGATCGTTGCGCCTGAACCGGAGTCCGAGAAGGAAGCCTACGTATGAACGCCGCAAAACGAGCGGCAAGCGGGCAGAGCCTGTACGGCAGGTTTATGCTTGCCGTCGCTGAGAGTGCCATGAGCTAACTGCAAACTCCGATCGTGACCGACCTGATGCCTCGTCCGGTCTATTCGGGCTACCAACAAGAGTAAGTTTGGGCTATCCCCTATCACTGCAAACGCGGATAAATCCATGCACAACCCCCTGTTGGCTCACTTTTTTAAGGGATGACCACGTACAGAGAAATCGTTACTTTCCTTCGAATGCGCCAATTGCGTATACACATCCATTTAGAGGAACGTATGGACACATTAATTATCCATTGTGCCGGAACGGACGTACATCAAGAATGTATTGTCGCTCTGATCCATCACAGGCGATGCCTCCGTCGTTGAGATCCGAACCTTTTTTATCATAATAAGGAACTTGTTCGCACCCCTGCAATAGCTCGAATCCGAAGGAGCTACTCAAATCGCTATGGAAAGCACCGGTATTTTACAATGAGGGCTACTTTAACCTCAACACTGTTCTGGAATACGTCCTGAAAAGCAATAAAGGACGGTGAGCTCATGATTCTACCTACCGAACAAATGCAACAAGTCATTCAAGTGGGGAGTTCGAGTATCATTGCCTATTTCTGCGATCAACTACATGTCGTCGAACACATCAATGCGAGTGTGAAAATAGGCCCCCCTCGATCGGAAATGTCCCTCGGCGAAGTGATCAAGGCGCTGATCATCAATTTGCTCGTCCTCTGAGAGCCGCTCTATCGGATCGAATCGTTTTATGAGCACATGAACAATCCCCAACTCTTCGGAAAGCCGTTGCAGGCGAAGGATTTCCACGGCGACCGTCTCGGCGCTGCGCTGGAAAAGCTGGCAAAAAGCGATCTTTCCGCGTCTATCAGGAGGCAGTATTGTCATCGATCAAGTGCACGTGTCCTTGCAGATGATCCTGAATGTTGCGAGTGCTGACGCCTTAGGCATACAGGGCGATGATCTATCGTACGGATTTGATTGGTCATGCCCATTTTGAAAGGGATAGAGGACTGCCATTGTCGTTCATGGCGAATTCTGTTTGTTGTTTTCAAGAATTTCGACATTTTCTAATCGGCGGAGTATGGGTTATTGAAAGAGGTAAACGCAATCCTATTCAGCTTAGCTGGAAGTACGGCATAGAGTCTGCGCCAAAATAAGCTTATTTTTGAATCGCTATACTTAGGAAGCTTTAGGATATCACAAGATTGCCTGATTGGGTTATCTTTCTATCCAACTATTTCTCGACAAGAACTTTTCAGTGTCTAATTTTAACTTGACTGTTGTAAATCTCGGTTTCAAAGCCCAAAAAGGGCATACGGGTAGAGTACAAGGCGAAGTGGTTTTTTAGGATATGAGTTTCAGACGCCTTAAAATGTCGAACAAAGGTTTTTGGGCTACTGCCTGTTCATACACATAGACGATCAACTGCCCAAAATGCTCTTGCCGAATTCGTCTGACTACATCCCCGAGCGTAAGAAGCTCGTTTGGTGTTGACCACTTGGCTCGTTGCAGTTCCAAGAAGTTTTGCGTCAATAACTGAATCTCCCAAAATCGCTCGATCGCCTGAAACGATCACAACTGGTACTCGTCAAAGCCTAACATTTCCTTGAAATGCCGATACCGGTTTCGATGTGCCGACGCACGTCATAATAGCGCAAGATGGCCACGACATCCAGGCTCTTATCCTTGCAAGGGAGACAAAAAGGTGACTTGGTCCGACGCAAATTCGGTTTGCCAAGAAAAAAGGACATTGACGTTTTCGATGTCTGCCACGGGGCCTTCATATTCATAAATCCAGTACCGTCCCTGATTCTCCACCTACATCAGCTCATCCTCCAAAGCAGGATAAGCCTCGATCATTTCGACGGCAAGATCGTTCTTGCTTTTTTGCCTATACTGCTGGCAGTATTCCTTCCGAAAGTAAGGATGGAAATCCCATGCGAAGGAGCGAGGCGCTGGTAACGACGTGAGAAATCACGACACACCAGCGGCTTTTGCCATCGTCATGGGCGAAGTAAAAGTCCAGTCCTTCCATCCGTTTTTGTGGTCGCGTCTTTTTTTGTAGCATGCATCGTCGATGATGAGGAAGACCAGGCTTCGCTCGTCACCATTCATTTTGCGGGAAAGTTGGATCCATTCGAGTAAAAAATTGCATGCGCCGCCGCTACATCCGATTTTGGCACCAAGGCTACTCTTTCAAAAAACAAGTCATGCAGCAACGTCGCGGTATTGATCCGCCGAGTTTCGAATTCGAGTGATCGTTTTGCCGCCTTCGCGAAGAATGAGGCTATATATATGATAGCGATCAAATGTTCCGTTGCGGACGGGATAAGTGAAGTGCAAAAACGAACTTGACGATAGCGGTATACAAGGTTACCATGAGAATTGGAAATCTACTTTTCTTGGAAATTGGTGTGGTAACCAAGAATTTCGCTGAAAAGGACGACGTCCATCTTTTTATTTTCGCTTCGATATTTGTTCCCTTTTGTTTACTTTTACTGACTCATTTCGACGACTATTTTTTGCAAGACTCGAGTAATAAAGTTTTATTTGAAAAATAGCAAATTATTGTGCAATATATTAAGTAAATATCCTTGAATGATTACATGCAACTTTCAGCTGTGGAAAAGCGTATATAACTTTAGCTTTGTGAGGTGAGTAAATGGTACGTCAGAGCCAAGGATTTTTGTCACAAATTTATTCTTTAACTGATTTTATTTGTGTGCAGCTAATTTTCTTGTTTTCATGGTGGATTAAATTTAAAAGTGGATTGATTCCGTTTGATGGTGATCGACTCCCTTTTCAAAATTATGTAGTATGGGGCTTAATTTACGGTGGAATCGCAATTTTTCTAAGTTACGCCTTTAATTTCTACACCCCGAAACGAAGAAAAAAATTTTCTTATGAATTATTCACTATTATTCAAGTTTACACAATAAGCTTACTTATTTTGCTAAGTTTTCTGTTCATATTTAAGGCAATTGATATTTCGCGTTCGTTTCTTTTCTTATTTTTAGTAAATAGCATACTGGCCATCAGCTTTTACCGCTATATCCTTAAGACATCTTTGAAACGTTTGAGGCAGAAGGGATATAACAAACAATTCGTATTAATTCTGGGGGCAGGTTCGATCGGGAAAAAGTTCTATCGGAATTTATTACAGTATCCCGAATTAGGGTATGAAGTAGTGGGTTTCCTGGATGATTATCAAGACTGTCATGAGACCGGCTTTGAAACCTACAAGCCCATCCTTGGACGAGTCGATGAACTTGAGGCTATTCTGGAAAAGACACTAATTGACGAAGTTATTATTGCTTTGCCATTGGATGCTCACCATAAGTTCGGAAAAATTATCAATACTTGTGAGAAGGCCGGGGTTAAAACGTTAATCATTCCTGATTATTTTGATTATCTTCCGTCCAGACCGTATTTCGATAACTTTGCAGGCATTCCGTTAATTAACGTTAGGGATATTCCGTTGGATGAATTCAGAAATCGCTTTTTCAAACGTGCCTTTGATATTGCATTTTCGTTAGCTGCAATCCTTATTACGCTGCCATTATTAATCCTTATTGCAATTGGTGTGAAGATTACTTCTCCGGGTCCTGTTATTTTTAAGCAAGAACGTGTCGGGTTAAACAGACGGAATTTTATGATGTATAAATTTCGTTCGATGCGAGTACAAAATGAAAAGTCTTCCGATACACAATGGACTACAGAGAATGACCCGCGCAAAACGAAGTTCGGTACGTTCTTAAGGAAAACGAGCTTGGATGAACTGCCGCAATTTTTCAACGTATTGTTCGGGCATATGAGTGTCGTAGGGCCCCGGCCTGAACGGCCTTATTTCGTCGAGCAATTTAAGGAAGAAATTCCGAAGTACATGGTGAAGCATCATATTCGCCCCGGAATTACCGGCTGGGCTCAGTCCAACGGGCTGCGTGGCGATACATCCATAGAGGATCGGATTAAGTACGATATTTTCTACATTGAGAACTGGAGCTTTTTGTTCGATATCAAGATTATTTGGAAGACGATTATCAATGGCTTTGTTAATAAAAATGCATATTAATTAAATGTCAATAAATGTATTGGAAAGAGTGAGTGAAGTTATATTTATCATTTATTAGGAGCACCGACTCTTCTGAGTCGGTGCTCCGTTCTTGTTTACGTATGCTAATATTAGTGGCTTCCCTGCAATGTAGTAAGTTGGGAGATGGCTATAAGTTCAGGAGATCAAGGATGAGTAAAATAAACGAACTATAGGGGGCTGTGAGTTTCTTGCGGCATAAACCGAATACAGTGGTGGCGAGAAAAATTGATAAGGAGCTAATCATAAGCTCATCCAAAATTGGTTTAAAGCAGGGGTGATTGAATGCTTGGCAATAAAATGATTCCCGGTTTGGTACAGGCAATGTATCTTTATCGGCTTTTTTAGTAGTTTTTCGAAACCTGTGGAAAATAATTTTCAGATGGCTTCCGAAGTATAAATCATTTTGTTTGTACGATAAAAACAACCAGCTTAGTTTATATGCATAACAGGCTCTGAGCCATTCCGCCCCTCGCTCAAAGACAGCTGGAAATAAGAGGAGGAGTGGACTACATTAAACCGCTGGCGAAATTACCTAGACCTTATCAAACGTAAACGGGGAGGCGGCCTAGGCCGATAGACGTGAACGGAGTACCGAATTGGCTACAGATTTGAATCGACGTATACGGAGATGGGAAATTAACGAAATCTCGCGGCCAAAAATAACCGCGAGATAATTATCCTTTTGTTTATACTAAGTAAATATGCAATTAATTTGGAAAAATGTAACCTTCAATACCTTCAAGAGTGTACCCGTTGCTGCCTGATCTCAGTTCGTTGAAGTCGGTAGTGTAATAATGATCTGTACCATTGTAATATCTGAAAAGAGGAGTAGTGCCGTTATGTGGTTGTGCATAGATATATCCTTCAGTTCCTTCGAGAGAATAGTCATTATATCTGCTGCCTAAATATGAGACAGTATAAAAGTGATCTGTACCATTATAATATCTGTAAAATGGTGTAGTGTCTGGTTGTTGTTCCCGGAAAACATAACCTTGAATGCCTTGATAAGTATAACCGTACTTTCCGTTTCCAAGTGGCTCAAAAGACGTAATGTAGAAATGATCTAAGCCGTTGAAGTATTTGTAAAGTCCTACAGTTCCCGCAGGGGCTGCTTTAGTTGAGTTTACAATGAAAATACTGGAGAGTACTGTGAAAAGAATTATAAGCGGAATTGTAAATTTTTTAAACACCTTTAGATCCCTCCACATGTTTTTAGTAATAGCAATAAACCTATTGCTAACTGGCCAGTTAACGCTTTAATTATTTCATAAAAAAGTAAATAATTCAATATATTCTTATTTAAACAAAAATTTATATAATAATATTTAAAATAACCCTTTTCTTTATGGAGACTATGAAGAGGGAGTCCAAAGCTTTCCTTGATCGCTCTAAGCAATTGAAAGGAAAAGTATACATTAAGTTTCCAACTCCTATAACCAATCGGTTATAGGAGTTTTTATTTCCTCGCCAAACCTTGTCTGCATAATTGGCCAAGTCCCCACATAGACATGATATCAATCTGGATTGATTATGTGGTGGAGGGGATGAGACGATGCGGCGGTTCACGTGGGTGGTGGCCCTTGTGATGGTTTGTTTAAGCCTGGTAGTGTCCGGGTGCGGCAAAAAGGATGCAGGATCGGTAGTAAAGGAATTGGACGGTGTGATGAGCAAGCTGCAGAGCTATCACGGAAAAGGGCAGATGACGCTGCGTACGGGGCAGGATCCTCAGGAATACGACGTGGAGGTTAGCTTTCAGGCCCCTTCATTTTACCGGATCTCGCTGACGAATGCGAAGAAGGATATTACGCAAATTGTGCTGCGCAACGATGACGGGGTATTCGTACTGACGCCGCATTTGAACAAAAGCTTCCGTTTCCAAAGCGATTGGCCGGAAAATCAAGGGCAAGTTTACTTATATCAGTCGCTCGTCCAAAGCATTCTAATGGACAATGAACGGCATTTTACATCGGACGAGAAGGCCTATGTCTTCGATGTAGTGGCGAATTACCAGAACGGCTCCCTGGCGCGGCAGAAGGTGTGGTTGGACAAGAGAAACTACGCCCCGCAGCATGTCGAAGTGTCGGATGCCAACTCCAATGTGATGGTCATTGTAAAATTCGATCAATTTGAATTTGGTACGAAGTTTGAGAAGGATCAATTTGATATGCAGCGCAATATGACGGGCTGGAACCTGAAGACACTGCCAACGATGACGCAAGGAGATTCGAAAACCGGCGAGAAATCGGGAGCGACCGATTTCAAGGCCGGTACTGAGGCAGCTAGTGGCAATGTAGGGACCGGAATGAAGGGAACCGCTCAGGAAACAGGCGGCAAAGGAACGGCAGCGGGACAAGGATCGGGAACTGATGCAAAGGGCGACGCAGCGGGCAAGGGCAAGGAGGTTTCAGCGGGAGCGGCAGCTGGTAACGCTACAGGGACGGGAACAAGCGGAACCTCTAAGGGAGAAGGATCAGGAGCCGATGCGAAGAACAACGCAGCGGGCACGAGCAAAGGCAATACAGCAGGCGCAGCAGCCGGAGACGGCAAAGGTACTTCCGATTCCAGTGCTACCAACGGGGCGCAAGCGGCAGCTACAGGCACTAAAAAGGATACTTCCAAGCAGCAGTCGTTCGGCATCATCGAACCGCGTTACATGCCGAGCGGCGTGAAGAAACAAGACGTAACAGAGCTTAAACTGGGCGAAGAACAAGCGATTATGCTCCGTTACTCCGGCAAATATAACTATACGTTGGTGGAGTCGCGTCCACAGGTACAGACGGTGTCGATCTTACCGGGGGATATTTTGGATTTGGGCTTTACGCTCGGCGTTGTAACCGGGGATGCGAAGAAAACATTGACCTGGACCTACGACGGCATCGAATTCCGCTTATCTACAGGGGACTTGCCGGCGACGGAGATGATTAAGGTGGCCCAAGCGGTGCAAGGGGAAATCGGAAAATAATAACCAAAAACTGACGGATGCGATGTTACTATTTTGTTCGTTGACAGGGTCGACGGTACGCATTACCATGATCATATGAATTTTTAAGTGGGAAGCTTCTTTACAGGTGCAAGCTGTGGCCTCGTAAGCGGCTTCCCTTGATTTTATGAGACCGAAGAAGGTGGATCAGGTGGATTCGTTTTACCGGCCGACCCGGGTGGAAATTTCATTGGATGCGCTGCGCCATAATTTGGGCGAGTTTCGGCGGGTGCTTCCGGAACATGTAAGCATGATGGCAGTCGTCAAGGCGGACGCCTACGGACACGGAGCGGTAGAGGTATGCCGGGAGGCGCTCCAATGCGGCGTGGAATATATTGCGGTCGCTTTTTTGGATGAGGGTTTGGAGCTTCGGCAAGCAGGCATTACAGCCCCGATCCTCGTATTGGGCTATACGCCTCCGGAAGGGCTGGAAACCGCATGGGCCAATGAGATTACGCTCAATATATATACCCATGAGCTGCTGGACGCGTGGGAACGATTAGGGGCTAAAGATCGCCCGTTAAATATTCATATTAAGATCGACTCCGGAATGAACCGGCTCGGCTTAACGGATGCGGAAGAAGCGATCGCGCTGATTGAACGGGCGATGCGGACACCGGGGATTCGAGTGGAAGGGTTGTTTACCCATTTTGCTTGTGCGGACGAAACCGATAAGAGCTATACGCTCGAGCAGTACGGCCGATTCGAGCGGGTCGTCGATTATTTTACACAAAAAGGAATTCAATTTCCGTACGTTCACGCCGGGAACAGCGCTGCGGGGATCGATACGCCGAATTTATCCTTTAACATGGTACGGCTCGGGATCGCGATGTACGGATTGTACCCGTCCGAAGAAGTGAATAAGCAGCAGATTGATCTGCAGCCGGTGATGAGCATCAAATCCAGCGTCGTCATGGTAAAGCAAGTGCCTGAGGGTTCAGGGATCAGCTACGGCATCGTTTACCGGACGCAGGGTGAAGAGACGATTGCGACGCTGCCGATCGGGTATGCGGACGGCTTTTCCCGGATGCTGACCGGCAAGGCGCAAGTGTTGATTCGGGGGCGGCGCGTCCCCGTAGTAGGTAGAATTTGTATGGACCAATGCATGCTGAATGTATCTGAAATGCCTGATATCCAAATGGGCG
This sequence comes from Paenibacillus sp. A3, assembly GCF_001399685.1. Lineage (GTDB taxonomy): Bacteria > Bacillota > Bacilli > Paenibacillales > NBRC-103111 > Paenibacillus_G. Next base: position 43,047 of record NZ_JTHN01000087.1, read on the forward strand.
AAGAAGTGGTTATCCTCGGATGCCAGGGTGAAGACCGGATTACGGCGGAGGAACACGCGGCCTGGCTCGGAACGATCAATTACGAGGTCGTCTGCATGATTTCGCACCGGGTGCCTCGCGTGTATATGAAGGGTGGCTGTGCAGCCCGGTCAGTGAATCCGCTGCTGCGCCACGTATGGGAGCCGGAGGCATAACAAAGGCTCCAAGCATTCAAACAGGCCTCCGACTCGATAGTCTCGGCGTTGTGCCGGTCGACAAGGTGCCTGTTTGCCAAGGGTGTGACGCTGAGACGGGAAGCGGCAGGCGGAAAATTGTGGCTCTGTGTTACTGGCTGGGAGCAAGCATTTTAAGGAATGCCGCCAGAAGCTTTCAAAGCAGAGGCTAAATGCCCGTCCCAAAGGCTCCGTTGCCTCTACAAACTCTTCGCGGGTAGCCATACTTTTTGTCCAAAAAAAGAACTGGGCGCATTTTCCATTGAATTTTTTCTCCTAACATGAGAGGATTTTCTTGGTTTGCCGCGAATAAGTATAGAGGCAAAATGCGGCGAAGCGCGTCAAGGTATAACATATTTGCTATACCTTCGGCATATATTGATTTTGTATATTTTATCTGGAAGTTTGCCATAATGGAAATAGGTTCTTGTATGTTTTTGGGGGTGCATGTATACGTGGCGGGTGCGCATAACACGAAGCGAATCATGATCAGCTTGCCGGACTATTTGCTGCAGGAGGTCGATCATCTGGTGGAGAAGGAAAATTCCAACCGCAGCGAGTTTATCCGTCAGGCGATGAAGCTTTACTTGTTGGAGCGTAAGAAACGGCATTTGCGCGAATCGATGCAGCGCGGCTATATGGAAATGGCTAAGATCAACCTGAACATGGCCTCGGAAGCGTTTCAGGCGGAGGAAGAAGCGGACAATACGCTGGACCGCCTGGTAAGCGGGGTGTGACGCTTGATTGTCAAACGTGGCGATGTTTTTTTCGCGGATCTTTCACCGGTCGTCGGTTCGGAGCAGGGCGGCATTCGGCCCGTACTGATCATTCAGAATGATATCGGCAATCGCTTCAGTCCTACGGTGATCGTAGCGGCGATTACGGCGCAGATTCAGAAAGCCAAGCTGCCGACGCATGTGGAGATTGACGCGGAAGCGCACGGTTTTGACAGGGATTCGGTCATCCTGCTGGAGCAGATTCGGACCATCGATAAGCAGCGCCTGACGGACAAAATCACGCACTTGGATGAGGAAACCATGCGCAAGGTCGATGAAGCTTTGCAAATAAGCGTAGGTCTGATTGAGTTTTAACAAGCTGACGAGGCGGGGGTATGGGTGCCCTCGCTTTTTTATGTCTGGGAGGAGAAAAGTCGGATGGCAAAAGAGCAAGCGGGACAGACAGAAGAAGTTCGGGCGGTTGTGGAGCTGACGGAAGAGATGAAAGCGGCGATTCAGGAGCGCATTCTGAAGCAGATCGCTTCCGAGCTGCAAATTGCGGCGGGGCGGGTGAAGACGACGGTCGGCCTGCTGGATGAGGGGAATACGATTCCTTTTATCGCGCGGTACCGGAAAGAAATGACCGGAGAGCTCGACGAAAATCAGCTGCGGGACATCGAAGAGCGGCTGACGTATCTGCGCAATCTGGAGGACCGGAAGCTGGAGGTCCTCCGCCTGATCGACGAGCAGGGCAAGCTGACGGCCGAGCTGCGAACGGCGATTGAGCAGTCGGCCAAGCTGCAGGAAGTCGAGGACTTGTACCGCCCGTACCGGCAAAAGCGCAAGACGCGCGCCAGCGTGGCAAAGGAGAAAGGGCTTGAGCCTCTCGCTCTCTGGATTCAGACGCAGCCTAAGCAGGGCGAGCTGCTTGCGGAAGCAGGCAAGTATGTAAGCGAGGAGAAAGGCGTCCAGACGGCCGAGGAAGCCGTACAAGGCGCGATGGATATCCTCGCGGAGCAAATCGCCGACGATGCGAAAATCAGGGCTTGGGTGCGCCGTCATACGTTTGAGCAGGGCATCCTGCGGACCGAAGCCAAGGACGCCGAGCAGGAATCCGTCTACGAGATGTACTACAGCTATCAGGAGCCGGTCCGCAAGCTGCCGCCGCACCGGATTCTGGCGATCAACCGCGGAGAGCGGGAAGAAGTGCTGAAGGTGGCGCTGGACGTTCCTGTCGAGCGGATTCACGAGTATATCGCGAAGCAAGTGATCAAGGGGCCTTCTATCGTTCGAGACACGCTGACGGCTGTCATTGAAGATGCGTACAAACGGCTGATCGCCTCGTCCATTGAGCGGGAAGTGCGCAATGAAATGACGGAGAAAGCCGAGGAAAAAGCGATCGAGGTATTCGCCGAAAATCTGCGCAATCTGCTGCTTCAACCGCCGGTCAAAGGCAAGGTGGTGCTCGGCGTGGACCCCGCGTACCGGACAGGCTGCAAGCTTGCCGTCGTCGACGATACGGGGAAAATGCTGGAGATTGCCGTCACGTACCCAACGCCGCCGAACAACAAAATAGCGGAAGCGAAAGCGACGTTCAAGCGTCTGATCGACGCTTATGGCGTCGAATTGATCGTCATCGGCAACGGGACGGCGTCCCGCGAGACGGAGCAGTTCGTAGCCGAGCTCATCGGCGAGATCAAGGCACGGAAGCTGCAGTATTTGATCGTCAACGAAGCGGGGGCGAGCGTCTACTCGGCGTCCAAGCTGGCCCAGACCGAGTTCCCGGACTTGGACGTGGCGGAGCGGAGCGCGATCTCCATTGCGCGGCGGCTGCAGGACCCGCTCGCGGAGCTGGTCAAAATCGAGCCAAAAGCGATCGGCGTCGGCCAATACCAGCATGACGTGACGCAAAAAAGGCTCGAAGAGAGCCTGAAGTTCGTCGTCGAGTCGGCGGTGAACCACGTGGGCGTAGACGTGAACACGGCGTCGCCGTCGCTGCTGTCCTATGTTTCGGGCGTTAACAGCACGCTTGCCAAAAATATTGTAAAATACCGCGACGACAACGGGAAATTTACAAGCCGGGCGCAGCTGCAAAAGGTTCCGCGGCTCGGGGCGAAGGCGTTCGAGCAGTGCGTCGGCTTTTTGCGGATCGCAGACGGCAGTAATCCGCTGGACAACACGCCGATCCATCCGGAGTCGTATGACGTGGTGGACAAGCTGTTCCGCGAGCTGAAGCTGGAGCTGTCGCAGCTTGGCAGTGCCGAGCTCAAAGCGATGCTGCAGAGCCTGGAGCCGGAAGAGCTAGCTCCGAAGCTTGGCGTCGGGGTGCCGACGCTGCGCGATATTCTCGATTCGCTGCAAAGGCCGGGACGCGACCCGCGTGAGGAGCTGCCGGCGCCGATTTTCCGTACGGACGTGCTGCAGATCGAAGATTTGAAGCCGGGCATGGAATTACAGGGAACTGTGCGCAACGTGATCGACTTCGGCGCTTTTGTCGATATTGGCATCAAAAACGACGGGCTCGTTCATATATCGCAGTTGAGCAATTCCTACGTGAAGCATCCAATGGACGTCGTGTCCGTAGGGGATGTCGTGACGGTATGGGTGCTCAACGTCGACCTGAAGAAGGGCCGCGTCGGGCTGACGATGAAAAAGCCTTCTTAAGCATAAAATAGAGCATAAGCCGGAGAAAAGGGATGTCGCGGAAGCCGCGTCCTTCGCTCTGGCGTATGCTCTATTTGTTTTTGAGCGTGAGCTCATCTTTATTGAAGCTGGGATGTCGTGGGGTCCGTCTCGCTTTTGCGGGTGCGGTAAAAAAACCAGCAATCGTTCAGCAAACGGATTTGCCGGCGATTTTTGTTGTAAAATGCCCGCATCAGCTGGTTGCAAAGCCATTGTGGCAACACCATCAGTCCCTTCCCGTCTAGCTGCCGTACACTATACAGGATATGGGCGTAAGCCGTTTCGGGTGCAGGTCCTTTTTTAAGCGAAATCTTCTTCCTCTTCATACCACTGCTCAAGCTGCGCCTGAAGCGCGCGGATCTCGGTCAAGAGGGAGATGAGCGGATATTCTTTTTCCTGCTCTTGGATGGCGCTGAACGTTTGTTCCAAGCGGTTGATATAATCCAGGCCGTGGTGGAGCGTATAGCCCGGGTGCACAAGCTCAAGCCCGTCGAATTCCGCGATAAATACCGGCAATCCGGGGACGTTAGGCGCGGTTAGCTTGTCCAGCTCTTTATGCAGCCGCTGATTAAGCGCGGCCAATTGGTACATATGGGTAGCGGGCATTTCTACGAATTCGATCCGGTCCTCCAGCTTAAGCAGGGCGCATTTCTTTTTGAACATCGGGTTAAACTCCTCTCTATGGGTCAAAGGGACGGTTCGTCCGAATCAATTCCAGATTCCTACTTGACAGTTTAGCCTAACCTGCGGTTACAATTCAAGAGAGAAACGAAGAGAAACCAGAGAGTAAAGGGTGGGAAAACGATGGATGACCGACAGCTGCAGCTGTGGGTAGAGCAAATATCGCTGTCGTCGTTTGGATGTCCTTTTTTGCATCGGGCGCGGTTCAACCGGAGATTAAGATCGACGGGAGGGCGGTATTTCACCCGGACGCACGATATCGAAATCAGCTGGCTGCAGTATGAACAGTTCGGAGCCGCCGACGTGGAGAAAATTATTAAGCATGAATTGTGCCATTACCATCTGCATTTGCTGGGCGGAGGGTATCGGCACCGGGATGACGATTTCAAGCGGCTGCTGGACAAAGTCGGAGGGACGCGCTACTGCCGGTCGCTTCCGCAGGAGCTGAAGCGTACCGAGCCTTACCGGTACAAGCTCGTTTGTACAAGCTGCAGTGCGGAGTATATGCGTAAACGCAAGACCGATCCGAAGAAATACGTCTGTGGTTTCTGCAAAGGCAAATTGAAGCTGCTTGCCCTTGACTTACAGCCGCATTCATGATAAATTAAAAATTGTCTTTCCCCGATAGCTCAGTTGGTAGAGCACTCGACTGTTAATCGAGTTGTCACAGGTTCGAGTCCTGTTCGGGGAGCCATTCTTTCTTGGAGAGATACCCAAGTGGCTCAAGGGGACCCTCTGCTAAGGGGTTAGACTGCGTAAGTGGTGCGAGGGTTCGAATCCCTCTCTCTCCGTAGATAATAAACGAAAACCGCCGAAAGGCGGTTTTTTATTGTCTACGGAGAGACGAAGAGGGATTCGAACCCGAGCAGAGGGGGCGTCGGAGCGGCGGAGTTTTCGCGAGTACAGAGTGAGATCTCGCTCTTTGCTGCACATAATAGGACAGGCTACCTGGATAGGTATCCTTTATTAAGACCATGCAGAACGTTTCCGTTTGAGGCGCGGCCTTTTGACCAAAACCAAACGACCAAGAAATTCAACAAAATTATGATCACATTGCCGATCAAGCCTCCGGTATACGGATACTGGAACAGATCCTGGACATAGTTCCAGCTGATGTGAAAGCCGATCGAGAGCCATAAGCTTCCCGTTCGAAACAGCATATAGATAAGCAGCAGCGCTGCCAAGCCGGCGAACAGGTATGCCTTAAGGTCATATTGCGGATTTACGGCATGAATTAAGACGAACAGCAGACTGGAAATAACAACGGCCCAAATGGTATTGTAGCTTTGTTGAAGCAAACGAAGCAGGTACCCTCGGAACAACAGTTCTTCCCCGATTCCGACGCAGATGCAAAGAGCGAGCTTCTTCCATAAGGAGTCCGGGTTCGTCCAAAAATCAGAACTCATTTCACCGGTCAAAACCATGTATAAGCCCAGAAGAATGGCCGAAGCCGTACCGAGGAACACGCCATAAAGCAGATGGGGCAGACGTTGCCAAGTTACGCCTATATCTTTCAGCTTGATGCCGTCGAACCACCTCATACATAACAGTACAGCAAAGATAATGCTCACGGGGATAACCCATGAAGGAACTTTGCCTTCTCCTGTTGACAGCTTAAACATAAATGCGAGAATAAATACAAATCCGAGCGTAACCGTTCCGACCCGTAACAGCTTCCAACCGCCCCGCAGTTGCCCTTGCTTGTTAAATAAAATCGTTCTCATGCTAGTACCCCTTTCGAGTGAACAAGAGTATATTAATAGCGTTGAACCGGCTTACCGCTTCACCGGGATTCAGTATAGTTGGTATATCTTAACAACTGGCTGGTGAAATTCTTAACAAGTCCTTAAAGTTTAATGTTTGGGGGAATAGCCGGGGTAACGTACTCATGGCATGTAAATTTTTTTGCGCTAGGGCTTGTCAAGCTCATTCCATTCCGCTATAATAACACTTGTCGCTCAAAAAGGCGGCAATAATACACAGCATGGCCCGTTGGTCAAGGGGTTAAGACACCTCCCTTTCACGGAGGTAACAGGGGTTCGAATCCCCTACGGGTCATAGATAGTAGGGAGAGAACCCTCGGGTTCGTCGGAGCATAAGCTTCGGCAGGAACCGCTTCGCAGTCTCGGAGTGAAACGGAGAGTATCCCCTACGGGTCATAGATAGTAGGGAGAGAACCTTTCAGGTACATCCCTACGGTAACCTGCGGTTGTGGTGGAATGGCAGACACGCTATCTTGAGGGGGTAGTGGGCGTACGCTCGTGGAGGTTCGAGTCCTCTCAACCGCATCACAAAGAGAAAGAGCTTGCATCCAAGCGGATGCAGGCTCTTTCTCTTTTTAGCATAAACCATCAGCGGTGCAAACTTTTCATGCAGTTAATCATGCGGAAAGTTAGAGCCGGTCGCGCCAGCCGCTTTCCCAGCGCTCGTATTCCTCCTGCGCCGCTTCTTTGGTATGCCCGTATTTCTCCTGAAGCTTCCCTAGGAGCTTTTCCTTTTCCCCGTTAATAACATCGAGGTCGTCATCGGTTAGTTTGCCCCATTGCTTTTGCGCTTCGCCCTTCAACTGCCTCCATTTTCCTTTCAAAACGTTGGTATCCATTCGAATCAGCTCCTTTTGGAAGAAATGTACTATGCAATTAACCCGGCTGTCAGCTTTTTGAAACAAGTTTCTTAGGGAAGCGAAGCACTGTTTGGCATTATCGCCGTTCGGGTAATCAAGGAAGGAAGCCAGACTTCCATAACCGAAAGGAGATGTTCCCATGTGGAAGACGGAGCAACTGGAAGAGCGGATCATGAAGGTGCTGGATGCGAATGACGTCTGCGCGATCGGTACGGTCGCCGGCGATCAGCCGAAGATTCGCTATATGGTCTTGTTTCATGAAGGACTCACGGTATATTTGGCGACCAACAGCCGAACGGACAAAGTGGACGAACTGCGGGAAAATGCAAACGTATTTGTCCTGACGGGGTATGACGGATCTTCTTCGTCCGAAATCGTACAGATGGAAGCGACGGCGAAGCTGTGTACGGACAACCGCCTGCGGGAGAAATTGTGGAACGACGAGCTGAGCCGCTGGTTTAAGGGGCTGCACGACCCGGAATATGTCGTTCTTGAACTGAATCCGACGAGAATCGAATACGTCAAAGGGGAATCCGAGCCGCAGGTGTGGCAAAAGTAACTTAGCCCATAGGGACAGGCATGGAGGAGGGATATTGGATGTTCAAACGTATTCATAAGCTTGCAATCGAGCTTCCGAAACCGAAACACGCCGACCCGAATGCGGCGGCAGCCGTTCAGGAGTTGCTGGGCGGAAGGTTCGGAGAAATGTCGACGCTGAATAATTACATGTTTCAGTCGTTTAATTTTCGCGGCAAAACAAAGCTGAAGCCCTTCTACGATCTGGTGTGCAGTATAACGGCGGAGGAATTTGGTCACGTCGAGCTGGTCACGAATGCTATCAACCTGTGCTTGACCGGGTCTACGCAGCCCACCGATCCGAATGCGGCGCCGATGATGGACGCGCTCGACAAGCGGAACTCGCACCATTTTATCGCTTCAGCACAAACGGCTCTGCCTTTGGACTCCATGGGCAAAGGCTGGTCAGGGGATTACGTATTCAACAGCGGCAATCTGGTGCTGGACCTGCTGCACAATTTCTTCTTGGAATGCGGGGCTAGGACGCATAAAATGCGCGTGTATGAAATGACGGACCATCCCGTAGCGCGCGAAATGGTCGGTTATCTGCTCGTCCGTGGCGGCGTGCACGTAGTTGCCTACGCCAAGGCGCTGGAAATCGCGACAGGTGTGGACATGACGAAGCTGGTTCCGGTCCCCAATCTGAGCAACCGGGCGTTCGAAACAACCCGAAAATATGAGGAACAGGGTCTTCATCGCAAGCTTTACCGTTTCAGCGACGATGCTTATGAGGAGATACGACAAATCTGGAAAGGTTCTCACCCGGAGGACGGCCAACCGCTGGAAGTGGTTGACGGTACGCCGGAAGGCGGACCCGTTCCGGAGCTGGATGAGGTGCAGGAAGAATTCGCTCCGGGCATCGGTCCCGACGAATTTATGGAAATTGCGAGAAGGCTTCAGCGGTCTGCGGGAATGTAAAGGCGGGATCGTCTAAACTTTGTGGGCAGACTCCGTTTCCCTCGGGACAGATTCGCTTCTTGTGTCTGTTACGGGCGTTTCCGGGGGGAAATGTCTGCTAAAGGATGCCACTTTACTTTTTCCTGCGAAACCTATACAATGAATAGTACATCCGCGGTTGTGGTGGAATGGCAGACACGCTATCTTGAGGGGGTAGTGGGCGTACGCCCGTGGAGGTTCGAGTCCTCTCAACCGCATACCTTAATAGATTGTTGATCGTGCAAAGCCCTGAATCTTCAGGGCTTTTTAGTTTTTCCGGACAATAAAAATCTTTTTTGCGTTTAGCGGCAAACCGTTTTCGCTTTGGCGGCGTTTCCTCTATTGATTGGCCTAAAAACCTTTAAAATTCAGGAGGAATCTGATGATGAACAAACGTTGGAAACGTGCAGCCCTGCTGCTGGGAAGTGCCCTGATGCTCTCAACGGCTGTAAACGCTGCAACTGCTGCGGATAATTCCAAGGCCGCAGCGGTCGCCGTCAAAACGGATGCGCAAATCGCTGCGGAGCTGGGAGTATTGCAGGGCGACGGCAGCGGTGTAACCGCAAGCTACTTGTCCCAATCGACGACCCGTTTGCAGGCGGCGATTATGTTCCTGCGGCTGCAAGGCTTGGAGAACGAGGCTCTGAGCTTCAAAGGAAATGAGAATTTCGATGATGCCGGTGCGGTCAATGAAAGCAACCAGGCGGTGTTAGCTTACTTGAAGGCGAATCCGCAACTGGGGTGGACGGGAACCGGCTCGGGACGGTTCAACCCGACGGAGGCGGTCACGGCGCAGCAGTATTACAAAGTGATTTTGGAATCGCTTGGCTACAAGCAGGATACCGATTTTGCTTTTGCAGATACGATTCGCTTCGCGGAAGGCAAGGGCTTGAATCGGATCGCCGAAGCGGGCCATCTGAATAACCGACACATTGCTGCGGCAACGGTAGAATCGCTCGGGGTGAAGCTTAAGGGTGGGGACAAGACGCTGCTGGATGCACTCGTCGGCCAAAAGGTTGTTACCGCCGAAGCCGCGGCGGCAGCAACTGCATCGTCCGTTCGTCTCGCAACGAGCGATAAGGTCGGCACCTATATGACGGACGGCTCCGGCAAAGCGCTCTATACGTTTACGAAGGATACGCCATTCCAGAGCAATTGCAAGGATCAATGCGCAGTAAACTGGCCGGTATTCAAAGCGGAATCGCTTCAGCTTCCGGCGTCCTTGAAAATAGAAGATTTTGGCGTTATTACGCGGGAGGACGGCACGAAGCAAACGACATACAAGGGAAGCCCGCTCTATTACTTCATCAAGGACACGAAGGCGGGGGATGTCAACGGACAAGGCGTCAACAAAGTCTGGTTCGCAGCGAAACCGGAAGGCGCCAGCCCGAAGCAGGAAGATAAACAACCGGCTGCTTCCAAGGAATATCAGGTACAGATGGCCGGATTCGCTTTCTCCGTCAAAGAATTGACGGTCGAAGCAGGCTCGAAAGTTACGTTTTCGAATAAAGATAAGGTCAAGCATAATGCGGTATCGGATACGCTCGGCGACGACGGTAAGCCGGTATTCGAAACGAAGCTGCTGGGAGAAGGCGAATCCGAAACGATTACGCTGACCAAGCCGGGTACGTATACGTATTACTGCGCTCCGCATAAAGCAGAGATGAAAGCGACGATTATCGTCAAGTAAAATGTTACTGAAACGTTAACCCGGGGTACCCGCCGCAAGGAGGGCCTCGGGTTGTTTGATGTGGAACGGCTAAAAATTGCATCTTGCCAAACGAAAAGAAATGTCGGAATATGGAGTCAATTCGCTTCCTTCCACTCGTTTATAACCGGAACAAGGAGCGTGGCGTCAGAGACGGGGGTGTTCCGATACGTGCAGCATTATTCGGACGAGCAATTGATGGAATTAATCAAAGCCAAACAGAGCGAAGCGCTTCATGTGCTGTACGACCGGTATGCCAAGCTGGTCTATTCTTTCGCTATGAAGGCGAGGAAGGACCCTGAGTTTGCCAGGGACGTCGTGCAGTTAGTATATACCCGAATTTGGACGACGGAGAGCGGATACGATCCGGCGAGGGGCTTGTTCGTCAATTGGCTGCTAACCGTTACCCGTAATTTGACGATTGACCAGCTGCGGAAATTAAGAAAGCAATCCGCCTTGGTGCCGCTAGAGCATAGGACCGAAGCGGAATTAAGCGCAGCGGAGGTCCATCCTTTTGCAGATCCTGTCTCCCGGAAGCTGTTCAAACAGCAGTTGGAAGAGGCATACCAATATATGTCCGAGCATCAGATCAAGCTAATCCGGCTGTTTTATTGGGAGGGCTACACCTTAAGCGAAATTGCCGAGATGTTGGAAGAGCCGCTCGGAACAGTGAAAAGCCGGCTCCATCAAAGCTTGAAATTGCTGCGCAAACACATGACGTCATGGAGAGAGGAGTGAACGACATGGTTCGAGAAGAATCGGTATGCGAGCTATGCTTTTCTTATTTTCTTGAAGAGCTTTCGGAGGAACGGAAACGGACTTTCGAACGTCATCTATCCGCGTGTCAAACCTGTACACAAGAGCTTGCGGAGCTTCGGCGGACGTGGCAAGCGCTGCCCGCTGAAGCTGAGCTGGTGGAATTGCCCGAGGACTTAAAAGAGCAGGTGCTAGGAAAGGTGCTTGGAGAGCCTGCGTCTGCGGGCGGGGAGACGCTCCTTGAAGAGCGTCCGGCGGATAAGCGGCCGACCGTGGATTGGCGCCTTAACGATGGGGGGGCCCGGCGCCGCAAGCGGTGGACGAAAGGGCTCGGGTATACGGCGGCCGCGCTGTTCTTCTTCATTTGCGGGGCAGGAACGGTCATTGTTGGGGACCTTGGCCTCCCGTTCAAATCCTCTGTCGAGCGGCCGGAAGCCCGTCTGGCTATTCCTGTGGAAGTGATCGGACAATACAGGTTGAAAGCATTTGATCAAGCGCTTCCGTCGGCAGGCGGGCAGGGATGGTTGACACGCCAAGGCAATAAAGCGCAGCTGGTGCTGCAGATTCACGGTTTGCGGCCGACGGACGGGGTTCAGGCGTATCAAGTGTGGCTGCTGCGCGACGGCAAGCGTTCCAACTGCGGAACGTTTCAGGTTGACTCTCAAGGAGCAGGAGTGCTGACCTGGGACATGGGGCTTGAGGATACTTCCTTCGACGGCATCGGAATTACGCTGGAGCCCGACTCCCGTGGGTCGGAGCCGCGCGGGAAAAAAGTGCTGGGCACCTGAGAGCGGAACAAGAAAGGCGTCCGGCCGATTGCTTGCTTAAAAGGAAGTCAATTCGCTCCCAAAAGCGCCATTAGGAATGGGCAGTCACAAGCGCATGAAGTCTTGACGCTCCGCTTTCGGCCGGCAGGCCCGGCAGACACCGACGACTTTGCCGGCTGTGGCGTAAAAAGCTAGCTCCTTCGAAGGAACCTTTCGTCGACAAAAGGAGCAGCTTTGCTTGGTCTGGCTTTTATCGGCAGGTTGGGACTTGGAGCCGGGCCGGCCGAATCGGTTTCGTCTGAAAAACTTTGGAAGAAAGACAGCCAGACAGATCAAAAGCAGGATACCGGCGATTACGATGACGTAAGGCTGGACAGGCAGGGGGAACACCTCGCATTACGAAAGGAATATGTTGATACGAATAGGGTTCGGCAGAAAACGACAATTTCCTTTATTTGTATTGAAGGGCTTGTTTGTTTCGATTATACTGGCCTTAGCGAACGGACTTCCAGCGTTTGCTCCATCTTCCGAAGAAATGAGGCGAGCTTGTGCAAATTAACGCAGCATTGAACGCCGTTAGCGGTGGAAACGCATTGAAGCAGGCGGTCGGCATTGCTCTGCTCAATCAGATGAAGGATTCTCAGACTGCCCAAGCGGCTACGCTGCTTCAGGATTTTGCGGCGGCACAGCATCCCAACCTGGGCAAAAACCTGGATATTCGCATCTGATCCCCCAGCCTTACATATTCAAAGGAACGAAGCGTGCATGAAACCTGCCTGCGCTAGGTAAATCCGAAGCCTGGGCAGGTTTTTTGCGTTACCGGCAGGATAGGTTTCGCAGATGGAAGAATACTAAAAGCACAGCATGAGGAAATCGCATGCAAGCGGGAGAGAATATGGACAAAAGCGAGTGGATCGATCGATGAACGGTTTTCAAATGGCATGGCATGATATCAAGCAAATGTGGAGCTCCAACATGGCGCGCCGCTCAGTGCTCGGCTTGATGGTCCTGCCGCTTATGTACAGTTTTATTTATTTGTGGGCTTTTTGGAATCCTACCGACTTTTTACCGCATTTACCGCTGGCGGTTGTCAATTTGGACCGCGGCATGTCGCAGGGCGGCAATCCGGTCAATCTGGGCCGGGAGCTGACGGACAAGCTGCTCGCCGACAAGCAGACCTCCTGGACGGTGGTGAGCCCGGAGCAAGGGGCGGAGGGGATCGAGCGGCTGCGCTATTTTATGGTGCTGACGATTCCGCCGGACTTCACCGAAACGGCCTACAGCCCAGGCACTCCACAGCCCAGAGCGAGTCAGCTTTCGTACGCCGTCAACGAAGGGGCGAACATGCTCGGCGTCAAAGTGGTGCGCAGCGTGATGGATAAGGTCGGGCACGAGCTGGAACAGCAAATGACGGAGAAATATGTGCGCACCATCTTCGACCAGATTCTCAACGGCGGTGAAGGGCTGAAGAAGGCGGCCGACGGGGCGGCCAAGCTGGCCGAAGGAACGAAGAAAGCGCAGGAAGGCGCAACTTCCTTGCAGGATGGTCTGAAGCAAGCGCAGGACGGCATGAAGCCGCTGTCGGAAGGGCTCACGAAGCTGCTGGACGGCGCGAATCAGCTTGAGAACGGCATCATCCGTTTAGATACGGCCGTCGGATTAGGCGCAGGAGGAATCGACAAGCTGAATGCGCAGCTCTCGCAAATCCTGGAGCCGATCAATCAGCTGACGGCTGAGGCCGAGCGGCTTAGCAAGGTGATCGACGCTTCCAATCAATCGCTGAAATTCGGGCTTAACGCGCTGGATGTGATGGGCGCGTCCCTGCAGGATACGAATCGCCGGATCGACGAGCTGCAGCGCGTATGGGATTCGGGCATAGGCGGCCGATTGCAGAAGCAAAAGGATCAGCTTGACGGCGCGATCGCAGACCTGCTGGCACTTGGCGAGCAGTTCAGCGAAATCACCGGCAGCGAGCGGTTCAAGGGAGCAGTCGACAAGCTGAAGACGGCAAATACGCAGCGGCTTGAGCTTGAACAGGCCTTGCGCGATACGAAGGCGTCCATCGATCAGATGCGCAGCTCTACCTCCAAATCGATCGAACAGCTTAATGTGGCCCGCGACCAGCTCTCGGCGCATATGAACGAGCTGCAGGCCGGGCTGCAGGCGATGCAGACAACCGTGCGCAGCACTGTGGACCAACTGAATAAGAATAAGCAGTTGGTGGACGATTTGTCCGGACGGCTTAACCAGCTTGCTACCGGCATCAATCAGTTGCAGCAGGGCAGCACGGCGCTGGTCGAAGGCCTCAATGCTTTCGGCAGCGGATTCCATCAGCTGCAGGACGGCGTGACGAGACTGTACGACGGCAGTGCGCAGCTTTCCGCGGGCCTCAAGGACATTAACGCCGGCCAGCAGGAGCTTGCCGCGAAGCTTAGCGAGGCGGCGGGTGTGGCGGCGATGGACGGGCAGGCGGAGCAGCGGATCAATACGATCGTCTCCCCGGTGAAGGTGACGGAGAACAATCTGCATCCGGTGCCGAACAACGGCACGGGGTTTGCGCCTTACTTTATTGCGCTGTCCTTGTGGGTAGGGTCGTTGGTACTCTTTTTTGTCATCGATCTGAACAAGGTCGTCTCGATGCCGAAGCGGCCGATCTCGTACCTCATCAACAAATATCTTGCGCTGGCTTCCGTCAGCGTGTGCCAATCGATGCTTTCGGTCTTTATTCTCCATACGGGACTTGGGATTCCGACGGTGCTGCCGGCGATTCACTTATACGGATTCGCGCTGCTGCTCGGATTGACGTTCGCGGCAATTCTGTTCATGCTGATCTCGATTCTCGGCAGTGATGTGGGACGTTTCGTCGCCATCGTCATTCTCATGCTCCAGCTGACATCCAGCAGCGGCTCGTATCCGGTCGAGATGGAAGCAAGATTCTTTAATTTCATCCATCCGGCGCTGCCGATGACTTACGCGGTAGAAGGCTTCAGGAACCTGATTTCGATTGGCAACGCCGCAACGATCGCGAACGATGCGTTGATTTTGGCGGCTTACGGCGTCGGTGCGCTTGTCCTGCTTTACCTCGTCAAACGGAAGACGATCATGCATCAGCTGCAGGAGGAGTCCGCGCAATCCTAGGAAGCGGCTCTTGTGCCGGATTTTACAGTTTCTTTATATCGGATTTACCTAACAGGGCTTGCCTCCCCGTTCCTTCCGTCGGATAATAGACCCAAGCGGTTGAACTAGGGGAGGAAACGGATATGACCAAACAACAACAACCTATTGTCATCGGCCACCGCGGCGCTGCAGGCGAGGCGCCGGAAAATACGCTGGCCTCGTTCGAGCTTGCCCTTCGGCAAGGTGCGGACGCGATTGAGCTGGACGTGCACCTGTCGGCTGACGGAGAAGTGATCGTCTGCCACGACCATACGGTCGGACGTACGACGGACGGCACCGGCGCAATCGCGGAGATGACGGTGGCGGAGCTGAAGCAACTGGACGCCGGACGCTGGTTCGACGAGCAGTTCGCAGGGGAGCGGCTGCCCTTGCTGGAAGAAGTATTCCAGCTCGTTCCTTTGGAAATCATGATCAACGTCGAGGTCAAATGCTCTTACACTCCGCGGCTGGCGGAACGACTGGCGGAGCTGCTTGCACAGTACAATCGGCTGGACAGTGTCGTCATCTCGTCGTTTAACCATAAGGTGTTGAAGCAGCTGCAAGAGGCGATCCCCAATCTGCGGGCGGGGCTGCTCTATGTGGCCAATTTCGTATCGCACCGTCAGATGGCCGCGGCAGCCGAGGGGCTGGACGTCTATTCGATTCATCCGCAGCATCATACGATCGATGCCGGAGATGTGGCCGAAGCGACAGGCTATGGTCTGCGGGTTTACCCTTGGACCGTCAACGAACCGCAAGACCTTCGCCGGGTCGTCGATGCGGGCGCTTCGGGGATCATTACGGATTTTCCGGGTCGTCTCAGAAACCTGTTAAACGAAGGCAAGGCATAAAGAAGATTTGAATGAGAAGCGCATAGGCACGCGACGGACAATAAAAGTTCGGTAGTGGCTTGTGCGCTTTTTTTTTGTGGGCAATTTTGCCAAAAGGTAACATTCTGCGCCCATTCGTCCGATAATAAGGAAAGAGATAGGAGGTTTCGCAATGAACAAGATGTATTCTTCATGGTACCGCAAGCTTGCAGTTTTGCTGTCGTTGTCCGTGCTGTTGTCGTTGTGGCCCAGACCCGCATCGGCGGAAGTTAATGTGTTTCCGGATGTTAATGCAAAGCAGTATGCCTGGGCTGTCGAGTCGATCCGACTCATGGCGAATAAGCAGGTGCTGACGGGGTATCCCGACGGCAACTTCCGTCCGAACAAGACGATCAGCAAGGCGGAATGGACGGCCATGGTGTATCGGTTGTTCGACAAGTATCGTCCGAACGCGCTGGCCACCGGGATGCAAAAAATTACTTATTTTACCGACGTACCCGAATTGCATTGGGCGCACAAGCCCATAACGGAGATTTACGACGCTTCGTTCAAAATCGGAGGGTACGGACTGAGCCGGGACGGAAATTTGGCTTTTCGTCCCGATATGCAGCTGACGCGGCTGCAGCTTGCCCAGCTGTTGTATGCGTATTTCGACAATCGTTTGATGGAGAAGCGTTTTAGCGACAATGACGTATGCTCGGTCGTTTCGGAATTGAAAGACGTTCCGGTCAAAATGTTCAAAACGGAAGCGGAGTACCAAGTCGCCCAAGCGGATGGACGGTATGTCGAGGACGGCTTAATGGACGTGGAAAGTAACGATGTGTTCGTTACGCTCATTCTCGGCAACAACACCGGAGATTGCAAGCTGGGCGGCGACGAGCTGTCCAACGTGCAGGCCAAAGCGCTGGCCAGCCTCAAAGCAAGCGGCATTATGACGCCGAACGATCTGGGCTATTTCCGTCCGAAAGACTACGTAACCCGCGCCGAAGCGGTGACGATTCTGGACCGCGCGTACACGTATCTGAAAAAGAACGGCTGGCTCTGGGATTACACGACGGTGGATTTAGCGCTTCCTTTCAATCCAGCCGGGACAGGGACGGACTCGGGCGACACAGGCGGTTTAAATGGATCTTCCGGCAATAGCAGCTTCAATAACAACCCGAACAGCAACACGATCACGCCTCCGAACGGCGGCTATTCGCAGGACGGCTCGGTCAATTGGTCGGATAAATCGATCGTCAGAGTCAGCGACTATTTTGACGATAAGGGCGTTATCAAAAAGAATCTGCAGCAGAAGGGCGAAATCGAAGCTGCGGTGCAGCCTAAAGGGGCCAAATATTTGACCATTACCTTGACATCCGAGGAGAAGGTCGATATGTACGTGATCATTGACGGACGCGTCGGCTTCGTCAAGCAGGAGGAATTTCCGCTAACGCTTAACGTAAGCGGCGTGACGACGGTAGGCCTTCGCTCGCAGCTGCGCAATCCGGACAAGAACAAGCGGACCGACGATCTGACGACGCTGTCGGTGCAATTGTCGGACGTGGAGCCGAGCAAGAAGAAAGAGAAGACCAAATCGACTTCTACGAAGCCATAGGTTAAGCCGGATGCTTCCTCAACTGGGATAAAGGATGGCCGCAGGGATCATACTAAACGGTGTCTTCCCGACAAAACGGACAAAACCGGAGGTTTCCCATGGCATCCAGCAGAGGACATCAAGGGGCGCACGGCATCGGACAAGCGGAGGAGCAGCTCGCCAATCAGGCGGATGCGGCGGCCGCCATCCAAGGGCAGAGCGAGACGGATCTAGACGTGCTCGAAGCTGCGCGCCAATATCAGAACGAGGAGGAGAAGGTTCTCGACGAGCCTTGATCCTGATGTAACATAAAGAAGCCCGGACGAACAGGTCCGGGCTTCTTTATGTTTGTTCGAAAAAGCAATTTATTGAAGCAGATGCTTGAACGGGCTGTAGTCGATCTGCTTTTTGTCCAAATACGAGGTCAGACTGCGGTAATCACGTTTGGGCGTTGCCAGGATATATCCCTCGATGCAGTGCTCCCGCGTGACCGCGTCGGCCTTCGCTTCCAGCGCCACTTGACCGATCCGGGCGGCGATGGAATGCTTCGCGATGTCGCGGAACGGAGTAGGAACGGGCTCAACCAGCATGTCGAGGAACGCTTTGGAGTCTTCCGTCCACAGGTGGCGGGACGATTCGACGTAATGATTTTGCCAGTCCAGCTTCGATTTGCCGTCCTCGCGGGGGAGTACCTTGAAAAACTTGCGGAACATAAAGTAGCCGCCCACCGACATCATGAACAGCAGCACGAATACCCAAAAAATGATAAACCACATAAACCCCTCGGCCGGGGCATCGTTCATCGCATACCACATGAAACGTTCACCTCCCTTCCATTATACCTCACTTTCCGCTGGAGGAAAACGGAACCAACAAGAGAATATTTCCTATTCTAGATTTCTTGCCCCGATCCTAGTAAAATAGATGAAAGTGAGATGAACAAAGGAGTGATTCCCGGTCATGGTCAGAATCGGATCGCACGTTTCGTTTTCGGATAAAGGGCTGCTGAATGCGGCGAATGAAGCCGTCTCTTACGGCTCCGGAACGTTTATGATTTATACGGGGGCGCCGCAGAATACGCGCCGCAAACCGATCGAAAATCAATATATCGAAGAAGGCAAAGCCGTGATGGGGCAGCATGGCATCGGAGAAATTATCGTCCATGCTCCGTATATTATCAATCTGGGCTCCTACAAGGATGACACGTACGAGCTGGCGGTCCGCTTTCTGCAGGACGAAATCCGCCGTACGGATTATCTTGGCGTGAAGCAGATCGTGCTTCATCCCGGGGCTTATACGGACAAGGATGCCGAGTACGGGCTGGCGCGCATCGCGCAGGGATTGAACGAAGTGCTGAGCGGCGTGAAGGATACGAACGTCAACATTGCGCTGGAAACGATGGCAGGCAAGGGCACGGAGATGGGCCGCAGCTTCGAGGAGCTGGCCACCATCATCGAAAAGGTGGAAGACAACGGCAAGCTGACCGTCTGCCTCGATACGTGCCACGTGAACGATGCGGGCTACGATATCGTGAACGATCTGGACGGCGTGCTCGAGCAGTTTGACCGCACAGTCGGTTTGGACCGTATTGCCGTCGTGCATCTGAACGACAGCAAAAACCCGAAAGGCGCGGGCAAAGACCGCCATGCCCCTGTCGGCGCGGGTTGGATCGGCTTCCAAGCGATGCATAACGTCGTTCACCATGAGAAGCTGACGCATCTGCCGTTCATTCTGGAGACGCCATGGATCGGCAAGGAAGACAGCTCGCAGCGGCCGATGTACGAAGCGGAAATCGCGCTGCTCGGCGGCACGGTCAAGACGCGTTTCGGCGACGGCTTCCTGTCGGATGTCGAGCGTCTGGCCCATTTCTTCACCAAGCAGGATATCGATCCGAGAGCGTACGTGCTGCAAACCTGGGAAGTGCTCAAGACGGACGCCAAGGCGAAAAAGGCGGACGGCCGCGAGCCGATGGAGCGCTTGTACGACCTGATCGTCGCAGATAACCTGTTTCCTGAGCTGAACGAGGAACAAATCAACCACCGCCTGACCGCGTGGTTTGCGGGCGAGCATTTGTTCGCCACGGTATAAGAAAAGACATACTATGTTTTGACTACGAAGGAGATCAACAACGCATGGTTTCGAACGTTACTTCCAAATCGAAAAGCACGAATTTGACGAATCGCGCGCGGATGCTCGTATCCTGCCCGGACCGCCCCGGTATCGTGGCTGCGGTATCGCGCTTTCTGTGCGAGCACGGCGCCAACATCGTACAGTCCGATCAGTATACGATGGACCCGGAGGGCGGGTTATTCTTCATTCGAATCGAGTTCGATTTGGACAATCTGGATGCGCGCCGCGAGCAGTTGAAGGCCGATTTTGCCACGGTTGCCGCGGAATTCAGCATGAAATGGAGCATTACCCGGGCAAGCCGCAAAAAGAGACTCGCGATCTTCGTCTCGAAGGAGGACCACTGCCTGCTGGAGCTGCTGTGGCACTGGCAGTCGGGCGACCTGGATGCCGAAATCGCGATGGTCATCAGCAACCACGACGATATGCGCGGGCTGGTGGAGCCGCTCGGCATTCCGTACCATCATATTCCGGTCACGCCCGATACGAAGGCGGAGGCGGAGAAGCGGCAGCTTGAACTGGTTAGCGGTCAAGTGGACGTCGTTATTTTGGCCCGCTATATGCAGATTATCTCGCCGAAATTTATCGAGCACTTCCCGAACAAAATCATCAACATCCATCACTCGTTCCTACCGGCCTTCGTGGGCGGCAAGCCGTATGCGCAGGCGTACAACCGCGGCGTGAAAATTATCGGTGCTACCGCGCACTACGTCACGGAGGAACTGGACGGCGGACCGATTATCGAGCAGGACGTCCAGCGGGTAAGCCACCGCGACAACGTGGAGGATTTGAAGCGGATCGGCCGCCATATCGAGCGTACGGTACTGGCGCGCGCCGTCAACTGGCACGTCGAGGACCGGGTCATCGTGCATCAGAACAAAACGGTTGTGTTCAGTTAATTTCATCATATGTACGGAGCGAAGAGCCATGCCTTCCGGAATAGGGGAGGGCGGAGGCCTTCGCTTTTTTTACATAGACCGATGGTGGATTATGCGGAAGTCGATTTCCACGCCGAAAAAGAGTAGGATTAGAACTGGAGCAGGATACGGTGCAGAGGAGCGATGAGGATGAACGTCGAACGTTTGGATCACTTGGTATTGACGGTAGCGGACGTGGAGGCGACATGCGCTTTCTATTCCCGCGTGCTGGGGATGGAAGTCGTAACTTTCGGCGAGGGCCGGAAGGCATTGAGGTTCGGCCGTCAGAAGATCAATCTTCACCCCCACGGCCGGGAGTGGGAGCCGAAGGCGGACAAGCCGGTTCCGGGCTCTGCGGATCTTTGTTTTCTGACGAAGGTGCCGGTTGCCGAGGTGCTGAGCCATCTGGAATCGTGCGGTGTTGCGGTCGCGGAGGGGCCGGTCGCTCGAACCGGCGCCGAAGGACCGATCCTGTCGGTCTATTTTCGGGACCCCGACGGTAATTTGATCGAAGTCTCCAATGAGACGGACCGTACTGCGCCTTGAACGGCAAGACGTTCGACGGTGTCTGCGGAAGCAAAGAAAAACCGGAATGCCGATAGGGCATTTCCGGTTTTTTGTACGTAGATCCGCCCGCGGCGGGTTTCGCCGAGTTATTTGAACCGGCGGACGTAAAACAACTGAACGACCGGATACAACACCAGGCAAAAGCATAGAGTGAGGAACAGCGAAAGGTTACCGAAATCGTCCTTACGGACAAATACGATCCGGTCGGCGATCCAAAACGCGAACAAAGCCACCGTTAAAATGTGATAGCTGATTTTGGCGCTTTTCGCAGCGATAATTTTCCCCATCTCGTCCTGCTGCGCTTTGCGGTCCGTACCCCAGGTCAAAAATTGAAGACAGATGGCCAAAGCAACGACGACCGACGTTACGCTCGACGTGCCGATCGTTCCGTTCATGTAATCCTTAATGGCCATCACCGCAAAAAATACGAGCGTCGCCGCTACAAAAATAGACATTCCTAAACGTACTTTCATTATAGTACTCCTCCAATTATGCTAATCTTGTTGTTCTTCTGAGTTGTTCCGGTATATAAACAGCTCATCCACTCGGCAATGAAGCTCCTCTGCCAGCCGGAAAGCCAGGAGCAAGCTCGGATCGTACTTGTTGTTTTCAATCGCGTTGATCGTTTGTCTGGAGACGTCGCAGCCGGAGGCCAAGTCTTCCTGAGACAGCCCTCTGGCTTTCCTCATTTCTCGGATACGGTTTTCCATGGACACACCCTTTAGCACCGAAATGTAAAACATGTTTTACAAAACCAATGTACCAGTCATCGATGAATATGTCAAATACTTTTTACATTTTTGTTGGAGGAAAATAAAAAAGACGGCGCCGGTTATGGTGAAACCCGGTTCCGTCTATTATAACCATCACACGACCACCGGGTCGGTGACCGCTGACTGCACGACCGTTTTGTTTTTGCCCGTCCTTTTGGCGGCATAAAGAGAAGCGTCTGCGCCTTTGAACAGCCCTTCCTTGCCGTGGCCTTTCGTATAGGTCTGCAGTCCGATGCTGATGGTCGCCGCCTGCGAATCCAATTCGGGGTGCTGGGTGACCGACAGCTTGTGGCGGATCTGCTCGGCTAAATCGTAGGCTTCTTCCAGTGTCTTATCGGTAAAGATGACGGCAAACTCTTCGCCGCCGTAGCGGGCCACAAAATCGTTGGGAGATACCGTTTCTTTAATAGTATTGGCCACGCGCATCAAAATAATATCGCCGACCCAGTGGCCGAACGTATCGTTGATTTTTTTGAAATTGTCGATATCGACGATCGCCAGCTGCAGTGGCAGCTCGTTACGCTCGTGCTGGTCGATCAGCTTTTCGAGATATTCGTGGAACGTCTTATGGTTATACAGGCTCGTAAGCGCATCCAGCTTGGATAGCTTGTCCATAATAATGTTTTTGACCAGCAGCTCTTGTTTGGCTTCGGTTGCATGCTTCAGATTGTTGAGCAGCTCGATTCCGCTGCTGGTGATGGATAGCGCGATAACGGTCGTACCGGTGTAAAGGAACAGGATGCCGATCGTATGCACGGGCTGCATGGTGAGCCGAAGCTCGGGGCTGATGAGGTACAGGGCGGCGAAGGACAGCAGCACGAGGGCGAAGGCGGCGACAATGCGTTTTTTGTTAAAGGACAGAACGGACGTTAGAATCGGAAAAATGTAAATGGCGGGTACGATGCCGATTGACGGGTTCATCAGGATAATGGAGGTTGCGTAGAAAATGCCGGTTAAGATGAGCAGCCAATCGCTCTGTAGTTTACGGTAGCGGTAGAGGATTTCTACGGCTCCGGTGACGGCGGTTAAACAGATCACTTGAAACAGCAGGGCTTGAAAGAAGGCGGAGGGCGAAGTATCCGCTTCCAAAAGGAATATGGCGTATTCGAGAATGGCTGTCAGCACGATGGTGATCCAGTACAGATTGAGCATTTTTCTGTACGTTTTTCGGGTATTGGCCAGTTCCAGCAAAAGATGGTTCATACATCTGCTCCCGTGTTCACATAATACATCCACGCTTACCTTAGTTCATCCAACAAGAGTGAAACGCTCCAAAAAATGTGTGATACCATACTGTTTCGACGTAACTTTTGTAAATCCTTCGGCAGAACTAATTTTTTTGTGCGAAATGCGATTTCAAAGCATGTTCACCGGTTGGATATGGCAAACTGAAACGGAGAGTGGTACAATAAGGCAAGCACTCCAAGCGAACAGGTAGTAATGCACACGTGAACAAGCCTCTTGTTTACTGGGTTCACGTGAAGCCCGGCGCTTTCGCGCGAAGGCGGACCAGTGCTTTACCATACTGCTGATCAAAAGAAGATCGATAATAGGAGGATCACAATGACGGTATCTAACAAAACGATCGAACAACTTTCCGTGGACACGATCCGCACGCTTTCCATCGATGCGATTGAAAAAGCCAAGTCCGGACACCCCGGGATGCCGATGGGAGCCGCGCCGATGGGCTATGAGCTCTTCGCGAAGCTGATGAAGCACAACCCGGATCAACCGACGTGGATCAACCGCGACCGTTTCGTGCTGTCTGCGGGACACGGTTCGATGCTGCTGTACAGCCTGCTCCACCTCTCCGGCTACGACCTGCCGATGGAAGAGCTGAAGCAGTTCCGCCAATGGGGGAGCCTGACGCCGGGACATCCGGAAGTGGGCCACACGCCGGGCGTCGACGCGACGACGGGGCCGCTCGGTCAAGGTCTTGGCATGGCGGTGGGGATGGCGATGGCGGAAGCGCATCTCGCAGCTGTTTACAATCGTGAACAATACCGTGTCATCGATCACTATACATATGCCATTTGCGGCGACGGCGACCTGATGGAAGGCATCTCGTCGGAGTCCGCTTCGCTTGCGGGCCATTTGAAGCTCGGCAAGCTGATCGTGCTGTACGATTCGAACGATATTTCGCTGGACGGCGAGCTGAATCTGTCGTTCTCCGAGAATGTCGCCCAGCGCTTTGAAGGCTACGGCTGGCAGGTGCTGCGCGTCGAGGACGGCAACGACCTGGAGGCGATCCACAAAGCGGTGCTGGAAGCGCAGGCGGATTACCGTCCGACGCTGATCGAAGTGAAGACGGTCATCGGCTACGGCAGCCCGAACAAAGCGGGCAAAGGCGGCCATGCCGGCCCGCACGGTTCCCCGCTTGGTGTGGACGAAGTTGTGCTGACCAAGAAAGCGTACGGCTGGGACGAAGCGCAGCACTTCCACGTGCCGGACGAAGTGCGCCAGCATTTCGCCGATGTGAAAAGCAAGGGAGTTCAAGCGTACGAGGCTTGGAAGCAGTTGATTGCCGACTACGCGAAGGCGCATCCGGAGCTGGCGCAGCAGTTCGAGGCGGCCTCAAGCGACGATCTGCCGGAAGGCTGGGACAAGGACATTCCGTCCGACGTTTCGGCGGACAAGGGTACCCGTACGGCTTCCGGCACGGTGCTGAATGCGATTGCCAAAAACGTGCCGTGGCTCGTCGGCGGTTCCGCCGACCTGGAGTCCTCCACTATGACGCACATGAAGGATCTCGGCGTGCTGACGTCTAAAGACTACAGCGGCCGCAACATCTACTTCGGCGTGCGCGAGTTCGGCATGGGCGCGGCCACGAACGGCATGCTGCTGCACGGCGGCGTGAGGGTGTTCTGCGGAACGTTCTTCGTCTTCTCCGACTACTTGCGTCCGGCGATCCGTCTGGCGTCGATCATGAACGTGCCGGCGATCTACGTGTTCACGCACGACAGCATCGGCGTCGGCGAAGACGGCCCGACCCACGAGCCGATCGAGCAGCTTGCCGCGCTGCGCGTCATTCCGGGCGTGACGGTTCTTCGTCCGGCGGACGGTCCGGAAACGGCAGCCGCTTGGCGCTATGCCGTTGAGAACAAAAAAGGCCCTGTCGCCCTGATCTTCTCCCGTCAAGCGGCTCCGACGCTGGAAGGCACGGCGAACGGCGCGGTTGACCGCGGCGCATACGTCTTGTCCGACGCAGCCGGTGGCAAACCTCAGGCGCAAATTATCGCAACGGGGACGGAAGTACAGCTTGCGATGGGCGCGCAAAAGCAGCTTGCCGAAGAAGGCATCGCGGTTCGCGTGATCAGCATGCCGAGCTGGGAGCTGTTCGACAAGCAGCCGCAGGAGTACAAGGATTCCGTCATTTTGCCGGAAGTAAAAGCGCGTCTGGCGGTCGAAATGGGTCATCCGTTCGGCTGGGAGCGCTACGTCGGCGAGCAAGGCGACGTGCTCGGCATCAACAAATTCGGCGCATCTGCTCCGGGTCCGGTTGTCATCCGCGAGTACGGCTTCACGGTGGACAATGTGGTAGCCCGCGTGAAAGCTTTGCTGAAATAAGAATTGGACGTTGAACAATAGACGACGAACGGCAGCGGGCGGTGGCGGATGAACGCACCGTCCGCGGCTGATTCAGACGAGAAAGAGGGAAATCGGTCCATGTCGCAATTTGAGAACGTAACCGCAGTGAAGAAAGCGAACATCTATTTCGACGGCAAAGTGACCAGCCGAACCGTGATTTTTGCGGACGGAACGAAAAAAACGCTCGGCATCATGCTGCCCGGCGAGTATGAGTTTGGTACGGATACGAAGGAAATTATGGAGATTCAAGCGGGGGAGCTGAAGGTGCTGCTGCCCGGCGCCAGCGAATGGCTGGAAATTAACGGAACAGGCGAATTTACGGTGCCCGCAGGCGCCAAGTTCAAGCTGGACGTCCGCACGGTGACGGACTACTGCTGCTCTTACATTAGCGAATAACGAAAAGCAAACCCCGCACATCCGATCCGGTATAACGAACCAGATAGGCCGATGCGGGGTTTTTGCAAAAAACGGAATCAGGCTTGGGAAGCTTTCTCTTGCTCTTCCGATTGGACGCGGATGTATTCCTCGAGCTTCAGCCGCACGTACGGCGGCAGTCCCGACAGCATGCATCCGTAGCGGAACAGCCCGTTGTCCGGATCGATGCGGATGATGCGCGCCGTGATCGGCGGCAGGTCTGCTTCCTTCGGAAAGTGAAGCACGATGAACATATCGCGGGCGAGCGGGAACGACGAGACGATCCGGATGCCGCTCTCCGACAGGTCGACCAGCGAGCCTTCGATCAGCTGCCCGGAGAAGGAGCCTTCCTGCTCCCATTGGTAGACGGATAAGTGCAGCTTGATGTCGAGCTGAATCCGCGCGTTGCGGCGGCGTTCGGTCGTGACTTCGGTAGACTTGTCCCGGCTGCTGACCTGCATGTGCATCCAATCCTCATAGCATTGGATGACCGAGCACAAATCGTCTTCTCCGAGGCCTTTGGCAAGGCCCATCTGGAACAGGCCCGTAGCCGTGCGAAGCATTGGCGAAGGCATCTGGAACCCGTCGGCCACGTCTCCGGCGAGCAGTAAGTCTTTCAGCATCAGCTTGGTCGAGAATTGGTTGCTGAAATCGCGGCTTACGATCTTGGAGCCTTTCAGCTCGGCTTGTCTGCTGTTTGCGCCGCCGGCAAGGACGATGCTCAAGAAGCTTTCGGGATCGAGACCGGCTTTGGTCACCATGGACAAGCCTTCCATCAGCCCGAGCGCATTGATGCCGACCATCGTATTATGCGCAAGCTTTGCATAGGAGCCGGAGCCGCTTGGCCCCATGTAGACGATTTTGCTGCCCATCGCTTCGAAGACGTCGCGCTGCGCGTCCAGCGTCTCTTCCTGCCCGCCGACCATGAAGACGAGCGTGCCGTTTTCGGCCGCAGGCTTGCTGCCGGTGACCGGCGCGTCGAGAAAATCGACCAGATGCAAGGCCAGCTCGTCGTAAATTTTGCGGCTCGTCGCAGGGGAGACCGTGCTGCAATCGATCACGGTTTGTCCGGGACGCAGGCTGTGAGCCAGTCCGTTCTCGCCGAACAAGCTGTCCAGAACGACCTGGTCGTTGCTCAGCATCGTGACGATGACGTCCGCTTCTTTGGCGGCTTCAGCGGGGCTCGCTGCCTGGGCGGCGCCGAGGGCGACAAGCTCCCGGGCTTTGTCCGCCGTGCGGTTGTAAACGTTCACGCGAAAACCTTTTTGGATCAAATTGGCAGCCATAGGTTTGCCCATAGTGCCCAGACCGATAAATCCGACAGTTTTCATGATCATCCATCACCTCTTGCCTGTATTTTAACATTTTGCCAGTGAGCTGTGAATTGTTCTCTTGCGTTTCGGCTAGAAAGTAAAGTATTCTATACACTATAGGGATTTAATGTGTTACCGTACGACCAAGGTTTCGATTCGAAGCAAGGACAAGTCTTGCCCGCATGTCACAGAGAAAAAAACGATTCGGACGGGAGGATGTATTTGGAATGGGAGCTAAACTTCATTTTGATTACAGCAAGGCTCTTGGTTTCATTCAACAGCACGAGGTGGATTATTTGGCGGGTGCCGTAGCCGCCGCGCACAATCAATTGCACGACAAAACCGGCGCCGGGAACGATTATCTCGGTTGGATCGATCTCCCGGTCAATTACGATAAAGAAGAATTCGCCCGCATCCAGCAGGCGGCCAAGCGCATTCAATCAAATTCCGACGCGCTTGTCGTCATCGGCATCGGGGGCTCCTACCTGGGGGCCAGAGCGGCGATCGAGATGCTGTCCCACAGCTTCTACAATCTGCTGCCGAAGGATAAGCGCAAGACGCCGGAAATTTATTTCGTCGGTCAGAACATCAGCTCCACCTACGTGACGCACCTGCTGCAGCTGCTCGAAGGCAAGGACATTTCCGTCAACGTCATCTCCAAATCCGGCACGACGACGGAGCCTGCTATCGCTTTCCGGATTTTCCGCGAGCTGCTCGAGCGGAAGTACGGAAAAGAAGGGGCACGCGAACGCATCTATGCGACGACGGACCAGGCGAAGGGCGCGCTGAAAAAGCTGGCGACCGAAGAGCGCTACGAGACGTTCGTCATCCCGGACGATGTGGGCGGCCGTTATTCCGTGCTTACTGCTGTCGGCCTTCTGCCGATTGCTACCGCGGGTGTGGACATCGAAGCGATGATGCAGGGCGCGGCGGACGCGCGTGAGGTTTACTCCAATCCGAACCTGAAGGAGAACGAAGCGTACCAATACGCTGCGGTTCGCAATGCGCTGTACCGCAAGGGCAAAACGACGGAAATTCTCGTGAACTACGAGCCGTCGCTGCACTACGTCTCCGAATGGTGGAAGCAGCTGTACGGCGAGAGCGAAGGCAAGGACAACAAAGGCATTTACCCGTCTTCGGTCGATTTTTCCACGGATTTACATTCCATGGGTCAATTCATTCAGGAAGGCTCGCGCAACTTGTTCGAGACCGTCATTCAAGTCGAGCAGGTGTCGGAGCAAATCACGATCGGCACCGATCCGCAAGATCTGGACGGCTTGAACTTCCTGAGCGGACAAACGATGGATTTCGTCAATAAAAAGGCGTTCGAGGGCACGATGCTTGCTCATACGGACGGCGGAGTGCCGAACCTGATCGTCACGCTGCCCGATCTGTCGCCTTATACATTCGGTTACATGGTTTACTTCTTTGAAAAAGCCTGCGGCATCAGCGGTTACCTGCTGGGTGTCAACCCGTTCGATCAACCGGGCGTGGAGGCATATAAGAAAAACATGTTCGCACTGCTCGGCAAACCGGGCTACGAGAAAGAAAAGGCTGCGCTCGAGGCCAGATTGTCGAAGTAACTCGCAGCGCGCGGAAAAAGCGGTTCATCCCCCGGGATGGCTGCTTTTTTTGCAGGCATCCCGGCCGCCGGATGTTCCAGAGGCTACGGCCTGATAAGGAGGCGCCAGGAAACGTCCATGTTAACGCGGTACAGAACGGTTAAGCGATTCGGCTCGGCGGAGATCGTCATTAAGAAATCCCGGTTTATCGGGTTTGCGAAACCGGTTGAGACCGAGGAAGAAGCCGTTGCATTCATTGAGAGCATTAAGAAGGAGCATTGGTCCGCCACGCATAACTGCTCGGCTTACATGATCGGAGAACGCGACGAGATTCAGAAAGCGTCCGACGACGGGGAGCCGAGCGGGACGGCGGGGAAGCCGATCCTCGAAGTGATCAAAAATCAAGGCTTGAAGAACGTCGTCGTCGTCGTGACCCGTTATTTCGGGGGCATTATGCTGGGGGCGGGCGGCTTGATCCGCGCCTATACCGACGGGGCGGTCGCCGGGCTTGCCGCGGCGGAGCAAGTGTATAAGGTGCTCCACCGGGAAGTGCTGGTGGAAGTCGATTATACGTGGCTCGGCAAGCTAGAGAACGAGTTGCGGAACCGCGGCATGATGATGGGCGAGACCGTTTTCACCGATAAGGTGACGTTGAGCTGCTTGCCTTTAGTTGAGGAAGCGGATACATTTGCTGCGTGGATGACGGACTTGACTCAGGGTCAAGGGACGATCATCCATGGAGAAGAACGTTACGTAGAGCATGCCGAGCTTCCGTGAAGCGGAAGCCGGCGGCTTTTAGTATAAATCACGCATAGAAATGAGGGAGGCACTTGGCAAGAAAAGCAGTTGCACAAGAACTAAGCCGGATGCGCATTTTGGAAGAAGCGCGGCAGCTTTTTATCGAACACGGTTATCACACTTTAACCATGCGAAGCATCGCAAAGTCGATGGGTTACAGCCACGGAGCATTGTATTACCACTTCAGCGAAAAAGCGGAACTGTTCTATGCGCTGGTCAACGAAGATTTCAAAATGCTGCTGGAGCGCCAAAAAGACATGCTGAACCGGTCCCGTCTCGGGGATATCGGACAGCTGGAGAAGCTGATGCTGGAGTTCATCCGCTTCGGGCTGGACAATCCGCATCATTACGAGATTATGTTCATGATCAAAGACCCGGAGCTGCTGCGGTACTCCCGGGAAGAGCAATCGCAATGCCTCGATCTGTTCGCCGCGGTCGTCCGGTCCGTCGTCTCCCGTCAGCCGGGGAACGAGAAGAAAATGTACAGCTTGCCCTGGAGTTTGTTTATGTCCATGCACGGCTTCATCTCGTATAACATTCATTACAACCAAGCGTATCAGGATGTTCGAAAGCTGGCAGAGCAGCACGTCAAATATTTGTGCGAAGGACTGCAGGGGTAACACGTTACCGGGTAGGTAAATTTTTTTCACCCTTATGCTTCATTACACTAATGCGTTATCGCTTCCTCGCTTTATCCCCGGATGAATTTTACAAGGCAAGAGCGCTCGCGGGGCCCGTCAAATTCGCAGAAATAAATGCCCTGCCAGCGGCCCAGCACCAATCGCGAGCCGGCCACAAGCACGGTTTGGGAGGAGCCCGTCGTTATCGCCTTCAGATGCGAGGCGGTGTTCCCCTCGGCATGACGGTACTTCGGATGCGTCCAAGGGTATACTTCATCGAGCCGCATCAGCACGTCATGACGGACATCGGGATCCGCATTTTCTTGAATGGTGATGCCTGCCGTCGTATGGGGACAATAAATGACGGCAAGTCCCTCTTCCAGTTGTTCCTGCTTCAGCAGATCGTGAATCAGACGGGTAATTTCGATCATTTCGTCGCGCTGCTTCGTATGTAGATGGAGCGTGTGAATCATGACAAAACCTCCTTCGGCTTTTGTTCGGAGATGCAGGTCCGTCACCATTATATTACACCGGGCATGCCCCTACAAAACATGGTACAATGGAAGGGAAAATGAAAGGCGCACGAAAGGGTGACCCCGGTGAATTTAACGACGAACACGTTTGAAAACACGGAATTTATGATTGAAGAAATCAAGAAAAAGCTGCGGATGGCTTCCGGCGCCGCGCTGAAGGCTTCCCAGCTCAATGACGAGCAGTACGAAGAGCTGCGCGACATTTATGAGATGGTTGCCGGGAAGAATCAATTCAGCATCAGTGAAATCGAAGCGATTACAACGGAGCTTGGCCGTCTGCGCAGAGGCTAACCGGAGCGGGCGGCGCCTGCAAATGCAGGACAGGACGATGGCACATCTTGCTTGGACGGCGGGGCATTGATACAAGCAGCCCCGGTGTCCATCCCGTACTATATAGCGTTATACCCAATCAATTAGGTATTAGGGCCACGGCCCGACGCTACTATTCGGAGGTGTGCGCATATGCCCAAAGCAGTCAGCAAGCAGGACGTCGCCAAGCTGGTAGGCAAGCAGATTTATGCGGTCAAGAAAGACGGAACGGTCGTAGAAGGCAAGTTGGTGCGGATTAGCGGTAACAAATTGCTGGTTTCCACCCGCAATGGCAAGCAGGTGAAAACGTCGGCGATTCTTCCGCTCGTTCTGTTCGATTTGCTCGCCATCGGAACTGCCCCATACGCCTACGGCGGTTGGGGGGGGGGGTTCGGCGGGTGGGGGGGGCTCCGGCCCGTTTGGGGGGCCTTTTTTTTGTGAAAAGGCCGCCGAAAAAGTGGGGGTCCTGTGGAAAAATCCCCTTTTTTGGGGTTTTCGCGGGCGGGCGGGGTTTTTTTCCTGGGTCGGGGGGTACTTTTTTTTTCTTTTTAAACATTTCCAGCCCCCGCGACTCCTCGAGAGATCCGATTGCCGCTT
>NZ_JTHN01000088.1 GCF_001399685.1 Paenibacillus sp. A3
TTTATTCATATTTCCAAAACCCGGTGAGTGCGATGAAAGCAGCAAAATTATGAGTCAACTATCCCATAAGACACATTTGGTCATTACGGGATGCTTTCAAGAAGCCGTGAAAATTGCAACTGCACTGCGCTATCAATTGATAGCGTTTATAACCTTCGACGATGCATTCCCGGCTTCATGGTATGTCCACGAGCTTGTGACGAACCACAGTCCGACCATGATCTTGACCAAGGTCAGAGAATCTCACATTCAATTGGTTAACGATTGGATGCAGAGGATGGCCCCCTGTCCCGAGTGCGCCGAGGAGCATTCGTTGTTCGACGAATCTTTGAAATATATCGATCAAAATCTTTGTGAAACGGACCTGTCGCTTCAAACGGTGTCTGATCATATTTTTGTAAGCAAATATCATTACTCAAGAGTGTTTCAGAAAAAAACGGGGGTTGGCTTCAAGGAATACATTATGAGCCGCAGAATCGAAACGGCTAAAAAGCTGTTGATTAAAGGAGAGTCGGTGACGAGCGTCTGCTATTCGGTCGGCTACAACGACTTGACGCATTTCTCCAGAATATTCAAGCGCCTGGTCGGTATCAGTCCGTCCACTTACCGCAAAACCGTTTTCGAGCCGGCGCCGTCCCTACCGATGAGTATTCCGTCGAAAGCCTACACGGGTTAAATGCGGGAGCCGAACGTTAATTCTGCCTAAGGAGGAGCTTGAACATGAAGCCCGAACGAGAGACCGGGGATGCCGGCTACATCGAACTGGAAGAGGCGATACGCGAGGAAGCCGAACGCACGGACGCCGTCTCGGACACCCCGGACGCGGAAACGGAAGTTCCGCGCGATCCTTCCTTTTACAGCAGTCCGTTCCATATGGTGCATATGTCCTTCTTCTATTCGGCGGGGCAGTATCACCCCATTTCGTTAGGAGGTTTAGCCGTCATGGCCGCAAAAATCAAGTGGGACGCCCGGTATTTCATTTTATTGTTTTTAATTAGCTTTGTCTTCGCGGGACAATTTTTTCTCGGCTTTTTCCAGCGATGGGACAGCTTCTTCGCGTCCGTTCTCAGCGCGGTGGCAACCGAGCTTCTTTTGGCGAGGATCCTTCTTAAAAAATGGATTTTTCCGTTAAGCGCTATCATTTCCGGCATCGGCCTCAGTTTGCTGCTCAGCTCCTATTTGGTTTGGCCTTATGTGCTGGCCGCCGTCCTGGCGATCGTCATGAAATATGTCATACGCATCGGAGGCAGCCATGTGTTCAATCCGAACAACATTGCTATCGTGTTTCTGCTGTTCGTGCTGCCCCAATATGCGGTCAGCACGCCGAAGCAGTGGACGAACGGCATCGACGTGATGATCTTGATCCTTGTCCTGGGCTTTATCGCAGCGGGTGCGGCCAAGCGTTTGGACACGGTGCTCTCGTTCGTGCTCAGCTTCGTGCTGTTCGCGACCCTGCGCCATTACTTGTTCGGCGAGCCGCTTTATTATGCCTTCGGACCGATGCTCGGCGCGTCGTTTCAATTATTCACCTTTTTCATGATCACCGATCCGAAGACGACGGCTCCCCGCCCGGCGGCACGGATGACGGCGGCGTTTCTGATTGCGTTCGTCGACGCGCTGTTTCGCCTTCAGGCGATTACGAATTCGTTGTTTTATGCGGCGTTTATTGTGACCGTGCTGTACGGCATTCCGTACCGTATCCTATCGCTGAAGCGCCGTAACAAGTCAATAGATTCATAGGAGGACAGGCTCGTGCGATTTTTTCATGCGATGGATTTGCGGCCTTATTTCAACAACCGGGGATTTACTTACGAATCCCGGTGCGGGGAAGGCAGGCTCACCATGGGCTCCTCTTCGTTTCCGGCAGAATCGGTCCGGTTTGGCCGGATGTACCGGTTCGGCGGCATTCCGTTCCGGTATCAGACGTCGGAGGACGGAGACAATATCGAAACGTCCGGCCAAACGGTCACTTTGCCGTGGATGCCCGGAACGCTTGACTGCGTTCATGCGCTGGGCGTTTCGGCGAACGGGGATTCGTTTGACCGCGTTTCTTTTGTCGCGGGGGACCGGCTGCTTCATACGGCGCGCCTGGCACTTTCGGATTTTGTGTCGGACCGCCCGGCTTTCGGCGACCGCCTGGCGATGACGCTTCCGTACATGCACATGGTATCGGGCCGATATGCGCATGTCCGGCCGAATCTGTGGATCTGTTCGATTCCGTACCCCGGGGAGGCCGGGGCGGCGCGTGCTCTTGTGTTCGAAGATAATCCTTCCATGCATGTTTTTGCAATGACGCTGGAATACCGAAGGAGGCCGAATGGATTACGCACCGTATATTCATAACTATCACAATTGTATGCAAATTATTGTGGCCGCCATGCTGAAACGGCTCGGCGTCCCGACGGAGCTCGTGTGGAATCAGGCGGGATTCGGATATAAAGACGAAGGAGACTACGTCATCGTCGATCCGTATTATACGCCGGTTCGGCGGCAGTTGGCCGACGATCACGGAATCGATTGGGTCGAAGCCTGCAGCCCGGACGCCGGCGATCTGGCCGTCCAGCTTGACGAATGGCTGGCATTGGGAAGAACGGCGGGCGTCATCTCGGACATGTACGAGCTGCCGTACCATGCGTATTACCGGCAAGCGCACGATTCGCATGCGGTCGAGGTGATTGGGACGGCGCCGGGCGGTTACGTCGTGTGCGATCATTATTATCAGTATGTCGGACCGATTTCCAGACGAGACCTGCTCGCTGCGATGGAGTCGTACCAATCGAGGTACGGCGGATATAAGGATTTGCATTTGTTTTATTTGGCCCGGCAGGCGGGGCAAAACTGCGCCGGAGCTTCATTCGGGCACCGCAGGGCGATTCAGCGAAACGTCGATGCGATGCAGGGGCGTCCGCCTGAGGCGGATTTGGACGAAACGATGCGGCACGGGCTGCCGGTGATTCCGGTTTTTGGGGAAAAGCTGATGCGGCTGCTGGAAACCGAGAGCGAATGGCTCGACCTGACGCACAAAATGATTAAGGAAGTTTCCTTCACCCGGTATCATTTTCATGTGTTTCTCGGCTTGTGCGGACTGCCGGAGCTCGCCGGAAAATCGTTGGAGGCTTCGCAGCACTGGCAGGTGATGGGCAATATGGTCGCCAGAGGGCTGCTGCGCAAGGAAGCGAGGTCGCTGCGCGACCGAATCGAAGGCCGCTTTGCGCGTTTGCTGGAGGCGGAAGCGGATCATACGCAGGCATTGGCCGGGTGGCTGCTGGCCCATCCCGATTGGAGCATGCCGGAGCGGTAGGCGGAGCGGCAAAAAAAGAAGCGAAGTTTTGAACGGGCGTCAAACTTCGCTTCTTTTTTTTGTGCGCATTTGGTGTGGAGCTACTACTGATACCAGCCCAGCTTGAAGCCCCAACTGCCGATATCCAGCGCCCGGGCCAGGCCCCAGTAGTATATGAAATAGGCACCCCCGATGAAGAGCGCGACGGAGCTGACCAGTCGCGGCTGGTGGGGGCGCTGTGTCCCCCAGCGTAAGAGCCGGCTGCCGAAGGCGTAGACGAGGCCGAGGAACAAGAGCACCATGAAGGCGATTTGGCCGAGTCCCTGCACGCCCATGGCGAGAGAAGCGTAGAGCGGATTGCCGGATGAAGCCGCATAGACGAGAAAGTCGCGAAAGACGGGAAACGGCCGGCCGACGGAGAAAATGCCGACCATCGTTCCCATGATCCCCGCCTGAGTCAACGGCCGGGCGAAGAACGAACGCACGCCGGCCGGAAGCCGGGACTTCAGTCCGTCCATAAATCCGAAGGCAAACGCGCCCCAAGCGACCATAACGATGCCAAGCGACGTAAACGTGACCTGGGCCCGCCCCAGGCGGGCGCTGCGATCCATAAACGCCTCGATGCCGGCTGCACCAAGGCTGCCGATGCACAAGCCGTACAGCAGGCAGACCGCGACGACGGCAAAGGTAAACACGCCGAAGGCCCGGAGCGCGGCCGATCGGGATAATCGGCGGTCCGCGCAGGCCAGACCGGGAATCATCGCGAACACGACGCAATTGCAAGCGGTAAAAGTAGCAGCCAAGCCGGCGACGGATGCGAACAGGAATCCGAAGCCGAGTCCGCGTTCTCCGTAGGAGCCCGCCAGCTCGGACGTTTTCCCGATCGTGTGGCCGGCGACGATTTCGTTGCCGAAGCCGTCCACAAGCTTATAGTTCCAGAACCCGGCGATGAAGACGCCGACGGCGATGCCTATCAGCGCCCAATAGATTCGCTTGCGCATCGGATACCCTAAGGCAAGCGAATCTTCCGTATCGGCCGTTATTGCGTTTCGTTCGTTCATGAGGCTTAGTTCCTCCGTTTCCTTGAGTGGTTATGCAGGTGAAAACGATGCCCGTTCTCTTTTCATGATACGTGGAGCGACGGGCTTCTTCTCTGCTTTACTTGAGTTCACGCATTTCGTTCGTTTCGTAGTTTGGAGGCTCAGTTGCCGGTGAACGGCAAAAGCCGAGCGGCCTCCCGCCGAAGCATGTTACCCTGAACCAAACCAGTGTGCAAAAGGAGGCTGACATGAACTGCAAGCTGCGTCTGTCTTGCCAAGTATCCGTCTGGGGTGACCGGACGGAGGAAGCCATCCGTTTCGTTGCCGGGACAGGCTGCCCGGCCGTCGAAATCGGAGGCCTGCATCTTATGTCGTACGAGCGCCGCCTGTCCGAGCTTCAGCAGCTGTTGACCCGGTACGGTACTTCGGTGTCCGGCGTTTACGAATTCGGCCATTTCGAGAATTGGCGCGGACGGCGGGCGATCTATACGCATCACGAACGATTGGGCCGGCTCATGAAGCAAGCAAGTATTCCGATGGCTGTCCTTGGTCCCGGCATCCGGTATAACAGAAACCGTACACCCGAGGAACGGCAAAAACTGCTTCGCATGATCACGGAAATTGCTGCCAGATACGAGATGTATGGGGTTCGCGCTGCCATTCATCCGCACTGGGGCCACTGCATTTTTGACGGGGAAGATATCGAGCTGGTCATGAATGAAGGTCCGACGGAGCTCGGTCTTGTGGTGGATGTCGTGCATACGGCCGAAGCGGGGCTTGATCTTTACGGACTGCTGGACCGCTATGGGTCACGCATCCTGGGGATTCA
Source organism: Paenibacillus sp. A3 (assembly GCF_001399685.1). Lineage (GTDB taxonomy): Bacteria > Bacillota > Bacilli > Paenibacillales > NBRC-103111 > Paenibacillus_G. The sequence continues at coordinate 5,150 of NZ_JTHN01000088.1, forward strand.
TGTAAAGGATTACCAAACGATCGCTCCGCCGCCCTCCGGCAGATTCCGACGGAGGACGCGGTACAGCCCGCCGGGCCTCGGAGAAGGAAATATTCGGGAGCTCAAGGACTTCCTTGGACAAATACGCTACGAAGGTTGGGTTGTGCTCGAAGCGGACGAATCCGGGGAAGATCCGGAAATTTCCATATCGGCAGCACTCAATTACTGGCGGGAATCGTGCCCGATCGGGAGGGGAAAGGGATGAGAATCGTCGTCGACTTGGACGGAACGATCTGCGAGCTCAAGAGGCCGGAGCAATCGTACGGCGACGTCCTCCCGCTGCCGGGAGCCGTTGCTGCGCTTCAAAGACTGAGGGCCGAAGGGCACGAAATCATTATTCATACGGCCCGCAACATGAAGACGCAAGGCGGCAACGCCGGTAAGGCCGTCGCCCATATCGGAGCGCTCACTCTGACCTGGTTGGAGAAGCACGAGGTGCCGTACGACGAGATCGTCTTCGGCAAACCTTACGGCCACGTTTATATCGACGATCTGGCGCTGACGTTTCGCGACTGGCCTTCCGTCATGACCAAACTGGAGCAGAACGGGGGGAGGCTGTGAATATTGTCATACCGATGGCCGGGAGGGGCAAAAGATTCCGCGAGGCCGGCTTTACCGTACCGAAGATGCTCATTGAGGCGGCGGGGAGGCCGATGCTCTATTGGGCGCTGGACAGCCTGAAACCGCACGTGAATCTCGACAGCGCCATATTCGTCTGCTTGGCCGAGGATGCCGAGAGCCACCCGCTGCGCCGGACGGTGCTGGACTATTCGCCGTCTGCCCGCATCATCGAGCTGGAGCGGGCGACAGGCGGGCAAGCTCTGACGGTGCTGGAGGCGAAGCCGTTTCTGAACCCGGACCGTCCGCTGCTCATTTACAATTGCGACACGTATATGCGCATGAACACGTCCGTTCGCTTCGAGCGGACGGCAGGGATCGACGGCGTTATTCCCGTTTTCCGCTCGCAGGCTCCGGAGCTCAGCTACGTGCAGGTCGACGAAGCCGGTATCGTATCGGCGGTGCGGGAGAAAGAAGTCATTTCGCCCTATGCGACGGCAGGCTTGTATCATTTTGCCGACACGCGGCATTTTGTCGAAGCGGCAGAAGAAGCGCAGGAGCGCAAGCAGACCGTAAACGGCGAATATTACGTGGCTCCCCTTTATCATGAGCTTGTCCGCAAAGGACACCGCTTCCGGATCGAACCGGCTGAGGCTTGTTATCCGATCGGAACGCCCGAGCAGCTGCAAGCTTTCGTACGTTCCGTCTACGAATTAACTCGGGAAGGGGAACGCCAGAATGACGAATATTTTTTTCGGGCTTAGCGGGGGACTTGGCCCCCTGATGCGGAATGCGCCGACCGCAGAACGTTTCATCCAATCGGGGGCCTCGGTGTACATGTCCATCTACGGCGAGAGCAGCATGGCATGGGTAGAACGTCTCGGATACAAGCTTCTGGTCGACGACGATCCGACGATGCCCGATCCGGACAAGCTCATTCCCCCGCAGCCGGCGATCTACGACTTGGACCATTATTATGCGCAGATGGGATTGCTCGACGAGCGGTTCGCGGAAGCGTGGATTCGCCAGCGTATCCGCATGCTGGAGAGCATCGAAGCGGACCTCGTTATTGTTGATATGAGCCCCCATACGCTGATTGCCGCCAAAGTGCTCGGGATTCCGTCCGTTTCCATCACCCAATCGTGCTTTCACCCGGATGGAAAACCGCTGTATTTCTGGGGGACGCCGCCCCGCAATTTGCCGAAGGTGACGCCGGTCATGAACCGGCTGCTGCGTACGTTCGGACTGCCGGCGGTGGAGCGGATAGAGGAGCTGTTCCGGGCGGATGTCGATATCGTGCCGGGCATTCCCGAGATGGACCGTATTTACAATAACCGGGTCCGTTATGTCGGTCCGATCTCGATGAATATGCCAGTCTCCGTGGGCCCGGAACTGGAGAAAAACTTCCGGCGGCCTGCCGTGCTCGTCTATCCGGGCAGGCTGGCCGACTCGGCGGGCGATTCCGGCATGTATCTGGTAAAGGCGGTATTAACCGCCTTCGCCGAAACCCCCGTCTTTGTCGTTATTGCGACGTCGGAAGCGCTGCCGGAGGCATGGCTCGCCGGCCTGCCGTCCAATATTCAGATCGTTCCTTTCGTGGAGGAGGAGCGGGTCGGCGAGTTCGATCTGTTCATTCATCATGGCGGACACGGCAGCTGTATGTCGTCGATTGCAAGGGGAGTCCCTTCGCTGATCATTCCGACGCATACGGAACGGGAATTCAACGCCAGGCATTTGCACGAGCTCGGCATCGGCGAGTATATGATGCCGCGTTCGTTCAGTCCCTCCCACTTGTACGATCTGTCGAAGTACATCATGCAGGACGAATACCGCGACCATGCCGGGGACCTGCAAAAGCTGCTTGAAAAGCGCGGGTACCAAGGCGCGCTTTCGGTATTCGAGTGCGCGCAGCAGCTGCTTCGGGGCACGAACCGCTCAACCACTTGTTGAAGCGCGCTGCGTATTATTTTGAATCGAAAGGTGGATTACCATGAAGCCGATTATGGAGACAGTCAAAGAAACGCTTAGCGCCTATCTGTCCATCAAGCCGGAGGAAATCGGGGATGAAGACCGGCTGTACGAGAGCTTGGGCATCGATTCGGCGGCGATCGTTTCGCTGCTGCTCGAATTGGAGCAGGCGTGCGGCGTCGCGTTCGATCTGGAGGAGCTGACCCCTGAGCATTTGGCGTCGGTCCGAAGCCTGTGCTTGACGATCCAGGCATTGAAAGACGACGAATAAGCAGGGAACGAATAGGGGGAGAGGAACGATGAAGCTGCTAATTTTGGGCGGAACCGTATTTCTGGGTTATCACCTGGCGCAATCCGCGCTGCGGTCCGGTCACGAGGTCACGTTGTTCACGAGAGGAGTAACGAACCCGGAAGCACTCCCGGAAGCGGAGAAGCTGAGGGGAGACCGTGACGGGAATCTGTCCGCTTTAAAGGGACGACGGTGGGACGCCGTCGTCGACACGTCGGCCTACGTGCCGAGAATCGTCAAACAGTCGGCAGAACGGTTGGCCGATTGCGTGGAGCATTATACGTTCGTCTCCAGCATTTCCGTTTACCGGGATTTCAGCAAGCCTGGCGTTCACGAAGGCGATCCGGTCGGAGAATTGGACGATCCGGCGTCGGAGAACGTCCGCAAGTATTACGGGGAGCTTAAGGCGCTGTGCGAACGGCAGTTGGAGGAGCTGATGCCGGGACGAGCGTTGAACGTCCGCTCCGGGCTGATCGTCGGTCCTCAGGACCCGACGGATCGGTTTGCGTACTGGCCGATCCGCATTCGCAAGGGCGGCCGGGTATTGGCCCCGGGCCGTCCGGAAGCACGCTTGCAGTTCATCGATGTCCGCGATTTGAGCGATTGGATCATTCGGATGGCGGAGGCCAAGACGGCCGGTACGTTCAACGCGGTAGGCCCGGCGGAGCCGCTTACGATGCGCAGGCTGCTTGAGGCTTGCGCACGGGTGACAGGGAGCGATCCGGAGCTCGTCTGGGTCGGCGACGAGTTTTTGCACAGCCGTGGGGCAAGCCCGTGGGACGAAATTCCGCTGTGGTTTCCCGTGCATGCAGGGCTGGAAAGCTTCGCCCACTATATGAACATCAGCGTGGAAAAAGCGCTAACCGCCGGTTTGACGTTCCGCACGCTCGAAGATACGATCGCAGCTTCGCTGGAATGGTGCGACGCCCGTCCGCCGACTCCGGGGTACAGCATGGGTCTCGACCCGGACAAGGAAGCCCGCTGGCTGGCGGAGTGGGATGAGCTGGGGTAATAACGCGAACAGCCTGTTTTCCTAAAGCGGAAGCAGGCTGTTTTGTCGTTGCGAGACATAAAAGGCTTGCAGGAGCTAGCTCGAGCTTGTTGAGAAAGTGGTCTAAGCAAAAATAGAGAAACATACGGAGGTGGGGTATCCACTGGAGAAGCGATAGCGGCCGCCTTTGTCTTCGGGAAATGTCCGCTATTAAGCGGCTTCCAATCAAATTTCCCGAAGACAAGAGTGGTCGGAAGCGGATACCCCACCCCTTCGTTACCTCTATAATCCCGTTTGACCACTTTCTCAACACTCTGAGGCTTGCAGGAGCTAGCTCCCGCAAGCCGGATTGCTGTCCCCGGGGAAGGTGACGTAAATCGGGTTGAACGCTTCCCGGATATAGATTTTCGGTCCCGCTTCCCCGCAGATGACATAGTGCTTGTACGGCAGTCGAACCGTCCGGCCGTCCAGCGGACGCTCTTCGGCGCCGTACCCCAGCAGCTTGCGGTACGCCGCCAGCTTGAACGACATTAACAATTTGCCGAGCGGAATTTTGTAATTTTTTAATTGGCCAAGGAACAGCTCCATTCCGTCGATCCGCGCCACGACATAGTTGCGCGAAACCCACTGCCCGTTCGGCGTTTCCAGCTCGGAATGCCGCTCGAATAAAACGGTTTCCGGCTTCGCCTCAAGCAGGTCGCGGATACTGCCGTCGATGCTTTCTCCGCGAATCGTCTGTTGTCCGATCACCCGGACGCCCAGCTCCGTCTCCAGCATGCTTTCCAGAAGCAGCGTCGTCGAACCGTCGCTGCGGAGCAGCATGCGGGAGGCCGTATCATTCGGCAAATCGGTCGTCATTCGGCATACCCTCCGTTCGTTTCTCCGTATTTGTTCGTTTTGCGAAGCAGCAGCAGCCCAAGGTGCGATAGCGGTCCGGCTTGAAGGAGCAGGACGCAGTCGCCCGGCTGAAACGAATGGCCGTCCTCCGACTCTTTCAGGGAAAGCAGGCAGTCGCTGCCGAGCAGGTTGCAGCCTGCCGCATACGTTCGGCGGTAGACGGGATAAGGCAGCAGCCCCTCCACATAACGGCGGAACGTCGAGCTTAGCGTCTGCGGCACGGCTAGCACGATCCGTCCGGCGTCTGCGGCGTTGCGCCGCAGCAGGACTGAGACGGCTTGACGGCATCCGGCGAGCAGCCGCCGTTCGTGCCGGCGGTAGTCGGCTTCCGACCACCGGTACGGATCGTCCGAGGCAAGCGGCCAGCCGTCCGCTACCGCATCGACCACGGCCCAGTCGCCGCCGGCGGTCGAAAGGAGACAAGCGGCCGCCGCATCTCCCTTCGGATCGGCGTCGAACCAATAGCGGGGATGCGGGGGGCACAGCCGGTCGGCGGTGACGAAGAGCGATTCCGCCGCAGCCTGCCCGGGAGCGGAAGGATGGAGCGTCTTCACCAGTTCCAAGGCGCCCGGTAGCGTACAGGAGCCGCAACGGCTCAATGCGAACGGCAAGAGCCGTTTCAGCTTGAGCGTTTTTTTGACATAGAGACAAGGGGTCAAATAAAAATTCGGTTCCGTCGTTTCGTGGCCGTACACGAGATAACGGCATTTCCCCCGCGCTTCGGGGGCGCTCTCCAGCAAAGCGCGGAGCGCCTCCGTTCCCATATGCGCCGCCGAATCCGCACGGCTGACCGGAACCGGCCTCGCTTTTAGTTCCCAGGGTACTTGTTCAAGGAACATATGTTCCTGTTGGTTCGTTCCGTATTGTTCGTACATCGCCAGCAGCGGTTCTTCAGGCGGAAAACGCGTCGCCTGCGGCACGCCTCCGGCCAGCAGCCGATCCGGCTGCTCTTCATAGAAGGGATATGACGTGATGTGAGACAAGTACCATGTCAAGGCTGATCCTCCCGTATCGTTCCGAATCGTACTCAGTCTTGCTCTCAATGACGGAATAACGTGCATCCGAAGGTGCTCCCCATGCCTACCGTCAGCGTAGCGAATAAATCGCCCGGCTGCAGCATCGCATGCCGCAGGGCGTGTTCGGCGTTCAACAACGGATCTGCATTATGAGCATGTCCGATTTCCGCCATCGTCGGGAAATAAAACCTCTCAAACGGAATCCCCGAAGCGTCGGCAACCCGCTGCCACGTCCCCTGATTGACGTTCGCCGGAAACACGTACCGCACCCGCTCCGCCGTTACTCCCGCTTGCTGCAATACGTCGCGGAGCACTTTGACCAGACCGACCGTAAACGTATTCTGAAACCAGGCGTACTCCTCCGGGGAAGCCTGCATGCTGTTGTATACGGAAGCGTTGGAATGCACGGCCGAGCCGACGATCCGGTTGCAGGCCGCTGTCTTCGTAACGACGGCCGCTGCGGCAGCATCGGCCGATATTGTGCTGTCCTGCAAATAGCGGCTCCTCGGCAGCCCCATTTTGTCTGCGGCCAATACGAGAACGCCGCTCCCGCGCCGTTCCGTCCAAAGGCGGGCCAACCGGAACAGGAAGTCCAGCGAAGCGCAATTGAGCTGCGATACGAACCGGACCTCCGCCCGCTCCATACCCCACTTGCGCTGCATGCCTGCGAACGGATCGAACAGATACGGAACGAACGCCGGAAACGTAGACGTGCACAATATGAGCCCGATCTCTCCCGCCAATTCCCCCCTCCCTTCCAACAGAAGGTCGACGGCGACGCCGATCATTTCGTGGACCCGGAGCTTGTTCTCGACCGCAATGCGGCAAAGGCCGTGCGACTGGATCAGGACGCGCAGCTCGGCTTCGCTGATTTCCAACGCCTCCCGCAGTTCGGTCAGGGATGGACGTTCCGCGGGGATGTAACCGGCCACATGCGATAATCCGGCCACCGGTATCTCCCTCCCTCCTACGGATAGACTCTCCTTAACGTAACGCGGAGCCCGCCGTTTTGTATATAAATCCGGCGTGTACCGTGCGTGGACGGCAAGTGGGCGGGCGGGCCCAACGAAAGCCGAGAGGACGGGACCCGCCGCTTCTATAATGATTGGTAAGCGACCAAGAAAGGGGGAGCGGATATGGGAGAACTATTGCGGCTCTTGGAGCAGACGGCGCCTTTCGACAAGATAGCGCTTGCGGAGGGAAACGAAACCGTCACGTACGGGCAATTGGCGGAGCGCATCGGAATCGTCCGGAGCAGGCTTCCCGCCGGCGGAAAGGAATTGGAACCCGTCGGCCTTGTGATGAATCAAAGCGTCGACTCGGTCATTCTTCTGTTAAGCTGTCTCGATGGGGGTGTCGCCGTGCTTCCCGTTGACGACCTGCAGACAACATCCGATTTGGCCAGAATTGGCGAGGCCGGCCGCGTTGCCCGCTGGATCGCGCCTGAAGATCGAGCGCAGGCTGATGCGAATACCGCGGAAACGGCTCCGGTCGTCCCGTATTCCAGTCTGCTGGCCCCCGGCAAAACGGCGGCGGACGAGCTTGACGGAAAACGGAAGCCGGGCGGACAGGAAGCGGGCGACGAAAGCGGCGGACCAGGTCGTAAGGAAGAGCCGGGCGAAGCGCCTGTCAGCTTGTATCTGCTGAGCTCAGGGTCGACCGGCCTGCCCAAACTGGCCTGTCTGCCGATGCAAACGCTGCTTCGGGAAGGGCGCAAATACCGCGATTGGTTCGGATATCGTCCGGACGATTCGCTGGTTGCGACCGTTCCCCTGCATCATTTGTACGGTTTGACGGGAGCGCTGTTCGGCTCGCTGACCGCCGGGGCGACGCTGCACATTTGCCGGCATCCGACTCCCCGCAAGGCGGCCAATTTGCTTCGCGCCTGCCAAGGCTCGGTGCTGCTCGGGGTTCCTTCCTTTTATCATCTTTTGTGCATGTCCCGCCACATCGGCCAAGGCCATGCCGGACGGCTCCGCTTTGCCATCTCCGCGGGAGGGGCGCTCGCGCCGGACACGGCCGCGGCATTCGAAGGCAAATTCGGCATGCGGGTGCTGCAATTGTATGGCAGTACGGAGACCGGGGCGGTTGCGGCGGAGCATCCGCATCGTCGTCACCGGAAAGGAAGCTGCGGCTACTTGCTGCCCGGGGTGGAAGCGCGAACGGAAGACGGCGGCAGGCTTGCCGTCCGCAGCGCGAGTCTCTTCGGGGGATACGTTGCCGGCTCCGGGAAGGAATGTCCCGTTCAAGAAGGATGGTTTGTGACGGACGATCTGGCAACGATCGAGGAGCAAGAGCTGACGGTCATCGGAAGGGTGCCCCGGCATATCAATGTAGCGGGCCGCAAAGTGAACCCGAAGGAAATCGAAGATGTGCTCAAGCACATGCCCCGGATTCGAGAAGCCAAGGTGACCGGGCGTCCGGACGAGCTGCAAGGGGAAATCATTGTCGCGTGGCTGACGGCGGATGACGGAGTGAACGTCAAGGCCGTACGCGATTATTTGAAAACGCAGCTGGCCGCTTACAAAATCCCGCACGAGATTCATTTGGACGGTGCTTTGCCGAGCTGGAAGGAACGGTACGTCTGCGAGGACGAACAGGAGGGGGCGGGACAGGAATGAATACGAGCCGACGCGATATGGTGTGGAAGAGCATGAAGCGGATTTTGGCTGGCTGCGGGGCGGAGGAAAGCGTGCTTACGGAGGAGAGCTGCATCGGAGATCCCGAGCTGGAGCTTTCCTCCGTACGGTTCATCCATGCAATGGTAGAGTTGGAAAACGCTTTCGATGTGGAATTGGACGTGCGGAATATATGGAACGGGGACCGGAGGCCGCTTTCGGAGCTGCTTAACTATATTGAAGCGGCGCTGCAGGAAGCCGGGTCGTGACACGGGTTTGTTTTTCCGTCCCCGAGCTTTCCGTGTACGTTCCTTCCGGGACCGCTGCCGTGGAGGACGTGGCGCAGCAGCTGCGGCAGGCCGGATTCCCGTTCGCCCCGGAGGACGTGGCGCGCTTTCGCGGGCGGTACGGCTTCGACCGGGTGCCGGTCGAGCGCTCGAAACGGCTCGGCGGCATGCTCGCCGAGGCGTGCGGACCGCTGCTCATCCGGCTTCGGCGGCAGGGGCGGCCGGTCGACCGGATCGTCATCGCCCGGACGCTGGACTTGTCCTGGCATGACGAGCACGCGCTGCGGGAGCTGCGGGATGCGCCGGAGATCGGCGATACGCCGGTGTTCGCCTTGTCGCAGCACAACTGCGCTACCGTGCATCTTGCGATGCAGGCGGCAGGGCAATTGCTGCATGCGGGAAGCGGGGAAGGCATCGTGCTCGTTACGGCCGACAAAGCGTTCCATCCCGCGCTTAAGCGGCTGCCCCATTCGCTGCTCGGGGACGCGGCGTGCGCCTGCTACATGACCCGGGATGCCGGACCGCACCGGACGCTTTACTTGCGCAGCGTCTTCGACGCAGGGATGGATGCCGGACTGTATTCTCAACCGGAGAACGTCAAATGGTTTCAGACGACGTATCATTTTGCGATCCGTCAGTTGATTCGCACGGCGCTGCGGGAATGCGGGCTGACCGTCGGCGACCTCCGGTTCATTTTCGGGAGTAACGTCAATCGCACGACATGGGAGGAGGTAGCTTCCATGCTGCCTTGCGGCATCGGGCTGTTTTATACGGATACGATAGCGAAGGTCGGCCATTTGCACGGCTCCGATCTTTGGTATAACGTGCACGACGCGGTCCTTCGCGGAAAACTCCGCCGGGGGGACCGCTATATGACGGTATCGGTCGGACTGGGAAGCTTCGGTTGCGCCGTGCATCAATATTAATGCGGAAGGAGAAGTCGGCATGACGGTCTATCTGTCGTCGCCCGACATTGCGGTTCCTGCCGGTCGGGACGTTCCATCTCCGGCTTCCGGCCCGGCGGCCGATCCCGCGATCGGGTATGCGGAGGCCCTTCATCGCATCGAAGGAGTACCGCTGCCCGACGCCGCCGGGAATCCCTGCGTGGGCGTCCCTGCCTTCAGGGGAAGCGTAGCCGAGCTGACGGCCGGGCTGCTGGCCGGGGCGGCGGCCGGACATCCCGCCCCCGCTTATTTGTGCTGGGCCCACGAAACGTCCGCTCCGCATCCCGCCACGCTGCCCGCGATGCAGATGGCGCAGGCTTTGCGCCTGAAAACTTGCCTGCCGTTTGGCGTCGGACAGCAGGGCAGCTTGGCGACGGTATCCGCAGCGGAGCTGCTCGCCGCGTTTCTCGGCGCGGAAGGCAAGCGGCGCGCTTTGCTTGTGGCGGCGGACTGCGTCAAGCCGCCGTTCGGCCGCCGCTTTCATCGCGCGTACCCGAAGGGAGACGCGGCGGCGTGCTGTGTGCTGTCCGCGGAGCCGCCGGGGGATTACCGGTGGGCCGGGACGCGCTACGCGCTGTGCCGACCGCTTGCGCAGCCGCCTTTCAAGTGGGAGCGCCGGCATTTCGAAGCGGCGGAGCGCCAAGTAACGGAGGCGGCGCTGCGGCTTGCAGCGGGGCTGCGGGACGGCGATGTCCGCCGCAGTTGGCTGGTCGCGCAGCAGGTGAGCGCTGCCTTTCTCCGGGAAATACGGAACGCCGTTCGCCAAGACGGGCGCATTCGCTTGTTCGAGAGGGCGGCATGGAGCGTGGCGAACTTGCTGTGCGCCGATCCGCTCGTTTCGCTTCGCGGGCTGGAGGAGAGCGGAGAGCTGAAGCGGGGAGACCGGGTCTGTCTGCTGTTCGCCGGATTGGACTACGGGGCGGCTGCGATCGATCTGCAATACTTGAAAGAAAGCGGATGGTGAGCTATGAGAATAGGAATTATTTGTCCGGCGGCGGAATATCCGCGGCTGTACCAAGCCGCAGCCATCGGCGGAACAGGCGTTATGCACGCGGATAGTCCGGATGCCTTGGCGCGTTCGTTCGGCGCTGCCATGGCTCCAGAGATCGTCGTCTGGTCGGCGCACAACTGGAACGGAAACGATTGGCGCGTCATCCTTCGGCTGTGCGGAGCATACCCCCGTTTGCGGGTTGTATGCCTGACCGACGAGCCGTCTGCCGCCGGGACAAGCGCACGCGAAGAGCGCATTATCGTTCTGCCGTCCGCTGCCGACGGGGAGTCGATCCGGCGCACGCTAGCTGCGCTAACGGAGTGTTCTGCTTTACCTGCGGCGGGCTCTGCGCCGGAGGATTCCTGGGAACGGCCGCTCGCGCTGGCGCCGGGACTCGTATTCGATCCGGCGCTCCGCAGCGGGATTAACAATGGCGTCGTGCATCCGCTGCCGGGCAAGGAGCTGGAATTGCTCCGCTTTTTGCTCCGGCGCCG
>NZ_JTHN01000089.1 GCF_001399685.1 Paenibacillus sp. A3
CCGTATGTTTCTCTATTCTATTTAAAACCACTTTATCAACACATTAAGCTAAGCCAGTAGGCTCTGCTTTTTCCCTTGGAGTTGGACCGCTAGCCGGTATGTGCTTGTCGGAGGTGGCCGACGTGCTTGCAGTTTACGAGATCATCGGATACGGCAGGATGCCAAAAATTAGCGGGCCAAACGGACGGAAGCGGCGGGAAGAAGGCCTTTCGGACTGCGGTTGTAGTACGGGCGGCTGCGGCCTGCGCTCCGGCGCACCAGCTCTTTGTAGTAGCTTTTGATCGAATGGCTTCCCAGCAGGCCTTTGTTTTGGAAGCGGATCACGTAGCTGTACCGGACATGCCGGTATACGGTTTTGCCGAAGGAAAGGGGCAGCAGCGGCACGAGATCGTACCGGTTCGCAATGTGGGTGCTGTGGTGAATTCGGCGGTTAAACCGACGGACGAAATCAGGATTACCGACCTTCGGGGCTCCAAACGTGTAGACTACGGGCTGCTTGAAGGGAGTGTGAAAGACGAGGTCGAGCGCGCAGAGCGTAACTAGCGAGCCGCCGATGCTGTGGCCGGCCAAATACAGTCTCTTTTGAGGGGAAGCTTTGTTCAAATAGCTCATAATCGGACCACGGAGCGCGGATGCGTACAGCTCCGTGAGACCGCGGTGCGTCCGTCCGGCGTTGCGGACAAAAGGGAACGGAATTTGATCGAACTGCAAATCTTTCTTCAATTCGGATACGGCCGCCGTGCCGCGGAGCGCGATGACGATCGATTGCTTGGACTCCAGAATGAATCCGAGGTAAGGAAACTTCTTTTTGCCCAGGACGGCGGCCAGCTTATACCCGGGGGGCAGCTCGAACGATCCGTTATTGTTGTACTGCCGGATGGCCTGATAGACGATAGCGGCCAGCAGGATGGCCCGGTTGGAAGCTACGGTCATACGACATGCTCCTAACATTGGAATCGGTCGTATAGTATATTCGGGCACCTCCGGCAATGAAACGGAAGAGCAAAGAGAGGGCAGCGGGCTAGTCCCTTTTCGGCTCCGCCAGGGGCGGCGCTTCCACCCGGTCTCCCCGGGTCTGCGGGTGCGATACGACAAGAAACTCGACGTCTCCGTAGGAAACGTTCTTCATCTGATGCGGCACACCCGGCGGCACCTCGCAGCCTTCCTGCGGACCGAGGGTATGGAGCACGCCGTCCACCTCCAGCTCGGCCGTCCCCGTCAGCACGAAAAACAATTGGCGCGCCTGCTCATGGTAATGCCGGACCTCGGCCGTATGCGGGGGCATCCGTTCGTGAATGACGCTCAGCTCGGGCTGCTGAACCAGATGCCAGCCGTCGCACCGGTCGCCCCAAATATAATGCGGTGCATTCGCTTTACTTATTTTCATGGTTACGGTTCCTCTCCCTCGATTTAAGTTGTCTTGCTTTTCTCCTCCGCCTCATCCAGCCAGCGCCTGCGGTAGCAGTTCATGCCGGCCTGCCCCAACTCCTCAAGCAGGCCGTAGTTGGCCCACGCTCCGACGACGGAGCCGATGCCGGGGACAAGCTGCAGCATTTTGCGGAAATCGATCGTATCGCGGTATTCCTGCTGCAGCTGCCTCCAATCGATGTGCTGAGCGTACGAGTCCTCGGGAGGCAGCGTTTTGACGGTTTGCGGCCAATTCACGACGGCGCGGTACAGCTCGGGCTTTTTGTTCTGGCTGGAGAAAGCGACCTGAAATACATGCAAAATGTACAAACGTTCGCGATAATCGAGCGTCGAATGCCCGTAAATGTGGGCGAGCTCGAACAAGAACTTCATCTTGATGCCGATCAGGACCGGAAAATCGACGAGTCCGAGCAAAATGCCTCCGGCTCCCGTCCCCGCGCCTTCCGCCGCTGCCAGCTTTTTGTAAAAGCCGATCAGCTCCTCGGCTTTCTGATCGCGCGACGCCAAGCTCATGTCTTGGAGCGGTTCGTTTTTCGGAATGTAGTCCAGGCTGAACAACGCGGTCTGAACAATGCCTTTGACCGCTGCGGTAATGGCCGTATGCACTTTCTCGGGTATGGCTTGGTTGATTCGCGTTTGCAGCGCCCGGGACGTTTTTTCGAACATGCCGGGCGGCTTGAGCAGCTCCTTCTCCCACCCGATCAACTGCTTCCGGATCTGCTGCTCGTATACCGTAAATGAATGATTCATAGAATCCCCGCCTGATGTTTGGAGTGTTCGGCTTGACTGTGCCGGGTTCGGATATGCCGTGTGCGAACCGTCTGTGCGTCGCGTAATATCCGCTATTATACTTGATACGTACGAGCATCGAAAAGATTTCAATCCGCCGAATGGTAAAATGGTGACAAACGGTGTCGCAATAATGTGGTATAGTAGGGGAAAAAGGAGAGGAGGCGTCCTATGGAATGCCGCTGTGGCTGGTGTAACGAAGACCCTTTATATATCGACTATCACGATAAGGAATGGGGAGTTCCCGTTCATGACGACCGGAAGCTGTTTGAGATGCTGATCCTGGAAGGGGCGCAGGCGGGACTGAGCTGGTATACGGTGCTCAAAAAAAGAGACCGGTACCGGGAGGCGTTCGACGGCTTCGATCCCAGGCTGGTAGCCGCTTACGACGATGCCAAATTGGACGAACTGCTCGGCGATCCGGGCCTGATCCGCAACCGGCTCAAAATGCGCGCCGCCGTGACGAACGCGAAGGCTTTTCTCGCGGTACAGGAGGAATTCGGCAGCTTCGACCGCTACATATGGCAGTTCGTCGGCGGTGATACGATTCGCAACCGCTGGCAGAGCCTGAAGGAAGTGCCTGCCAGCACGCCGCAATCGGATGCGATGAGCAAGGCGCTGAAGAAGCGCGGCTTCGCCTTTGTCGGCTCGACGATCTGCTATGCGTTTATGCAGGCGACCGGCATGGTGATGGACCATACGGTCGATTGCTTCCGGTTTGCGGAGCTTTCCGGAGCCCGGGCGGATTAATCCGCCCAGCAGCCCCGCCGGAACACCGGCTCCACCGTTCCGTCCGGCAGCTCTCCGTCGATATCGAGCTCGTCCGACCCGATCATGAAGTCGACATGCACCAGACTGTGGTTGGCTCCGTGCTGCGCCAACTGCTCCCGGCTCATGGCGGTGCCGCCTTCCAGACATAGCGGATACGCGTTGCCTAACGCCAGGTGGCAGGAGGCGTTCTCGTCAAGCCCCGTATTGTAAAACAGCACGTTCATCTCGGCAATCGGCGAATTTTGCGGGACGAGCGCCACTTCACCGAGCCGGGCCGCGCCCTCGTCGGTCGCGATGAGCCGCTGCAGCGCCTCTTGTCCTTGCTCCGCCGTACACTCCGTGACCTTCCCGTTCTCGAACAGCAAGCTGAAGCCGTCGATCAACGCCCCGTTCCAGTTCAGCGGCATCGTGCTGCGTACGGTTCCGTTGACGCCGTCGGCGCGAGGCAGCGTGAACATCTCCTCCGTCGGAATATTCGGCACGAAAAACACGCCTTGCGCGTTATGCATACCACCTGCGACCCATTGGTGCTCCGGAGGCAGCTCCACGTTCAGTTCCGTACCCGGCGCACGGTAGATAAGCCGGGCGTACTTCTTCGCATTCATCCGCTCAACCTTCGAGCGAAGCTCCGTCAGATGCTCCTGCCAGGCTTCCACAGGCCGGTCCCGGTCGGCTCTTGCCGCTTGCACGATTCGTTCCCACAGCGAACGGACCGCATCTTCTTCGTTTGCCCCCGGGAACACTTTGGCCGCCCAAGCCACTGAGGGAACGGATACGATCGTCCAGCTGATTCGGCCGGCCTGCATCATGCGGCGGTACTCCAGCATGGCCGTTCCGTACGCTTTGCTCGCCGCGGCGATCCGCTCGGGCCTCGTATGTTTAAGCAGGTCGGGCGTAGGGGAGTAGACCTGCAGGAAGGCCGCCCCTTCTTCGGCCAATTGACGGAAGCCGTCCGCTTTCCATTGCGGATATTCGTGGAACGCTTCGTCGGGGGCCAGCTCGTACTTCAGCCGTTTCAGCTCGTCGTCGTCCCATTCGACATAGACGTGCTTCGCCCCGGCCTCGTACGCTTTGCGCGCGACGATGCGGACGAAATCCGCAGCCGATACGGGGGAGGTTACCACAAGCGTCTGCCCCTGCTGTACGTTGATACCTACCTTCACGGCGAGCTCCGCATAATGTTCGATATACGTTTCCAATCGGCTCACGGTCAGCACTTCCTCTCGGGATATTTGCAAGTTCGTTCTTTTATTATGAGGTCCTGCATGGCAAAATTCAAACGGCCCAAACTGCGGCTCGAACAACGATAGCCTATCCACATCCGCTGCGTCAAGAATATACTGACAAAAAGATCGCGGGGAGGCCGCTCCATGAAAGAGCATGATGTCGTCTTCGTGACGCCGGGTTCGTTCGTCATTCCTTCGGGCAACAGCAGCTCCGTCGAATTGGTCGTGGAGCAAGTCGTCCGCCGCCTGCAGAAGCATGTCCGACTGGCGGTGATCGGGCGGCGGGGCCGGACGCTCCGCCGGACCGAAATTCGCGCAGGCGTTCTTTACGAGCGCGTGCCCGCCGCTTCGCCCCGCCGCTATGTGGAGAGCGTCAGCCGCAAGCTGAGAAAGCTGCGGCCGAAGATCATTCAGGTGGAGAACCGCCCGCGCTTCGCCCGGTTTCTCAAGCGAAGGCATCCGGGGGCGCAGGTGTGGCTGTCGCTGCATTCCGTTACGTTCGTCTCCAAGCCCCATATCCGGCGGCCCGAACTGCAGCGTTGTCTGGCCGCGGCGGACCGGATCGTAGTGAACAGCCATTACCTGAAGGACGAAATGGTGCGCAGAGACCCGCGTGTCCAAGCCAAAATTGTCGTGAATCATCTCGGGGTCGATCCGGACCGTTTTATTTCCCGATGGTCTCCGGAAGGGGCAGCCCGGAGGGAGGCGCTGCTCCACAGACTCGGCCTGCAGGGCCGTAAAATCATTCTGTATGTCGGCCGCCTGATTCCGATCAAGGGCGTGCATCATTTACTGGCGGCGATGCCCGAAATTGTGGGCAAGGTGCCGGAAGCGCTGCTGCTTGTGGTGGGGGGAGCCTTTTACGGTTCGAGACGGCTTACCCCCTACGTGAGGCGGCTTCGGAGGACGAGCGCGCCGCTGAGCAACCATGTACGCTTCGTTCCGTATGTTCCGCACGGCGAAGTGGACGATTGGTTTCGCTTGGCCGATGTCCTCGTCGTTCCGTCCGTCCGCCGCGAGGCGTTCGGTCTCGTCAACGTGGAAGCGATGGCTGCAGGCGTCCCGGTCGTCGCCACCCGCGCCGGAGGAATGCCGGAAATTGTGGAGGAGGGCGTTACCGGGCTGACCTTGGAGCAGGATGCTCTGGAGAGCGGCCTTGCGCCGGCGGTAATCTCCCTGCTGCAAAACGAGGATCAAGCCCGCTGCATGGGGGAACAAAGCGTGGAGCGGGTACAGCGGCTATTTACATGGGAGCGGGTGGCGGAGCGGTGGCTTACGATTTACGACGGGCGGTGATAGAAACCGCCTTTTTTTGCGTTTTGCGGTTCGACGGAAAAACGGTTTCGGCTTTCTTGTGCGCACGCCCATTTTTATCCGGGCGAATGACCTCCTTCTGGGTAAATGCATATGTTAAAAGTGTCTACTTGCAATCATCTCCAGCATGGCCAACTAGGCACTACACCATATGGGAGGACCTAGCATGAAACGAGAAAACCGCCGGGTTTCCGGTACGCGACGAACGGTGCGCAGCAAGCGCATGGACTCGTACATTAATGAACTGAAGTGGCTGGACGATAAGCCGCGAATCTTGAGGCCGCAAGCCGACTTTGATGACGATACCAGCATTGGTCATCTAGTTCTTGAGGAAGGAGAAGAAGAACAAGAGGCTGCCGGATCGCGTGGGGTTCCGGACACTCCCCGTGCCGTAGAAGAGCCGGTCACCCGCGCCGTAGAAGAGCCGGTCACCCGGGCCGTTGAAGAGCCGGTCGCCGGGGCCGTTGAAGAGCCGGTCGCCCGGGCAGCTGAAAAGCCGGTCACTCGGGCAACTGAAAAGCCGGTCACCCGGGCAGCTGAGAAAACGGTCGCCCGTGCCGTTGATGGGCCGGTCATCCGTTCGGTTGAAGAGGCGGTCAGACCGCGGTTTATGCAGGGAACCACCGTGTATACGGACGATTTGGCGGATGAGTCGATCACAACGGAGAAAATCGCGCGTTATGCCGTCGACGGTACCCGGATTAAACGGAATAGCGTCGGCCGGGACAATCTGACCGACTATGCGGTCGACAGCACCAAGCTGGCGGACCGAAGCGTCACGACGCAAAAGCTCGCTTTGCAGTCGGTGACGGCGGAGCATCTGGCCAAGGCCTCGGTCTCGACGGAAAAAATTCAAGACCGGGCGATCAGCGGGGAGAAGCTCCAGGACAACAGCATTACTTCGGAGAAGCTGGCGGATAAGACGATCGACGGAATGAAAATTGCCGAAAAATCGATTTATACGAAGCATTTTGCCGATGAAGCGATTACCGGCGAGCTGATTCAGCATCAGTCGATCACGTCGGATAAAATCCGAAGCGGCGCGATTCATTCGATTCATTTGGCCAACGGCGTGGTCAATTCGTCAAAGCTGCTGGAAGGCGCGGTAACGACGGAAAAGCTGCGCGATTTTTCTGTAACCTCCGCCAAGCTGGCCGATGGGGAAATTGGCGCCGAGAAGCTGGCTCCCCAGTCGGTTACGGAGGATAAGCTGGCGCCTTGGAGTGTGGCTTCCGAACATTTGAAGCTGAATTCGGTGCTGCACGATCATTTGACGGCGGGGTTGATCCGGGGCGCTAACATTTCGCCAAAGCAGATCGATGCAAGCCATCTGACGGAAGATGCGGTGCAGACCATTCATCTGAAGGACGGAGCCGTGACTTCCGGCAAATTGTCCAAGGAAGCGGTACAAGGGCTCCATGTGCAGGAAAGGGCGATTGAAGGCCGGCATCTGCAGCAAGGAGCGGTGGAAGGCCGTCACTTGTCCGCCCACTCGGTGACAGCGGATAAATTG
>NZ_JTHN01000009.1 GCF_001399685.1 Paenibacillus sp. A3
ATAATTTCGTATGTAATATTTGTAAGTGCCATTTGGAAATATACTGCTGTCCTGGAGCTCATTCATGATTGATTTTTCAATTTTCTCGACAACCTTTTTTCTTTCAGAGTTCATCGCAGGAAATAAGGGTTGTGAGGCTTTATCAATTTTTAATTGAGCTGATTTGGAAAATTGATATTTTTGCTTTTCAATCAGAGACTTCAGCTTCTCTTTGTCAAAATCCAGCTTAAAATTTACTATTTCATTGGAATAACCTTTTTTCGTCAAACTTAATTCCATGGCTAGAAAATTTTTGTCCGCAGTAGGCTGCTCAAATAAAACAATCTTATTTTTACTGTCAGCGGTGCCTTGATATACAGATACAGCGGCAAGCTGGTTTTCAAAAGCTCTAAAATGCGAATAAACCCCGTTATACCAAAGATGATCATTGATAGCCGTGCGGACGTTTTCCAGAAAAGGGTCGCTTTCTTGAGGTTCCTGATTAACTTGCGCCTCAGAATTACGCTGTTCGTTGTTTTGACCCTGACTAATGAAGTCGCTGTCATGATTTTGAGTTATCGATGAGCTATTGCTGCCAGGCGACTTATTACATGCCGCAAACATAGTTAAAATTAAAATGAGGATAGCTATAACAACGATACAGCTACTTACTTTTTTCATTCCGCACCTCAGATCCATTCCCACGGTATTGATTATTTAGTACCATAGTTAAAGTAGGTATTATCGCCAAATGTCTGAATATCTTTTATATTGTTCCATTTTTTATCCGCATACAGTTGATATTGATTGCCATTCACTATCCGCACATAATTCGGGTTAAGAGCAGGCTCAAACCACCTGGATGTTCTAAAATACATTCCTGAACCAATTCTATTAGGAATTTCATTTGTTTTTCCATCCAACATTAGCCCGGCAATATATACCGCTTTTTTCCAAGCGCTCAAATTTCCAGAGCTCTTTAGCGGATCTCTTGCCAATCCTGTATCGCTTGCCGCTCCTGTCACAGCTGCATACTGTCCTCTTGCTAAAACCACTTCTTTATATGTGCTTCCATGTGCTCCAGACATTTTCCTGTTAATAATTGTCCACGCCACAGATTCTTGTCCAAAATCCTCTTCTCCGCTGCAGCATTCTCCAAAAATAGTTCGTGCCAGAATATCTTTTTCTTCAAGATTGGCTAGCTCAGCAGTTGTTTCTACTTTTTTCCCTAAAGTAGAGTCATTAACACCATTGTAATCCTCATCGGTTATATTTCGGCCCTCACTTTCAACCTTCTGCACCGCTTGATCTTGTTGAGGTTCATACCCCGGAAGTGGCTTTTCCCCATTTTTTCTAATATTTATTACATTGTTATTATCTTGAATTATCCTGATTATTTTGTAAATATTATTTTTTAAAGCTCCGTATTTGGGACCCCAACTGTCATTGAGATTCTCTATTTTTACATTTTCTTTAGTATTGGAAAGATTACCAGAATTGGTATTATTCCCAACCTCATGTATAAAGTCACCATCGCTAATGTAAATACCAACATGATCAGGAACATCATCATGATCCCAATCAAAAAGAATCAAATCGCCTTGAGTCAATTCGGCATATGTTTTTTCAACTCCTCGATCCTTCTGATCCCTGGTTGTTTGGCCTATTTCGATATCCAATATTGTTTTGTAAACAGAAGATGTAAAGTCAGAACAATCCATATAAGGCGGCCACTTCTCCTTATCCAGAACCATTGTGGATATTTTCGTGTCTCTACAATACGGTATTTTCCCGACCCAATACTTGGCTTCTTCGACAATTTTGTTTCTCCAGTAGTCAGCGTTGCCCTGCCCCCCTTTACCTCCGCTGCTCTTCGTTATCTTGTTAATATTATTCTTCGCCCATTCCGCTTCTTTCGGGGAACCGTACAAAATCAACTCGGCCAGAAACAAATTATCGTTAGCCCACTTGTCACCGCCAGCCTTGCGATCCGTATCATAAAAAAATTGGGCATGATTTTCCCATTCCGCTTTATTAAAAACCCCGTTCCACGCACGGCCTTTCGAGTTCCCATACTTGCTCGGCGTATGACTCCGGTTATCCACAACAACTCGTTCCGCTTCTTCAATGCTGTGATCGATCGTAATCGTTCCGCTCATATGCTCTCGCGCATATGCGGCACTGGCGACGGCTTGGTTTGCATCGCCGTTCGCTTGCTTCGGGTCCGCCCAGATTTGCTTCGCGCCCCAGATCATTTCATTGGCGACCATTCGCTGTGCATCTGCCAGATCGTCCTGGAGTGTAATTGTTCCGCCCATGGCGCGGCCTTTGGCCGCCAGCTTCTCGGCTTTCTCTTTATTGGCCGGATCGTGCTCTTTATGCGCCTCAGCCCATAAAATTTTTGCCGACAAAATCATCTGATTGCCGACCATCCGTTTCATCTCTTCCGTATCGCAGTTCGGGATGGTCCCGCCCATTTTACGGGCTTCCCTGGCATCCTGTTCCGCTTGCTTTTTTCCCGCCTCGTCCCCTTTCTTTTGCGCATCCAGCCATGCCATCCGGGCATCCAATATCCGCTCGTTAGCCACGATATTTCGTGCCAGCTCCTGATCGATCTCGCGGGAGATCACTCCGCCCCTCTTCCGTCCGGAGGCCGCCAGATCGTCGGCTTTGTCTTTAAGCCGCTGCTTCTCTATAGCATTCTTCTCCGCATCTGCCTGGGCCCGGATTTTTTTCGCTTCCCAGATCATTTCGTTCCCGGCCTTCCGCCGCGCGTCCTCCGGAGTATCCCATCCGTTCGGAATGACGATAAACGGGTCTACTCCTTCGTCCATGCTTCGCTTCCACTCTGCAATCATTTCTTCCTTGGTCGGTTCCCGCTCCAGAACCTGAGCGCCTGTCGTAGCTTTCGGCACCTGACTTCCTCCTCGCTTCTCTGATCCGCATGGTCTACCGCTAGTTCGTTTTCACCTTATCTCCCTGAAGCTTCACATTGCCGTCCAGCTCGACCAGACTCGTTTTACATTTCAGACCTAACGTGTTCTGCGCCGATATTTGCACCGTATTTCCGGCATGCAGCGATAAATTCCCATCCGCTTTGACCCGAATGTCTTTTTTACTGCGGATTTCAATGCCATGATCGTCGATTAAACGAATCAGCACTTCGTCATCTTTGCCGGTAATTAAAATTTCATTGTTTGTGAAGGCGATCGCTTTCCGGTGCTTGGTCATAAAAATTTTGACCTCCGGCTTCTTGATCAAATCTCCATCTTTTGTTTTCATACGGATTGAATGTGTAACGATAGCTTCCTCTTCGTTATCCGAGGGGAAATAGATGTTCACTTCGTCGTCCAGCTCCGGCATACAATACCATCCCGTATCACCTTCTGCGGTATAAAACGTGGCGTGGGGGAACGAGCAGGTTTCTGCGACAACAGGCTTCGCCTTATCGATTTCATGAAAATGCACCTTGATCCGATCTTCCTCGATCCCGATCACCTTTCCTCGAACGGATGATCCTTTGAGCTTGCTGTTCCGCAGACGCTTTTGCTTCAGTCCGTCAGAGGTGGTCAGCACATATTCATGCTTGAGCACCCCGTGCCTGATGGCGGCAATCGACTGGAAAACGTAGAGCGGACGATTTTTATAAGTAACGGAATCCCCGATGTTCAGCAGCACGTCTTTTTTACCGGTGCTATGTATTTTATAGTACAGTAAGTTGCTGTTCTCGCTTTCGATTCCAGAACCGATTTTGCGGGTGACCGAAAAGTTAAAGTTTGTGAGTTCGCCCTTTTCCACACCGTGCGGCAGGCCAAAATAAAACTGCGGCTTCGTCGCCGTCGGACTCGGAATCAGTCCCCAGCCAAAACGGGACGCCATTCGTTTCATAAATTCCCAGTCCGTCTCGTCGTACTGCATCGTGAACTTCTGCAGTGTCGTCTGATCCAGGCTGCTGTTCCAGTTGGCTCCGGAATAATTCCCCAAGAGGCTTTCAACCAGCTTGTGATACGTCAGTTTCTGATTCTGGAACGTTCTGCGATTGATCTTCATGTCCATCGCATACGTATGGGATACGGCTTCGCCGACGATATAGTACACGTTCGCCGCGGCTCTTACCCGAATATTCATCAGCCGTCCTTTGAACAGCTCGATGAGCTTCCCGTCTTCCTTACGATAAGAGATTTCCAGCGTCGTTGACGATTCCGCCATCTCCACGTACCGTTCTTTTACATCGTCCCTGACAATTCCGGTGAAATAAGCCTTGGCATGGTCGTTAATCCGTTGGGTTATTCGAACTTTAGGATTCGTTAGCGCGATTGCCGTTTGGTTCATCCGTATGATGGGTTCCATGCTCGTCACTCCTTTAGTTTATGTAATATCTCGGGGGGACAGCCAGTGCAAGACGCAAACTGTAAATCTCCTATTCGAATTTCCAGCCGCGAGTAAAGTTCAATACCTCTTCGACTGTTTCATTTTTCCCGGCTGAATTGATTTTTTCATCCAGATCGGACAGCGCTTCAAAGCTTTTTGCTTTTTGAAAATAGATGCTGGCGACCGGGAACGGAGTGGTTCCCTTCTCTCCAGCACCCGTGATATATTCGGCAATGATAATAACATCCTTGAGACCGTCCTGATTCAAGTCTTTGAAAGATACGGCACGAATCCCTTCAAACGACGGCCATTCATTTCCGTTAAATTCAGGGAATGAATATATTATATTTCCTTGTTCATTGGCCAAGTAGAAAGAAGCCTTGAATACACCATCCTTTAGATGTTTTCCGGAAATAAACTTTGCTTTTCCCCAATGATTCAGTTCAACCTCAAAGGACTGGTTTTCAATTACCTGCAACCCGTTCGCTACAAGGCTGTTAACCGTTTCCTTAGGGCTTTCAGGCGAATCAAGGCTACTTACCGGCTCCGTAACGGCAGGCTTATTTTCGCTGCGGGTTTCTGCCGGCCGCGGCATTGGGGCCTCGTTATCGCTCCTTGAACTTGCATTACAACCAAAGCATGCGGAAAGCAGAACCAGGAATATGATTACTTTGTTCAATCGCTTCAATGTTTTCCAGATTGAGGCTGGCATAAGCGGTTAACCTGCCTTTCGGTATGATTCCATTGCTTTTTCCATTTTTTCGGTATAAGTGTCTACTTGACCGCTTCCATTGTATTGCGTAACAAAACTTCTTAGATCGTTATTTTTTAAAGCTTTCAGCAATTTTCCGCCATTATATCCTCTCATAAAATGGATCATGCCGTTGATCTGTTGCTCATGACCTCGGTTAAAGTCGTCAAACATCTCCCTAGCCGAATGGTAACCTGCCTGCTTATAGTTGAAGCCCATAATTTGCCCCATTCCCATGCTGATCGCTTCATAAGCCGCTGATTCTTTTAATTTTTTGGCAAATTCAAACGCTGCATATTCACCCATTTGAGAGCCTGTATGCACCGTTTTCCATTCATGCTTTACACTTTCCCTGAATTTATGCCCTTTCCATCTTGCTTCGGAGCTCCATGTGAACAACTCCTTATACCCGGCTCGATCAACGAATTGATGGTTTTCGAAACGTATCTTCAACTTTCCATCCACAAAGCCGGAGCCGCTTGATTCTACGAGGATTACAGCCGCCAGAACGTTCGCGTCGACCCCGAGTTCTTGGGCGTTCGTTTGAATAATTCCGCCATACTTTCTTTTGAATTCAGCAATAGATCCGATGGCTTGTCGATCTCCGGTTTGAGGAGGTTGCTTCACGCCTGCATTCGCTGGCGGCGCAATCGGAGGAACAACCGGTTTTGGCATGGGCAAAGGATATTTCGCCATAATCGTCTGAGCTTCCTTGCTGTAATTGTTTTTTGCAGCCTCAACAAGCTCTGGGGTAAGACTCATATCTTTTCCATCCACCATGCCTTTATCGTTCGCGGCATACCATTTTGCCGTTAAATCATTTAACCGCTCCGCATCTTGCGGCGACGTTTTTCTAATTCTCTCGATCGTTTCCAGCTTTTCGCGAATCCCTTTCCCCGCTTCAGCCGCAGCCTTCATCGCACGCACGTTCCCGTCTTCGTTAGCCTCCATCCAGCGTACTGTCTGTTTTTGCATTTGCTCTTGGGCCCACGAAGGCATCTTCTCCATTTCGCGCAGCTTGTCTCTCAGCCCGTCAGCCAGTTCCTTTGCCTTTCTCATGCCCTCCTTGTCGCCGCTCGCTTCCGCAATGTACCAGGCTTCTTTATACTTCTTAAGCCATTCCTTAGCCCATTCGGGATAGACCAGCTTCAATTGCTTCTGCTCTGCCTCCAGGTCGAAGGACTGCGCTTTTCTTCGGGCATTGGCAGCCATAAGCGATCTCAACAATGGCGTCGGGCCGAAAGTGGGTTCTTTCCATTTCATTCGCTATCCCCCCTCGTCATTTTTCTTGGTTCGTCTCGTTAAGCTCATGAGAATCAAAACACTTTCACTTCCGACATGCACGTATCCGAATACTTGTCTCCCTTTTCCACTTCAAGAATGGTGAGTTTAATAAACGATGTTGTGACCTTCTTGCTAAAATTCATTTGCACAAAAGAGGCGTTCAGAATCTCGGAGCTTCCGTCTGAGAATTCAGCCTTTAAGCTCTTAATTCTATTATTTGCTTTAAACGTTTGCAGCGATTGCGCCAACCCATTGATGAGATCGATACCGGATACTTCTCGAAGCTCTCCGAGTTCGAGCGTGACGGTTTCTCCTATCCCGTCCCCCTTCACGCCTTCGCACCATCCCGTTTTTGTCTTTCCGTCCGTCAGTTGATTTGCGTTGTACGATATTTTATTCTCGTCCGGCAACGTGGAAGAAGCAGTAACTCTTTTGACAGGGATGCTCTTCTTCACGTCCATGAACGGCGTTGACGAGCGAATCCATTGTACTGGATACACCTCGAATCCGATCCGTTGAAACGTGTCATCGACCTTCGTTTTCTGATGGTTTTGGAAGTTTAGTTGAAAAACGTTTCGATCCTGGTCAGCATAGACGAGCATTTGACCGTCCGGGGAAATGACCGGAGATAACATGGATCGACCAAGCGGTTTTCGCTCCTCTGTTTCGATTGTCAACAAGTAGGTAGTATCATGATCATCCGTATAGATCAGCTTGTCCTCAGCAAACCATTGATGGATGCGGACATCCTTAGAGCCTACGTTTATCTTCTTGATGATCTTGTTCTTCGCGATGTCAAACAGGACAAGATTGGCCTTATCATCGCTAAAGCACAATTGGCTGCCGTCAGGGGAAAAATGCCCGCCATAAATAACGTTATGAGAACGCCCATCTAATGAAAGTTTTGTCATTTGATTTTCCTTAGCCCGTACTAAATAAATCTCTTCATTTTCTTCAAAAATGTACTGAGTGAAATCGGGAGACTCCACATAATCTTTATGTGGCAATTCAAATTTTAGCTCGGTTTGACGCGTAATTAGGTTATAAATCCGCGCAGGAATGCTCGGTCTTTGATGCGAAAAACGGGTCACCAATACTTTCTTCCCATCTTCAGAAATTCCGCTGAATGCAGATCTACCACCCTGGGACATATCGTCGCTGTCCATCGCAAAAAAACTTCTAAAACGATCAATATTCACAAAGCTATCTTCGTCCGCTGCATTTCTTAGGTAAAGTATCATTTCATTGTCATTTTCCCCTCGAAATAGAAGCCAGTCGGATAGCTTTTCTTGCGGAGCATCAGCATCCTCAGCCCCCTTTTTCTGCCCCGATGAAATGTTGTCGGTATGAGCGGTTTCCCTTTTCTGTTCGGAAGAAAGACGGCCGGCGGAATTGTCCCCTAATCCTTCCTTCTGGCTAGTTTTCTGTTCATTCGAGCATCCCGTAAGCAGCAGTAACACCAATCCAACGATAAAAACAAATCTCGTTCTTTGGAGCTTACCCATCTTTTTGCTTTATCTCCTCTACTGCATGCTGCGTAATAGATTGCGGCAGTACATCCGGAGGGAACCAGAATCGGATCATATAATTTGAAGGTATATTACGAAGAGTCCGATCTTCCCCCGTTGTTGCATTCCTCAAATTAAAGTCTTTTGAGGTCCGAAGCTTGTAAATGACTGTTTTTTTGTCGGGTGCCAGAACGACATCGTTCGTTTCCGCCGGAAAATCAAGCAGTCGAACATCATCGCCCTTGACCAAATAGAAGTTCGCATTCCCCTGCTCGTCATACTGCATAGCAAGTTCTGTTGTTCCTTGATCCAGCTTTGTTATGGCTTTGGCCAAACTCGGACTGCGATATTGTTCCTTACTGTTTGTCACATCATAAATGACGTAATCGTTAGCTTCCGAGACCAAAATTTTTTGATTATCTTTGGAAAAAGCATACAAACGCCGTTCGATCCCGCTCTCCTTTTCATTAGGGAAAAGTAACCTTATCTTCCTCTGATTTCCGAGGTCATATAAGGTTAGACCCTCTTGAGAATTAGCAATGTACTGCGTGTGATCTGGGGTGAATAAGGCGATATAATTGTCTAAATCCCCGTCGTCACTGGTAAATGTTCCTCTGATAAAAACTTTTTGATCAATAAAGTCGTATCCTTCAATTATCTTTTCTGTAGACGATTTATCTGAAATGAAGAAAGCTTTACGCCCATCCTCTGTAAAAGCTCCAAATAAGTATTTTCACAATCTACTGCGATTATTTTTCTTTGGATTAGGTCGTTTATGATCGCTTGAAAATCTATGGTTGTAACTTTTGAAGTTTCCGGATATTTTAGGTTCATTAATTGATATCCGCCATCATATAACGTATCCTTGTTTTCAGCTAATAGTAGCCAACCCAAGTCTAATGGTTCTGGCGTTTCTTTGGGAGCAGTATTTGGAGCCGGCTCCTTTATCATCCCCTCGGGAGTAATTGCAACACTCTCGTCTTGGGGCCTCTCGTTACTTGATAAGCGCTCAGGCTGCGAGCATCCGGTTAGCATAAGCAAAAAACATATACAAAAAGCTAAGTATCTTTTTAACAAGATTATTGACTTCCTCCCCCAAGGAACATTTCCCCATATACAAATCACTTTAATGTTCCGGGTTTTGATGCAACTCTCCAGCCTTTTTTGGGAACATATTTATATTCAATAATGACCGTTTCATTAATAAGCAGAACGATGAGGAAGATTAATTTGTGCAACACGAAACACCTCTATTTTTCACTCTAATAATCCGATTGCTCACTTGACCCGCGGGATCGTTCATTTAGCTCAATGAGTTCAAGATTATTATTTTCCAGGAATGTATAGTGATTGTCATGTGCAAATATAATTTGTTCCATACGATCATGTTTATCGAACAAAAACATCTTCCAAGTTTTATCCTTTATATTACCTTCAACCATCCTGTTGTTTTTCATAAGAAAGGCTTTCAATTCATCGCTGATGGAGGTCATAGGGGCAGCTACTTTTTTTATGGATCCGTCTTCCATTTTTACACTTTGAATCATCATTGTCGGGTCCGTTCCGCTTCCCGTAAGGTCTTCTACAAAAACATCGAAACCGGCTGTATTGTATTCCTCCAACAATGTACTCAAAAGAGCAGCTTCATTACTGTCGTTTCTGACACTGTTTATTAAACGGGCATATTTTTGATTTCCCGATTCGCTTGAGCGAATTGCCATAACATGAATACCGCTGGATGAATAGCCGAAATAAACAGGGGATTCCGAAGATAATTTGCCTTCCAGCTTTTTCTGGTTTTCGATCACCCAATCTACATCCGAATCTTTTAAATAATCGCCGTAAACATTTAATATTCCATTCGCTTTATCTGCCGCCATGATCAATCTCCACTGATTATCCTTACTATCCGCGTTCGTTTCCAATTCATGAACAAGCTCTTTATATTCTTGTAACAATTTTTTTGCAATCTCGTCATTTGAAAGCACATGTGTCCGTACCTGCTGCTCCACCTTCGGGGGTGACTCTTTCATTTCTTCATAAAACGTAGCTTTCGCCGCTTGATGCCAAGTTGCCAAGCAGACTAACAGCATGGCACAAATTTCTTTTATCATCTTTAACTACTCCTTAATGAAGTATGGTTTATTGAGGGTAGCTGACATGAATATGATTATAATGGTCCAACATTTTGAAAATGTTATTTTCAGGGAATTCTTTATTTAATTTATTAATTATATCGGTATCGCTAAATATAATTCCACCGAATCCATGCTTGACCACCAGTCGAATTACTTGTTCTACTTCCAGCTTATCTTTGGAATTTTTTGGAAACATTCCTGTCGTCTTGTTTGCGTTAGGAGTATCAATGTCAAACCCGAAGCCCGTCCCGTGCCAGTTGTTATCATTGGGTCTAAACAAGCTTGTGATAGGCATTTTCTTTTTAAAAGCAAGCTTGTAATCCTTGGCAAGAGCAGCCATTCGGTCGTATGTGCCTTGACGGATATAGTATGAATCCAGGATGGAATGTATTAATTCAATGTCGTCAAGATTTTGTTTTCTTATATCAATTAGATATTTTGCTGCTTCTGTCTTTGATAAATGATAAAAACCCTTTCCTTTTTTACCCAAAATTAACGGTTTTTCATCCGTATATTTGTTGGAAATCGTTTCCGTGTTATTCCCCGTCCCTTTCGGCGGATTCGCCGGCTGCGCCGTATTCCCCGTACCTGGCTTCGCTGCAGGTACAGTTCCGCCCCCGCTCTTCTCCTGCGGCTTCGGCCAGGGCAGAATCCCGTGCGCCACCTGATATGCATAAGCTTCTAGCAGCTCCTTCGTATGAACCTTCCCGGCGAGGCCATACTTAACGGAAAAATCATACAGTGCATTGTTCAACGAGGAATCCCATTCATCCTTCACATCCAGATTATATTTAAAATCGTTCGGGAATTTCTTGGCCAGCAGGTTCAAGCTCTCCCGCGCCGCGCGATGGCTAACCCCATATTTGGCCCTGATCTCGTCGGCGGATTTGGAGATTGATGCCGGGTCCTCCGTCGTTAGCTTGTTTTTGGCGTCCGCGTATCGCTGCGTTAATTCCTCCAGCCGGTTCGCATCCTTGTAAGACTCCGCAGAGCTGTTTCGGATCAAGGCAATCATCTGCACCTTGTCCCTGAGAGAATTGGCAGCTCCATGGTAATAATCCTGCTCCGCTTTATTACCCGCAGCATGCGCTTCATACCACTTCTCGGTATTCTCGTTCATCTGCTCCTGCGCCCACGGCGGCATCGCATGGATCTCGTCGATCTTGTCGCGGATCTTCTTCGCGTTCGCGGCCGCTGCCTTCATGCCCTTCTCGTCACCGGCCGCCTTAGCGCGGTAGTAATCGGCTTTGTACTTCAGCAGCAGCGGCTGCGCCCAGCCCGGGTAATTGCTGCCTCCGTTCATCTCCTGCTGCAGCGATGCATAAGCCGCAACCTCTCCGTCGGGAAGCGGCGTCGTCAGGACACGCGAGCCTTTGATATGATTTTCCCCGTCCAGACGAATATGGCTTGTCTTGGACGATACGCTGATTTCTCTCGCTGCCGCAATTTCAAGCTGCTTGCCGTGCATGACCAGATCTTCGCCCGCTGCGAAGACCATGCTGCCTTTGCTGTACAATTCGACGCCCGTCTCTTCGTTCAGCTTGACGAAAAAATTGTCCCCCTTCGAGGTCATCGCCGTTTCTTTCGCGGCAAAACGCGCCTCCTTGCTTCCTCTGGTACGCAGCCGCTTCGTATGAGGATCGCTGATCTTGTCGCCGCCGCGGAGATGTTTTCTCAGAGAATGACTGACGACCGCGTCTTTTTCTTCACGGGATGGAAAATAGAGGTGAACCGTATCGCCAAGCTCAGGCATGCAGTGCCAGCCGACCCCGTTGTCGCTGGTATAGTACGTAGGATAAGGAAACCAGCAGGCGGTAGCTTTGTTCTGTTTTGGATCGATATTTAGATGTACCCGGACGGTTTCGTCCTTCACCTCGATCACTTTGCCCTCCAGAGAGGTTCCGGATAAATGCGGGTTGAAAGCACGGCTTCGCTTCATGCCGGATTCCGGGACTAATACATAATCGTACTTCAACACTTGACGCTTGATGATCGCAGTAGCCCGCTCGATTACCAAAGCCTTATTTCGGAACAGAACAACGTCCCCGATTTCGAAATATTGATCCGATTCCACTTCGTAATACAGGAATTCCCGTTCGTTCGCATCTCCCCAGTAGGCGTTCGCCATCGCTTTGCCCGATTCCGCGGCATGTCTTCCCGTTAAATAATTGCTTCCCTTTAAAGTGCCTTTGAGTTCCCCGCGCAAAATGCCGAACCAGAACCTGGGTTTGTCCGAGGTGACGTCCGCCACCAAACCCGTGTAAAACCGGGAAGCCATTCTCCCCAAAAACTGCCAATCCGTTTCACGATACTGCAGCGTAAATTCGTCCAAGGTCCGGCTGCCCGCGGCCAAGTCGATAAAATCTGATTGCGCATACTCCCCGATCACTTCGCGAATCATTTCCGTGTAAGTCATATCCTGGTTTTGGAAAGAGCGGCTCCGGATAGCTTTGTCCATTTGATAGGAGTGGGACAACCCTTTCACAATCATATGATAATTACCGCTGCTGAACCGGATTTCAAGCTCGGTTACCGTTCCTTTGAACAGACAGCGGACTTCTTTCTCTCCGTCCATCTGAAACACTTCGATATGCTCTCTGTACTGAGCCAGATCCGGATATTTCTTTTGATGGTCGTCCGATACGACAGCTTTGAGATACACTTCTCCGTGGCCGCCGACCTTCTTGACGAGCTTAAAATCCAGCAGCGCAACAATATCGTAAGGCGCCGTTATTTTCAAATCGTCGTACGTCACGGCGCTCATCTGCATAACCAAGCGAATGCCCCCTTTCGATTCTCCTCAAAAGCCTATTGTCCATCGTTCACAATTGTAATTTTTCCGCACCACATGCAGAGATTGGTAGAACAGTTCAAAAGCGCAGGGGAATGATCTACCAGCACATCCGTTTTTCCATCCAGCCAAGGCATCGTAATGACCGGTTTGCACGGCGTTTTTTTGAGCTGTCCTTGATTGGCGGCTGTCGCGGAAGCGACTTCGGGATTGGACAGACTGCTGCACAAGCCAAAAGCAGGGATGTTGATCTCAGGCTTGAAATCCTGCACATTTCCCTGCAGCTTATCGCTGATCGCTATTTTTCGTCCCGCTGGCGTTTTAAAATACGCATTCGTGCTGCCATAGCTGCATTTAAGGGAAGCGCCTTCCACCACATAACTTGAACTCATATTTAAAACCTCCTCACGTCGATTGTTTTCAACCGTATTCCTTTCGGATTGTACCTGAGGATGCTTTCCGCCACATCCACATCGACTACGATGAAATCTGCCATGCTATCGGAGATTTTGAATATTTTGTAATGCCCGACTTTCCTCGGATTAAGAACAGGCGTTTTGAGTGAACCATTCTTATGCCATTCGCTTTCCTCCGACAGACACGCAAGCGTATCCGGCACCGCTATCCAATAGAGCGTCTGCTTCATTTGCTTGATATCCGCAAGAACGACAAGCTTATAATAAATATGAGGCTGATACCGATCAAAAATCGTCTTCAAGGAGTCGGATAGAAGCGGAATCGGCCTTTCGATGAAATCGATATATTCGCCTTTCCCTTGGGTATAAAACTGCAAAATCGTATGCTCCAGCTGCGCGCGGCTCTCTTCGTTCCGCAGCATACGTTGGTCCACACTTTTGGCTATTCCGGCCGGCTCTTCGTAATCTACGATTCGTTCGTCTTGAGATACGATATAATATTCCATGCTAAAATTCGCCCCTGCTCATGAAAAGAGACTTCCTTCCTGTACGGAATCGTCCTTGTATACAACCTCACTAATGCCCTTATGCTCCCCGACCCGTACTTCCAGATCCGGTTCACGGACGATTTCATCGAACTCTTTCAGTTGAATTGCATCAGCCATCGCCTGTTTGACCAATACGACAATCGATTGATTAAAGGCAGCGGCCGCCTCCAGCTTGATTCGTTCAATATCTGGCTTGATAATTTTGCCCATGTACTTTTTTCCGAGCTGCTCCAGTTCGTCTTCCAGCGCGTCCAAATATTTAAAGGCCCATCCCGAATCGTACGTTCCTCGGCACGGATATGTATCGAAATACCAGTCCTTGTCGAACGCCTCAACAACATGCTCGTGCTTTCTTTCTAATAAATATGTGCGCCTCATAGAATAATTGATATACCCGATCCTTGCTTTTTGTCCCGCGGATTGCATTTCTTTAACATTCAGACAAATACGGCGAAAAGACTCGATAAAATCCTTCGCCAGCTCGTCTTTGCGGGAACGGTATTCTTCCTCCGCTTTTTCGATGTACTCCTTCTGCTTATCCTTGACGTAAGTTTCCAAAAAATGCTTCAAGGCCTCTTGTCTGGTCATATCAAGTACCTTTCCACTTCAAGTTTGGCTCTGCTGCTCTAAAAGCAGCATAGAATGTATGTTCTTTCCATTTTATCATGATCCCGGTTTCCGGTTCTGTATGGTTTGACCCATTATTTGAAAAAGCTGCTGTTGGTGTAAGATCTTGTGGATTTAAAAAGCACCTGAAATCACCGCCAGGTGGTTTCAAGTGCTTGCATTCTTTACCATGCAGGATTAACAACTGCACATATCATCGCGCTTCGTGGCGCTAAGAAGCGTCCCCTTTCACTTGCATTTACAAGGGTACAAGATTCAAACCATCCAATATAAAATCTGCTGCTATGCATTCTCCAAACACCTTGTCGTCCATCTTCGGTTAGTTAGCTTGATACTGTTCTTCTGATTCTTTTATCAATGTATTCTTATTCTTCCAGACAAGTTTTTGTATAACCCCGGAATTTGCACTTTCTTTTTGCCAATTTTGCAAATAACCATCATGCACTTCAAAATACGAAAGCATCTCATCACATTTTACTTTAACAAAATTCTTTGCAGAATCATCCCAGACATATAGTGCATAACGATTATTCATAGTACCTTCTTCTTCCAAAAATTGAATATCTGCATAACCATCCATGTTGACATCCAAAAATTTAATAGTATCTTCTTTAGAACCTGATGCATCGGTGGATAATGTCAGCAGGTTTTCGCCTTTCTCGTTTTTGAGCGTAAAATTGCTTATATATTCTTTATTATCGTAACTTAATTCAGCAGAATATTTTGTTCCACCATTACCTTGAACGATATCATATTTAGCCTTTTCGAATTTGTTTTTATTATAATAAATAGTTTGATTAACATTGGTTGTAAAAGAGTTCGCGCATTCTATTTTTAGTTTATTCACCATATAATTCGCTGTAGGATTATTTTTGAATAGATAAACTTTTAAAATGCTATAATCAGATTCAACTAAATAGCAAGCATCCCTATAGCAAACTACATAATTCGTCAGCCCACCTCCTGTTACACTATATAAACTAATTATTCCAGAATCATCGGTTACATTATTATAAATCCTTATTTTCTCATAATTAGGAGACATATCACTTAAATAGGATACGATGTTTTCCGTATTGAGGAAATCTTGTTTTTTTATTGCCCGAATTGTAATGGTCATATGAGTTTTTGGCTGAACTTTTCCTTTATCGATTTCAAGAATAAAAGTTTCATTATCATCACTGCTTGTATCAGAGACTATATGGTATTCATCAAAATTAATCGAAAGTTTACCGTATTGTATTTGCTTCTGGGTTTCATCTTTATATGTTTTAACATAATTGGATGGACTGCTAGATGGACTATTAGATGGACTGCTTGTTAGACTACTTGTTGGGCTGCTGATGAGACTATTGGTAGGATCCGGTTGCCTATTTGTTGCTACATTATTGCAACCAACTAATATGAGTACAGCTAAAATAATTACACCAGATGCTAATCTTTTCATATTTTATAATCCTTTCTCACTGAGTAATATTAATTACTAGTGTTAGTGCTGCTAAAAGCAATTTCACCGAAAGGTTAGTAGTCATATCCCTACTCGCCATTCCGTGTCTAAATTCCAAGGCATTATCAAATTTAAATTCTATAAATTCCTTTCCAGACGCATCGATATAAGCCCATTTTTTTACCAATATTAACAACCGCAACTCCCTCATAAAAGCTATCGACATAATCGTATTAGTGTCTATAACCAAGTTGCCCAACTGTTAATTGCACCCCATTTTCCTCCGATTGATACAGTAGCTAGCCCTCTGAAAATGTAGATATACGGTCAAATTGAAGTGGGCTAACTTGCTTCCCTTCTATATTTACTAACGTCCATTTTAACTTTTGATTATTGTCTAGCTTTTTATCGTATTGTACAACTGCTAATCCCTCAGGGAAGTTATAGGCATTTCTAAACTGTGGCGAAATAACGTCAGCACCGGATTCATCAATAAAACCATATTTCTTATGTGTACCAACAAGAGCCCTACCTTCGGAAAAATTATGTGCACTATCAAATTTAGCTTCAACAACCATACTTCCTTTTACATCAATAAACCCGTATTTCCCATTTTTTTAATTAGAGCTCTGCTCTCTTTATATTCTTGCGCTTCTTCAAAATTAGGTTTAATAATTAGCTGACCTGAACGATCAATATAACCATATTTCCCATCTTGCTTTATAGGGTATAGAACAGTCTCTTTTTCGGTTTCATTTGTTGTATTTATAGTGGTGGTTGTGTCCTGTCCCCTTGCAGATGGTGAAGGATCTTGATTCAAAACTTTATTTTCTCCCTGCTTATTTAATAAAAAAATAACTACAAATATAATTATTATGCTCAAGCTAAAACCTGCTATCTTTTTCAAAAAGTACACCCAATCTCTTTTAATTGATTGTACAAAGAACACAAATTGTACTTAATTTTTGCTTCTTACTATTCGATACATCTATATACCGGAAACCTTTCGCAAACTTTTAACCTGTGGGTCTGCAATATTAAAAGCATACTGATTTTTAATATTACCTGTTTTGGCAACCCGAAATTGTCATATCTCGTTGTATCGCTATTGGAACTCCATAATTGCTCGTAATTTATACTCATTATCGATTTTTTCAAAGATAACCCAACGGCCAGTAAAGCTATAATACGGCTCCGGAGATACATTACTTTTTGTAAAAACGAAAATGTTATCTTTCAACTGAAAGACTTGCGGTATATATTCGTTATTCATCAAAACCATTTTTTCACATAATTTAATGATGTCATCCAATTTACTTTGAATAAGATTTTCATCATTTATATGCCAGTCTACATTGAATGATAAATTTTTAAGCCATTCGTTGGAATGTACTGGCATGTTTTCTAATTCTGCATTACTAGCAACCATAGGTGATACGCCAATTCCTGTCTTCGTAGAATTAGCTAATACTAGATCATCTCGAATTTCATTACCATAAAGATGCAGTACAACATTTGGGTCTCTTCCATCTTCAAAGTAAGTTATCGAATATACCCCATGTTGATCAAGCATGCCCTTGAATCCTTTGGAATCCACTTTTACTATGTTGTCTTCAAGCTGTAGCATAAAATTTCTTATAGCTTGATCTTGGTTTTTTTGATGATCCATAGCGACTTCTGATTTTGTAGGATTTTCGTTTACCTGGTTATGAGTCACTTTAGTATCTGCGTTTTCGCAAGCGCTAAGTAGAAAATTCAAAATAATAATCAGGGATAGTATTTTTATTGTCCTGTTTATCACGTATAGATACCTCACTATAAGATTTTTTATACTAAAACTCCTTTAATAATGTATTCTCCATTGAGTACTCCTCTACTGTTCTGAGCTTCTGCTACTGCGACAAATTTATATGCTGGCAGATTGAATTTAGCATCTTGAACAATTTTTACAGCAATACTTTTATCAATTGATGAAATATATTTCTCATAGCTTTCTGCTAAACCACCAGAAAGAGCATTATAGTGTTTTTTAACCTCCTCACACCATGCTCCATGACCAGCATAAGGACCAATTTCCACTTTTTTTGAATTCATCCTAACAATCGGTGTTTTCCAATTAGCATATTGGAATATATCGCCTTCACCTGTTATACCCGCCAAATTGTTATTATTGGCAACTGCTTTTCTAAAATCACTACCATAAAAAATATATCCTAATATTTTTCCAAACATCAAACTATTGGCTTTCATTAAATCCACAGCATAATTAGCTTCAACACCATGTTGACCGTCAGCAGCCCTATTTGTACTGCTTGTGTTAAAGCTTCCAGTACCTTCTTGAATTATTATTGCCAATAAAAAACGAGGATCAATTTGTATACTGTACGCTTTATTTATTTCTATAGATGCTTGCCAAAGTGCATTGATTTTATCTTGGTTCCATCTAATTTTAAAGTTCTTCTCTCTTAATTCAAAATATTTTACTTCATCAGATGTTCCACCATAAGTCAACACAGAGGAAGGTATCCAATCATTACCGCCCCCCCCTTCTCTCTCAACAACGGTCTCTTTCTTCTCCTCCTGTTTCGGCTTCTCAAGCTTCGCTATAATCTCTCGAGCCTGCTTCGTATATTCTGCTTTCGCGGCTTCCGGGCTCGCATATTTTTCCCTATCCTCGTACGGGATGAATTCGTTATCATCCACATAATACCACTTTGCCGTCAAACCATTCAAAGTTTTCGCATCATCCGGCCACTTTTCCTTCATACTTTCAATCATTTTCAGCTTATCTTCGATTCCTTGTTCCGCTTCACTGGCAAAGCGCATGACTCTTACGTTGCCGACTTCGTTCGCTTCCATCCATCGCAGGGTCTGCTTTCGCATTTGCTGCTGCGCCCATTCAGGGATTGTGGTCATTTGCCGTAGCTTATCCCTGAGGGCGTCCGCCAGTTCCTTTGCTTTTTGCATAGCGATTACATCACTGCTTGCTTCCGCAATGTACCAAGCTTCCTTATATTTTTTGATCCATTCCTTCGCCCAATCCGGGTACGTTAGATTCAGTTTATTCTGTTCTTCTTCATAATCGTATTCGTCGGCCTTCCTGCGGCCATTTGCCGCGGCCAACACTTTGATCACCGAAGTATCGTCGAATGTCGGTTCTTTCCATTTCATGTTTGTTCACCCTATTTCGTTGAATATCCGCTTCGTACAGCCTAGCGATTCACATACTTTATTTGTTCCCCATTAATCGTCGCTTGCACAGTCGAAGGATATTCACTGATGAACGGAGGCAGATGGGTACGCATTCTGTAAAAAAACGCGTCCGCGAATACCTGTTCATCAAAATCGACTTTCTCCGATATGTACATATGCCAATCGCTGCCTAGCCACTTTTGCCAGTCGCTATTCTTTTCAGCCTCCGTAAATTTTAACTCCACATTATTTTGTACCATGACCACATTCTCCACTTTGCATCCAGGACAGTAAAAGAGAATAGGGATTCGTATTTTCTTTTCATCAACATAGCGCTTAATGGACTTTTCCAAGCCATCCCCTACACCCTCAGCACCGGCGACAAAATCAATTTCTTTCGAGAACGGATAGACATAATCACTATATTTAAAAAATGGCGGAGCCGTTTTCGTAGGCGGCAAGATTAATGAATCCTTACATGGCTCCATATATTTGGCCAATTCGTTCTCCCAGGTTTTACGATTTACTTCAATAGCTCTATTTCTTGGACTTACTTCTGTAAAAGGTATCTGGATGTTACCGCGTTTTATGTCACCTACCATAGATTTATAATATTTTGTCACTTTATTATCAGGAAAATCAGAACCCCCGTGCAAAACACCAGTCCGCTTTGAATGGATAATTGTGAATAACAGAGAATGCGAGTATTTCTGATTACTTGTCACGAATATTGGATTATCTTTCATATAAACAGTCTGTTCTGGTTCATTAGCTTCAATCGATTTCTTCGTCATAATAAAATGAAGCAGAGGAAATATTCTGGGGCCCGATTTATAATCGATTCTCCCCTCATACTCCGAAAATTGCCCCCGCTCTTCCAACTCCTTTTGACACGCTAGCATTTTATTGTTTGTGGAGCTAACATTATCTGGCGAAACTGATTGGTTTGCTTTACTATCTTTTTCTTTAGCATCGGTTTTCAAGTCGGTCGTATTTGTAATAACCGTTTTTGTGCCGACTTCATTACCTTGTGGGGGTTGTGGATCGATTTTCCCCTCACAAGCGGTTATAATTGAAAGAATCAATACAACAAGCATCCATTTCACAGAATTCTTCAAAGTACTCTGCCGCCCCTTTCTTTTAAGGAAATTCATAGTATCGGCTCACCGATTTATATTGAGGTTTCCTGCTTTCTTCGCGGTTTTTATTTACTTCGTCAAAAGTGCCTACACTTCCATCCGCAGTATCATAAACAATGACATCCCCTTCTTTCTTATATCCTATAACAACTATCCAGTGTGAAGCTCCATTAACACCAATAAGCACAGGATTCCCTCGATCAACTGCCCCTTTAACCTCGGATTCAAAATCTGTACTGTTATTTTTATAACTACAATACCCAGGTTGAGCCAAACCAATAGACTCCCACTCTAATAGCCCTTTTGGTGTAAATGTTGCTTTATTTTTATAACGACCTGGGTGCGGTTCTACTCCATTCGGCCATTGCCCATTGGTTTTCCAGGCACTAATGGCTGCAACTCCCGTTATCGTACATCCGGACTCTCTCATCGTGTCACTTCCGATTTTCTCATCAGCATACCGTTGGTCTGATTGACTATATAACGGGAAATTCTGCAGGTTCGGAATATAGCAAGCATCTTTGTTCAATAGCGGGTCCCGGCTAATAGCATCCTGGGCAGATATGATACCATTCTCAAACTTACCGCCCTGAGTATTTGCCTGTGAGGTACTGGATTTTCCTGCTCCACTACTACTAACCTGCTTCTCCGTATTCACATTATTAATCTTGTTATAGGCTGCGTTCGCTTCGGACCGGGTACCGTATAAAATGCTCTCGACAAGAAGCAATCGTTCACTTGCCCACTGGTTGCCTCTCGGCTCCTGAGTTAGATTGTACAAATATTGCGCCTCATTCTCCCATTTCTTGCGATCGTAAAACCCGTTCCATGCCCTGCCCTGATGGTTATTGTATGTCGAAGAAACCCGGTTCCGTTCATCGGCTAAGATTCTCCCGGCTTCTTCAAGACTGTGATCGTCCGTAATCGTTCCGCCAAGCTTGCGGGCAGCTTGTCCCAATTGCATAGCCTGAATTTTCTTATCCCTATCCCCTGCCTGATGGGCCTCTTGCCACTTTCGTTTGGCCATATAGATGTACTCGTTCGCAACCATGCGCTGCGCGGTTTCCACATCATCGTCCAGCAATATCGTTCCGCCCATTTCACGGCCGATTCGGGCCAGCTCCTTAGCGTCGTCTACCTTGCCTTCCGCATACAGCTTCTTCGCAGCCAAAATTTTATCGTTGCCGACCAAACGGCTTACCTCTTTCGAATCGTCCTCGCGCGTAACGGTTCCGCCGATTTGTCTGCGAATACGGTCCGCCGTATCCGCTTCTGTCCCGCCGGGCTTCCAATCCTTCTTAAGCTTTAACAGCATTTCGTTAGCCGCCATATTCAGCAGCAAGACCGCTTCCGCTTCCTTCCGGTCCTGCCCGGCCCCCGCGTCAACCGTCTGTCCTTGGCCGTCATCGGTAATACGGATCTGCCCATTGTACATGCAGCTTACCATGCAGTAGCTTAATAAGGCTTGATCCTGCCCGACAATGACATTGGGTTTGCCCAGCGCCATCCACGGCATCCCGATCATGGGCGAACACGGCATCGGTCTCAACTGCCCGTTGCTGGCTTTGGTTGCCTCAGCTACGTCAGGGTTATTCAGACTCGAACAGTATCCAAAAGCATCCACGTTCACATATGGCTTCGAATCGGTCACATTCAACTGAATTTTATCATTGATATAGACTTGGCGATTCGCAGGAGCCTTTAGCCGGCTTTCCTTGCTTCCGCACGAGCAGGCTACCGTGGCTCCCTCCAC
Organism: Paenibacillus sp. A3; assembly: GCF_001399685.1. Taxonomy (GTDB): domain Bacteria; phylum Bacillota; class Bacilli; order Paenibacillales; family NBRC-103111; genus Paenibacillus_G. The sequence goes on from NZ_JTHN01000009.1 coordinate 21,945, forward strand.
TACAAAACTTCGTTCGACTCCACCGCCCCCTGCGTTTCCCAGCTCCTCCATTGTCATAAGAAGGGGTGCTTTTCCGGCGCTCAAATCCCGTTTAATATCGGCGATACGTTCGGCTATGGTCTGTTTACGTTCTTTGACTTGAGCGCCCGTCGTAGCCCTGGTCATGGTGCTCCCTCCCGCCTAGTTCATTTTCACCTTGGTTCCGCGTATCTTGGTTTCCCCGTCCATCTCGATCAAGCTCGTTTTGGCCATCATCCCGATCGCTTCTTGCGCTGTGATTTGCACCGAATTTCCCGCCGTCAGGAACAGATCGCCGGTAGCCTTGACCCGGATATCCTTGCTGCTGCGAATTTCAATGCCCTTCTCATCGATCAAACGAATCAGCATTTCATTGTCGTTACCGGTTATGACAATTTCGTTTTTCTCAAAAATAATCGCCTTCCGGTGCTTGGTCATGAAAATTTTGACTGCCGGGTCGGCTATCATGTCCCCGCCGCTAGTTCTCATTCGAACAGAGTGCGTGACGACACCGTCTCCTTCCTCTTCCGTAGGGAAATAAATACTGACGTAATCCTCGATTTCCGGCATGCAGTACCACCCCGTGTTCCCTTCCGAGGTATACATCGAGGCATGCGGAAATAATATCGCTTGTTCCGGTGAAAGTTCGTTGGTGCTTTCAATCTCTTCAAAATCCACCTTCACCTTGTCTTCCGTCACTTCAATCACGCGCCCTTTTAGAGACGCCCCTTGAATCTGCTTGTTAGTCACAGGCTTCCGAAGCAAGCCGGCTTTAGACGTGAGAACGCAGTCGTGATTCCAAGCGGTATCAAACGTCGTGACCGCGCGATACACGTATAAATCCAACTCCTTCACCGTGTTACTCTCCGTGTCGGCCATACGGCCATACTTGCTATCATACCCGTTCCACTGATAGACAGTCGGTTTTTGATCGGGGGGCGGGAGAAGAAGCCTTAGCTTTATCTTTTTTCCCGGTGTATAAAATGTCTTTATATCGGTCGTACCAACGGTGTAATAAAGCAAATTTTGTTCGCCGTCTTTCCCGAAGGAACCCAGCTTCCGGGTGACGGCGTAGTAATGCGCTTCCAGCTTCCCGTCAATCGTATCCTCCTCCGGCAAACCAAAATGCACATAGGGCTGATCCCTGGTGACTCCGGCAATAAGTCCCCATTCCAGCCGGGAAGCCATTCGTTTCAAAAAGACCCAGTCCGTCTCGTGATATTGTAAGGCGAACTTCTCCAACTTCTGGCCTTGCAAATTGCTGCTCCATTGAACATCGGGATAGCTGGAATGCTCCGTATAGTTTTTGTAATGATCCAGCACGTCCTGAATCAACTCGTCGTAAGTCATCTGCACATTCTGGAATGACCGGCTGCGCGGCTTAATATCCAATTGATAAGTTAAAGACACGGCGGATATGGTCAAGTGATTTTGCTCCGATTGTACGCTCATCTTGCTAATCGTTCCTGTAAACAGGGGCGTGAAGATTGTCTTATGGTTCACAACACTATCATAGCCGATTTCCAGCAGACTTCCCGAATACGCGCGATCCATTAGTTGAAAAAATGCTTCCTTCTCGTAGCCTTTTAGAGATGCTGTAATCTGCGCTCGGGCATGTCTATTCATGTGGTTTACGATTTTGAGCTTTACTCCGGTTAATGCAATCGTTTGTCCATTGTATTTAACGACGGGAAGATTCATGTAGAAGGACTCCTTTTTTAGCAAAATTGCAGTCGCCTGTTCTCTTGGGAGGCAAAGTTCAATTAATCCGAATCCTGCACGATACGTTTTATTCGGATAATATTGATGTTATAGTAATCCGTATTGCACGATTTTTCATTGACGTATCCTTCGCGCGGCAAATATCTCCTGTCGCCATTTTCATGGATGAGCATGCAATCCCCTTGGTACATCGCGACATGGCCGCTGAGAAATAATAAATCTCCGATCTTAACAGTCGACCAGTCAGGCTTGGAATTCCCGACTTTGTTATAAATGTCGCTTCCGATCTGCTGTTTGTACTGCGCCCCGGAAGAAGCGTCCAGGTCAATCCGAAGCACGTTTTTGTAGACGAATTTTGTAAATTGATCGCAAGATAATTTAAGAGGAACCGCCCCTTCCGTTAAGCGTAGATCGTAAACGTCATTGGGCCAGCCTTTTATCTCCCAATGATAGGGTATCTTATATTCTACGTTCCCATTGGCATCTGTGATTGGAAGAAACTGTCTTGCGAAGCTTTTGAGAGCTTCACGTTTTTGCTCGGGACTTGCCTGATCGCCTACATAGGGGTCCGGGCCGACCCATTTATATTTCGTTTCGGTCGTAAGAATGCCTTCCCCGTTGTGATAGTCGAACGTCCCGTCTTTAACAAGGTAGCCTGTATTCGTTCCTGGAGTCGGGGAATGGCTGGAATTCGTTCCCTGATCGGACGATTGGACCGATTCCTTAACCTCTTTCTTTCCTTCCGGCGTTTTCGGCCAAGGCGCAATACCATTAGCTACTTGATGCACGTGCATTTTAAGCAGTTCCAACGAAGTATACGTTCCGACCAAGCCGTACTGCTTGGCAAAATCGTACAAGCTCTCGTTCAATTCAGCGTCATAACTATTGTTAACCGCGAGCTTGTACTTAAAATCGTTGGGATACAAGGCCGCCAGCTTATTGAGATTCTCCCTTGCGCCGCGGTCGCTCATTCCGTAACGATCTCTGATCTTGTTGGCCTCCTCTTCGATACTCTTAAGCTGCTTTTCTGTTTGTTCGCTGTCTGCCACGGGGCCGTTTTTTAACTCCCTGTATTGATCGGATAGCTCCTCCATCCGGTTGGCATCCACGTAGGATTCCGTTGTGCATTCACGCATCATAGCGATGTATTTCACTTTATCCCGCAAAGAATCGGCCAGCCCTCGGTAATACTGTTTATCTGCTTCTTTTCCGGCTGCATCGGCCTCATACCACCGGCTTGTATAATCGTTCAATTGCTTGCGCGCCCAGTCCGGCATGTTGCCAATTTCGTTCCGCTTGTCGTATACCTCTCTCGCATTTGCTTCGGCCGCTTTCATGCCTTCGGCATCGCCTTCCGCTTGAGCCTGATAATAGGCGATCTTGAACTTCTGAAGAAGCGGCCTGGACCACGAAGGGTAATATTCTCCTTGCCGCAGTTCATCCGCCATGTCTTCAAAAGCTTTAAGCTCCGCCTCCTGTGCCGGCAGCAATCGGATGGCCGAAGCTTTATGATGGCTTTCCGCCTGCTCTCCGTCCATGCGAAAGCGGCTCGTCCTGCTGTCTCCGTTGATTTCATGCTCTGCCGATAGCTGCACCTTATGGCCGTGCAGAACCAAATCCACATCCGCAGCGAACGTAAGATCTCCTTGGCTGGACACATCAATGCCCGTTTCCTGATCAATCCGGATATGCATCGCGTCATCGTTGGTCGAGATCACCATCGCTTGATTCCCGAAGCGAATTTGTTTTTTCGTTCGCGTGCTGAGATATTTCGTATTCGGATCGGCTGTCATGTCGCCTCGGGCGCTCTGCGGGCTTTTTCGGAACGAATGCTTAACGACCGCTTGCTCCTCTTTGCAGCTCGGAAAATATAAGTGGACCGTGTCTCCCAGCTCAGGCGTACAATGCCAGCCTATCGTCCCGCCTCCCGTATAAACGGTAAGATACGGAAACCAAACCGCTTCTTCCTTCTGCACTTCATCGTCTCGATCCAGTTGAAGCTTGACATGCTCTCCCTTGACATCTATAACTTGCCCTTCCAAGGAAGCCCCGACCAACCGGTAATTATGTATAGTTTTGCAGGCGAGTCCCGCTTCGGGCATAAGGGTATAGTTATACACCAACATCCCTTTTCTCATCGCAGCAGTCGATTGCGTGACAACGAAGGGCTGATTCTGGAATTTGACCACGTCGCCTATATCGAGATAGCAGTCTTCTTCCACTTCATAGACTGTCAACTCGCGCTGCATAGGATGTCGATACGCAGTAAATTTAATCCCTTTCAACTTGTGAGTTGTTTCTCTTCTGGGAATGCCGAACCAAAACTTGGGCACATCGACGGTCGCATCCGCAACCAATCCCATACCGAGCCGCGAAGCCGCCCTTACAAGAAACTCCCAATCGGTTTCCTGATATTGCAGCAGAAATTGTGCGATCTTCTCGCCTTCCGTTTGATCGTTGCAATCGGAACCGTGGTATCCCCGAATCACCTTGTCCACAACATCAGAGTAAGGCATGCCGCTGTTCTGAAAAGCTCGAACCTTAGGCGTTTTATCCAGGAGGCATGTATATGACAATCCTTCGACGTTCATCCAATATCCTTTGCCCTTGCGTTCAATCGTGATCCGGGTTACCACGCCTTTAAAAAGACAGCGCACGCCCTCTTCTTCATCCAGTTCGTACACTTCAATCGATTCTTTGGCCTGAGCCACATGTACATAATTGTCCTGCAGGTCCACTGGAATTTGCGCCATCAAGCGGATGCTTCCGTGACCGTTGATTTTTTTCGTGATTTGCAATTCGGACCATGTTTGAATCTCATAAGGCCCCACGACCTTCAGGTCGCCGTAAGTTGCTGTTCTTGCCACCGTCGTCACTCCACTTCTGCTTATCGGATGAACTCAAGTCGAGTCAGTTGTATCCCCTGCGGATCTAGGCTTAACACGGATTCGGCGGCATCCAGATCGACAACAAGATAAGGCTCGATGGCGCCGGCAATTTGAAACACCTTATAGCTGCCGATTTTGGACGAATCGAGAACGAGTTTCTTGATCGCTCCATTCTTATGCCATTCCGTTTCGGAACTAAGGCAGGAGACGGTTTCGGGCGCCAAGAACCAATAGACGGTTTGATTGGATTGCTGCAGATCGGTTAAAATGGCCAGTTTATATAATATGCCCTTCTGACAGCGCTCCAGCGCCTCTTTGAGACGCTCCGATACTAACGGGTAAGGACGTTCTATATAATCGAGGTATTCATCCGATCCGTGTGTATAAAACTGTAAAACCTCATCCTTCAAAGCATAGAACCGCTCTTGATAGCTTGCGCTTTTTGGCGAAAAGAACTTGGGGCCGCCTACGGGCTGGGCATAGTCCGCTATTCTTGTATCCTGGGTCAGAAGATAGTATTCCACCGGCTGGTTTGCTCCTGTATTTGAAATTATAAAATTTCTCGGGATCGTACAGGCTTCATCGTGACTTGTACGCTCGATTTCTTTTTTTGGTAAACCAAGTCCATTCGGCCTTTATATTCGCCTGCATACACTTCCAAATCATTCTCGCACGCCAAGTCTTGAAACTCCGGCAGTTCTGCGGCCAACGGCATGACCTCTTGCGCCAAATAAACCAGATACCGGTTCAATTCGGCGGCTTTCTGCAATTTGATTCGCTCCACATCGGGCGCAAAAATCTTGTTCATATACAGGCGGCTCTTCGCCTTCCATTCGGCTTCCAATCGTTCCAAACGCCCGAAAATCCAACTCGAATCATACGCTGTACAGCATGGGTCTTGGTCAAAAAACCAGTTCCGGTCATAAGCATGAACCGTATGCTCGAATTTATTTTCCATAATAAACGTCCGGCGCATGGAGTACGTGATATATCCGATTGTGCCTTTTTCTCCGGCCGACTGCTTCTCGCGTATCTTCATGCACAGCCCGCGGAACGACTGAATAAATTGTTCCGACAAATCATCCTTACAAGAATGATAGTTGCGTTCGAGCGCATCCAATTGCTCCTCATAGGCCGGCTTGACGTAAGTATCGTAAAAATGCTGCAATGCTTCTTGTCTGTTCATTCGGCTGCTCCCTTGTGAGTAACCTACTAACTGGAAAAACCTTGAAGAGCCCTTTATGGCAAGGGCTCTTGTTACCTATGTCAAGACTCTCCGATCACCGGCTCAACCCGATCATCGTATTATACGAATCGACCACAGCGGAAACGCGCTTGTCGAAGTTCTTCAGCGGCATGTTCTTCCCGCCAGTCGTTACCTTCCCCTTCGTATCGCTGTTGATCGTCGTGTCCTTGGTCCGCAAAATTTCCATCAGATCGGTGGCGGCCGTTTTCACCCGCTGGATGCTGTCGGTAAATACGGGAACGATCTGCACCTTTTCTTTTTTCAGCCTTTCCTTATCCTTCGAAAGCTCCGTAAACTTATCGATATCTTCCGTCAGCAGCTTGTACAGCTCGGCATATTGGTTCGCGTCGAAATCCAGCACATTGTCGTCAGTCACCCCGGCTTTGTCAAACGCCTTCTGGATATCCTGCGCCCGGTTGACGATGCTCATCGCATGGTAGCGGACCAACTGATCGCTTTTCTTGAGCTCCTCCAGGTCTTCTTTCTTCCTTTGCTCCGTGATGACGGCAAAATCGGAAAAAAACTTGTCGGCTAAATCCGACACTTCATTAAACTGCACAAGCAATTTCTTGTGCAGCTCCTTGCCTTTGGCGAACTCGTCCTCGGCATGTGCTTTGTTCTGATAGTACGTCTGCATCTCGCCCGTCGTTTCCATCAGCTCCTTCAGCTTGGGAGCTAAAGCCTTGACCGATTCGTCCGCAGCCTGATAAGAAGGCTCCTTCGAGGCGAACGCCAGCGCTTTATCCACATCGTCCTTATGCCCTTGCAGCACCGGAATCGTATTGAAGCCGGTAAAGTTTTTACGGATGCGGATTTCTTCCTCCCCGCCAAACTCTTGGAAATACATTTCGAACGTCTTGTCCAGCCTCTGCGTCAAGTAGTTGCTTAAAGCGATATACGTATTATATTTTGCCGTGTCCTGCGCTTGATTCGATTCTTGCTTCGCTTGGGTGGTTTGTTCTTTTACCTTCTCCGCGATTTTGCCGATGGAGCCGCAGCCGCTGAGGGATACGCAGACGGCCACGCCAAGCGATAGGATCGTTAAACGTTTACTCATGATTCGCAAATTCCTCTCACTGTATGAATTTCTGGTTGTACTCTTACCACTACGTCGTGCTACTCCACAATCATCCGTCGCGGACCACCCGGCCTCAGGTCAGGCCCTCTGCGGTTTCCGCCTTGGACGTCGTCCAATATGCGTCCCAAATATTTGTGAATTTGCCCGTTGTCGTACGGCTTATAGCCCATGCCGAGCCGGGTCCCGATATAATGCAGGATCAGCTCGCGGTCCACGGCTTCCTGGCTCATGCACTGCATCGCAAAAGCGATATCGTACGGGTTCGTGCTGCCCCGGCTGAGCAGTTGGGTCGCAAAATACCGCATCAACGCAGGATGAATACTGCGCTGCCCGACGCCGGCATAAGCCGCGTGGATCATGTTCCACGTATTGAACTCGGTGGCAAAGTCCGCGAAGCTCTGGTACTCCGACCGCAGCTTCGCGCCCTCCTTCAGCTTGAACCGCCCGAGCTCCAGCTCGCTGCCGCCGGCGGCCTCCTCTTCCAGGACGAGCTCCGCGCCGTACACCGTATAATCGCTCTGCTCCTCCGCTGCGTGAAAGCGGATTTTGAGCACGGTCTCCTTGCCGGTCGCGGAGTAAGGCACCTGCTGCTCCTCCTCCAGCATATACAGCCGGCCGCCGTGCTTGACGATCCCGGAGCCGACCAAAAGCTGTTCCGCTTCCACTCTAACGTCGGTCCCCGCTACGACACCGTCCGAGTAGGACTGAAAATACAGGTCCGCGAGCTGCCTCGGGTAATCCCTAAGGCTCTCCAGCATCTCCCGTTTCAGAATCCGGCCTTTATGAAAATTCGGATATACATTGGAGAACATGCGCTACCTCCTATTTCCAGCCGTCAAAGAAATCAAGCTCCGACAGATCGTTTTCGAATGCAAAAAACCGCTTGCTACCCAAGTACAGCTGCTCGTCCTCCCGCGCAACCGGCACCACATGGAAGCCCCACTCGTTGTCCTCCGCGAACACGAAAAACTTGACCTCGCCGTTCTGGATGGAGTCCGTGTCGTCCTGCGGAATCTTGGCCCCGTACCGTCCGGCGATGTCCTCGTAGGGGACCGGCTCGAAGCTGCCCGGCTCGTTGGCATATGCATACTTATGGCGCACGGCCCCGTCGCTTCCTTTCAAGAAAAACTCCACCTCCTTCACCTCGAACGGCCGGGAGATGGAACCCTGCACCTGATTCAGCCTTTCCAGGCTGCTGATCAAGAGCTTCTCCTGCCGGCTGTGGGTGAAGGCGCTGACGGTATAAGGGACGACCGGCGCGTGGTTGGTAATATAGGCCTCGATTGTGCCCGCCTTCCTCGCGCTGAGATAACGGATCGCTCCCCGCAGGCAGGCCAGCTTCAGCTCCGGAACGCTATCGCTCTCCTCGTTTTTTTGCCGGAATTCGATGCTGCGGCCGGGGACGAATTCCTTCAGCGCTTCCCGGAAGCTGTCGATGCGGCACGATTGGCCGGTGAGCTTAATGATGGAATATTCCTGCAGCCGCCCGTCCTGGTAAAAATCTTCCAGAAACTTGCGCACAATGTCGTAAATATCCGCCTTGATCAACTGGTTGATCTCGTTAATATTGAACACGACGCGGGGAAATTCATAGATATCCTTCATGCGGCCGTTCTCGTAGGCGGACAGGCACCAGCGGTCCACCGCCGTAATTTTCAGGTCCTGCTCCTGCCGGTCTCCGGTCTGCGAATCGAACCGGTTGCGCAGAATGCCCGTCTTGCGGAAAAACTCTTTCTTCATGCTGTCCGCGATTTCCCACAAAAAGTAATAATTACTTTTTACCCGCAGGTATTCTTCGCGCGTCCGGTTTTCGTAATCCTTGAACCGGGTCGGAATATTGCGTTCCGCCTCCCGGTAGCGCGCTTCGAACCGTTCGTAGACCGATTCGACGCCGAATTCGTCCACATGCCGGAACAAGTCGGGGCCGGGAATGCCGATCAAGCTGTCGATATCCGGCACGCTGCCGCCCTTGGTGTAATAGTCGGCAAAGACGATTTTCATGAACTGCAAAATCCGGTAAGTAATATTGTTGCCGCCAAAGTTGGTGTCGCCGTTCTCGTAGGCCGTATGAATATCCAGCTTGTAGGAGATGTGACCGTCCTCGATCCGAAACCGGCACGAAGACAAATCCGTCGTTCCTCCGCCGCAGTCGATGACAAGCGCGTTATAGGTCTCGCCGTCCGTAAACGTATTTTTCTCGATCTGATCGGCGATCGTATTGAACAGCACGGCCATCCCTTCGTCCAGCGCGTCGTCCGATTCGATGCGGTAATCCGGCAGCAGCTCCGCGAACATTTCGGCGAACTGCGTCTTCAGCTTCACAGGACTTGAAATGTGCAGCTTGTGGAAACGGCACTTGAATTGATGCTCCGCCGTTTCGATCACGTGAAGCAGGTAGGCGCGCAGAATGTCGTTTCTGCGGACGACCGCCGTATTTCCTTGCCCGTCCACAATCTCCTCGGGAAGCTTATACCGGTTGACCCAACGCTTGATGCCGTGAAAGACGGTAGCATGGCCGGTGTACCCGTTCTTCTTCATGAATTTCATGGCTTCATGGCCAAAATAATATTTCACCTGCTGCGTATCCGAGCAGTCCGCTACGGCAACAATCGTCGGCAGCAGCTCGATCCATTCCTCCCGTTTGCCGCCGGCCACCGGGAATTTCACCAGATTGATGCTGTTCAGCCGAAGCGTCCCGTTCAACAAATCGTGGCGGGAGGGATTGGAAATGTAGCTGCTGTCCAAATAGGCGCCCGCCGTTGTGTTGGACGTTCCGAAATCGATAGCCAGCACCGCGTCGGTATCTTCCAGGTCCCGGATTTCCAGCTCCGGAATCGGAATTCGCCAGTAGTGCAAATTCGTGGGCGGCAGCGGCTTGCTGCGGGTGTAGGTCTGGTATACATATTCCGAATCCTGCTTGCGGAACAGCAGGAAGCTGTAATTTTTGTTCGAGGTGCGGCGAAACGACATTTCATTAGAAGCGGTCAGGCAGTACATGCCCGGGCTCGGTCCGTCCTTGACCAGATTCATAATGCCGCACAGCTCCATATGATCGTTCACGAGCAGCACGTTCGATTCGGTAACGGTGCCCGGAGCTTTGACCCGGTATTGGTCGAGTTTATCTACTTTAAGTCCGTCGTACAGCGTCACCTTGGCCGGAATTTGAATACTGCCGTCATCCGGCAGCGGTGTATTCAAATAGCGGGCGATCGCCGCCTCCACGCGCTCCCATCCGTGCTCGTCATAGCTTTGGATCAGCAAGCTTTGCTCCGCGCTGCGGTATTTCAGAATCGTGCGGATGAGCGCTTCGCGGTCGAGCGGTCCCGAGAGCCCTTCGACCAGCTTTTCCTTATGGCAGATGCTTCGCAATTGCAGCGTCGTCATCTCCGACAGCTCGTCCCGCGTGTACTTGACCTTGCTCGTCTCTTCCGTGCCGCCATTCTTCGGCGAGTGCAGCTTATACGTTCTCATGTCTCCGCTCCTTTCGTAGAGGACCAAGTCCGGTGAATCATTTAGCGGAGAGAATCCGGGGACAAAGGCGAACGCTGACGCTTCTCCAGAACGATTCCGCTCACTCCGCTCGTATTCACCGAACTTATAAAATTAATACATCGCGATATGATCCACGCGCATCGTGTCCTCGACGTCCACAATGCCGAAATGATTATCCCAATACGTCTCCGTATGAAAACGCACGGGCAGAAACAGGTCCTTGATCAGTTCCAGCTTCGCCCGTGTGATCTCATTCTCCCGCTGTCCCACATAGAACAACAGTTCGTCCTTTTCCTCGCAGTTCGCGTAAATCGTCGAATGCTTGAACAATTTCCGCATCGTGTCCTTCAGCAGGTACACCGCTTCCCCCGTCTCGTACAGCCGCAGCAGATTGCAGGCCACGATTTCCCGCTCCTCCCGGTTCAGCAGCTTCAGCCGGTCCCGGACGCCGTCGCCGAACAGTCCCGCTTCCATATCCCGGAGCACGAACCGGATATAAAATTCCCGCTTGTTCATGCCCTGCATGAGGTCGATATCGGTCAAGAAATGCATCGCAAGATCGAACAGCGTGCGCCGGAATTCCGAATCCTCTTGATTGTTAATATCGAACAAATCGCGGAAAATATCGTAAAACCGGTAATACGGATTCATTTCGACCGTACGCTCTTCGACGGTGCGGGCATTCAGCGTTTCGGTGCTCAGCTCCATATAAGGCGAGTACACTTTGGCGGGGGCAAAATAAAGGTCGTCCTTCGGCGTGCCCGCGTCCGCAGCCCGAATGACCAGATCCCATACGTAATTCAAGCCCATTCCCCTTCGCAGACGTATTCTGGAAAATACATTTGGATCTCGGAAACGACGAAGCTCATCAAATCCTGCAAAATAAAGCTCCCGCTCCGGCGGGCTCTAAAGCGGAGCCGCATCCGTTTTTTGTCGTTCTCCACCCTCACGTTGTCGCTGATGAACGGGTTCATCCCGTAGGTGACTTCCTTTCCGTCCGCCTCGTCCCTAATCTCGACCTGCACCAGCTCGAGGTCGTCCGAGGCCTCGAAGGAGCCCGCGATCCGCGCTATCTCGCCCTTCGCCCGAACGACGACCGAATGCTTGCGGGAGAAGCGGCCGGTGAAGCTGCTTTTCCGCTTGTTCGAAACGAGCTCGTAAGCCAGCCGGCCGAGCTTCGTCGGTGTCGGCTGCGTAATTTTCAGCACGTTCCAGTTCCCGGATTTGTCCTGCGGGGACACGATAGTCAGCTCCTCCGGCATCCGCTTGATATACCGGATCAACTCCTCGTCCCCGTCGACCAAATAGCCGTGCTGCGTCCCCGTTTTGCGCAAGGACAGCACGTGCTCGAAATTAATCCGGTCGGCAGCTGGCACCGGAAAACCTACGTTTTTGAGCTCCAGCCGCTCAATGTTCCACACCGGCACCATGTCCAGCTTTTTGTACGCTTCGAATTCCTCGAGGAATATCCGGACTTCAAGCAGCTCCTCGTCCACTCCTGTCGGCTGCTCCCCACCCGTCCACAGCACGTCGAAAAACTTGCCCGCGTACGGATGATTTACCGTTTTCCACGGCACGTTGTTTTTTTGGAAAATAAAATAGAGCTTTTCCAGCTCGCGGATATACGTGAGGTTTTGCTGCAGGCGCACCTGAATGGCCCGGGTGCCTCCGGTAGTAACGATTTCCCCACGGAACGTGCGTTTTCCGCGAAGCAGCTCCTTTAGCTTGGAGTAATCGCACTGCAGGAACACCGTCATCAGCAGCGCCTCTTCCCCCCGCTGCATTTGCTCCGTCACGCTTCGCAGGTCGCATGTTTTCGGCTCGGCAGCAAGCATCGGGTACAGAAACTCGTGAATCGGATCGATCTCTTCTCGGGCACACAAGGTCACATAGATGTCGTGCCGGTCTTCCTGGTCCTCCACCTCGTTAAACACGCGCTCCTCCAGCTTGCGATTCAAATCCTCCTGATATTCCACCAGGTTCAAAAAGACGCCCATCACAATCTGCTTCAAGAGCTTGCGCTGTTCGAGATCCTCCATTCGGCTCAGCCTATCAAGCAAGATGTCTTTCATGGGAACTCACTTGCCTCCTCCCTCGGTCTTCTCGGCCTGACCGCCGTTTGCCGCCGATTTGGCTCCGCCTTGGCCGGCAGCCCCTTGATTTGCCGCGCCCGCTTCGCCCGCGCCTTGACCTGCCGGAGCGCGTCCGCCGCCTCCTGTCGCTCCATCGGCTCCGGCCGACTGGGGCGGCTGCGGAGGCGGATTCAGCTTCTCCTGCGCCTTCGTAATTTTCCGCTCGACGCCGAGCACCTTCTCCAGCATGCCGATTTCCTGATAAATCTCCTGCGCCATCGCGTAGGAGGTCACGGCCTGCTCGTAAGCCTGCGCCGTATAGCTCTGGTCGCCCTTCTTCTCCAGCTTGTCGGCGTCCAGCTGCTTCTTCTCCTTAAACACGCCGGCGATCTTCGCATCCGCCGCTTCCAGCTTCGCTGCCAGCTCCTTTTCCCCGCTTGCAAAATCGGCCTGCTGCGCTTCCTTTTTCGCTTTCGCGTAAGTTTCCTTGGCGCCTTCGTAATCCTGCGCTTGCAGCTTCTGATCCCCCTGCTTCATCAACTCCGTAATTTGCTGGTAGGTGCGGGCTTTGGCGATTTTGGCCTCCAGATCCTTCTCATCGTATACGCTTTGCTGCTTGGCTTCCTTCTGCGCCTTCTCGTAGCTCTCGATCGCCTTCGCATAATTCCCGTCTTTGAAGGAGCCGTCGCCGTCCACGATGAGCTGCGCCGTCTTTTGCTTTTTGCCGATGAGCCGCATATGGACGACGTCGCTTACCTTGATCGCCGCATTGCGCGCTTCGCTGTACTCCTTGACCGCGCCAGGATAATCCTTCTCCTGCACCGCCTCGTCGCCGCTTTTTTCACGCTCGAGGATGGCGGCCGCCGCCTCCACTTTGGCCTTGGCGGTCTTGTATGTATATAAATAGGCTCCCCCTCCCAGCAGCAAGAGAGGAATCAGCACCAGGGCGATCCTTTTTATGATTTTCCATTTCTTCTTCGGGTCTTCCTTGAACACTTTGTTGACATAAACGGCCGCAGCCGTATAATTCGGCACTTGCTTACTCTGCCGGCTGAGCAGCACATCCTCCAGCGTATCGACAAGCTCCGCCGGCTCCTTGACCTCTTCCAGCGCATCGAGCATCTCCGCCCCGTCTACGTTCTCCCATAAGCCCGGCGTACAGAGCAGCAGAACATCGCCTTCGGACAGCAGCATCTTCTTGGAAACGAACGGCTCGAAAGCGCCCGGCTTCCCCATATACCACAGCAGATTGTGCCGTTCCTCGTGCTTATCCAGCCGATCCTCCGACAGCTCTCCCGCCTCGGCCATCGACCGCGACAAGCTCTGATCCTTGCTTTTCGTATGCAATCTTCCATTGCGAAATTGATACAGCCGGGTGTTCCCGGCCACCGCCCACACCATCCGGGTGTAGTCCGTAGCGACGAGCGTCAGACTGACCTTACGCCGGACCCGGCGGCTTTCGATCTGCAGCAATTCGTGCGCTTCCCACAAATACCGTTTCAGCTTGCGCCGGGATAGCGTCGGGCGGTCGAGAAAACTCCCTAGCACGCTCTTGACGGCCAGCTCGGCGCTTTCTTTCTCCGTATCGGAATCGAGCCCCCGGGCAATCACATAGCAAGCTTTATCGTCCTGCTCCGTAAACGCAAAATAATCCTTGTTGCGGATAAACGTTCCCGCCTCGGATAGAAAGCTCGTTTTAAAATCGCTGTTTTCCTTACGCATCGGGTTCTACCAGCCTTTTTCCAAAATCACGACCGTCGCATTGTCTTGGTGCGCGAGCTGCTTCCGCTCGATCGCTTCGATGATTTCCTGGGCGGCGTCGTAGGCGGCAATCGGTTTGGACAAAATGTCCTCCAGCTCCACTTCCGTGAGCGTATTGTACACGCCGTCGCTGCACAGGATCACTTTGTCCCTCTTTTGCAGCCGGACGGGCTCCGTGCCGATCTCGATATTTTTGAAGCCTTCATAGCCCAAGTAGTTGACCAACTGGTTCTTCATCGGACTGTCCAGCGCTTCGTCCCGCGTAATCTCTCCGGATACAAAGCGTTCCTCCAGCACCGATTCCAGAATGTGCTTCTGATTGACGTCAATGAAGTCCCCGTTCCGGAAAATTTTGATGAGGCTGTCCCCCACCGCTCCCCAGTGCAGATTACCGTCTTCCACGACAACGGCGACCAGTGTCGTTCCGCCTTGCGCCCCTTTCAGGGTGTGCATGATTTCCGCATTGCTCGCTGCAGCCGCAGTCGTAAAAAACTCGGGAAGCTCCCGAATATGCTCCAGCTTGAGAAACTGCTTGACGAACGTCGTCACGGCAGCCGTACTTGCCGCCCTGCCTCCCGACAGTCCGCTGATGCCGTCGGCCAGAACGGCGATCGTCCCGTGCGGGCTGACGAAGGTGGAGAAATAGTCGTCCTGCTCCTCGCGCGCCCCGATCGTCTGTCCGTTGCCAATCTCGATCTTCGGAACGGCGTTGTCCTGATGAAGCAGGCCTCTCCTGATGCGGAACAAAACCACAAGGGTGCAGGCACAGGCCCAAACGATAACGTAAGGCAACCATTCGTGTTGTTCCGGCATGCTCATCATTCCTTACCCGATTGATCTTGGTCCCACTCGAAGTGCACTCCGCATAACGGAATGAACAGAAACTTGCTGTGTCCGAGCTGCACGACGTCGTACGCGGTTAATTCGACCGGTGTATACACCGCTTCGTTGTTATGGTAAGCGAGCCCCGACGCATCGCCCGGCAGCAGGAAAAAGTTCCGCTTCTTCGGGTCGTACACGACGACCGCGTGATTCCGGCGGGAGATGGTGTTGTCCCCGATGATCCGGATGTGCATATCCTCGGCCCGGCCGATGAAATTTTTCTCCGCCATGATCCGGTAATCTTGTCCTTGCTGCGGACCTTCGATGCAAACAAGCCATCCGGTGACCGGCTCGATGCCTTCGGACTCCCCCAGATAAGGCATCGTCTTTTCGTCTTCCTGGACTCTTGCCGCTTTCTTGCCCTCGGCTTTGGAAGCCGGCTCCACGACCATGCTGCAATAGGGGCATACGCTGCCGTGCTTTCTCGTACTGAACATGTGTCCGTTGGCGCATCTTGTCAAACTCATTGATATCCATTCCCCCGTCTGCTTCTTCTCAAAGCTCAAAGCCGAAATGCCTTACTTGACCAACAGCCTCGTATTGGCAATGTAAATCATATCGCCCGATTGCACTTGCTCGGGCTCATCGCCGTTCAGCAGCCGCTTACTGCTTTCGCCGCGTTTCTTGATGCCGACGCCGTTGCTGGAGTCGAGGTCTTCGATGTACCAGTTGCCGGAAGCGTAATTCAGCACCGCGTGCTGCTTGCTGACCAGGGCGGCATACTCGGTGCCCGACAAATCGATCTGCACCTCGAGATCGGAAGAGCTTTTCCCGATCAGGAGCGACGTCTCCCCGTGAATGTACCATTCCTTGATCCGTTCGCCGTCATCGCCGAGCAGCGCCAGCTTCGTAATTGCCGCTTCCTTCTTGGCTTCGGGCGCCGACGCAGCCGTCCGCCCGTACTTACGCCAGGCCATTCCCGTCAAGCCGATGATAAAAAAGACGGCGACGAACAGCATCAGGGCGACGTTGGTATTCCATATATACGTATAAACCAGGGTAAATGCCGCGACCAGCGCGATCAGCACGTTGACTACGGTTACCCATACGGATTTTTTTTCGCTCAACATTGGTTCCCCCGTTGGAACAGGATGTGCTTATTTTTTTCGGATGCCAAAATATTTCTCGAACATAGCCGTCGTATCGACCGGATTTTTCGTCTCGCTCTTGTTCTTGATCCCGGCTTCTCCGCCTTTGGGATGATAGCCGAAAAAACGCTCGAATTGCTTTTCCATATCTTTCAGGTCAAACTGGGGCTGGCCGCTCTCGGCGCGCCGCTCCTTCGTTTTGGTGCCGGCGCCGGATGACGAACCGGCTTTGCCTTCCTGCTTGCGGTCCAGACGTTCGTCGTAGGCTTGCCTCGCCGACGCGTCGGACAAGGTCTGATACGCTTCGGTCACTTGCTTGAACTTCAGCTCCGCCTGCTTGCTGCCGCCGTTGGCGTCGGGATGATGAAGCTTGGCGAGCCGCTTGTAGGCTTTCTTGATTTCTTCGGGGGAGGCGCTGCGTTCGACCTCCAGAATCTCATAGTAATTGTTCATCGGATTCATCCTTACCGCCGGAAATGGAGAAAGTTAAGGGGCGAAGCGGCCCCTTAACTCCTGTTGCTTGCAATAACCGATCAAGCCGATTATACGGTGTATCCGCCTTCGATTGTGGCGAATTCCGTTTTGTCTTTCTTTTGCTTGATGAAGAGCGTGAACGTGCCCACGCCTTCCGTGTCGCCGAAGCGCTCTTGGTAGTCCACGACGAACGCGTTCGGGAAGTAGATTTTGCGCACCACTTGGCTGGCAGCGATCACTTCCAGCGTCACTTTGCGGTAGCAGTCGGATTTCTCAGCCGGTACGAGCGACCACAAAGCAAGCTTCATCGTGTCGTCGGCGCTGTCGCCGTCCGTTGCGGTGATGATTTTACCGGAGATTTTCAGGAACGCGCCTACGTCGGTCGATCTCGCGTTGGAGTCGTTCGGCGTATCCGTGTCGTAAATCACCGATTGAATGTTGTCCATGCCCAATTCGATTGTTTCTGCGCCTTCTACTTTCAGCCTGAAGCCCATAGATAAATCCTCCCTTAAGGTAAGTATGGTCCCCGACAGCGTCTGGCGCTGCCGGGATTTATGTTGAAAGGGGAGCTTGCGAAAGCTCTCCTTTAACAACCGCATAAGTTTGTTCAGCATCGTTACGCTTTAACCGGGGTGGTCCCTTTCGTGATCATCACCTCGAGGTTCTTCACGTTGCCGTTGAAGACCAGGTCGATATGGCACATGTTGCTCTTATCGTCGATAATGTAGCTCATGTCGTCCCCGTCCTGGATGATCGAGTTGACGTACCCCCGCGTGCCGAGCCATTTGCTCTTTTGGCTGCTCGGATTGTTGCTGAAAAATTTAACGATGTTGTCGTGTTTGAAATCGCCGGTTTGGAAGCGCAGGATGCGCTCGATGTACGTGCTGACCAGTGTTTTGTAGATCGAATCGAAGCCGTCATCGGTTGACGCAAGGCTTCTCGCTTTGTAGACGGTGATGCGCTTGATGTCTTTGCCCTGCAGCTGCGCATTCTCGGAAGAGAACACGAAGCCGAAGTTTTTCCGGTTGATCGAATCCTTGATGTTGTTCGTGAAGCCGGAAATTTCCTTGGCCATCGTCGTGACGGCACGCAGACCGTTCTCCCCGGCCTCGATATCGAAGCGCACGCCCGGGAACTCCCGGCTGACCGTCTTGAACGATTCGCGCAAATATTCCGGGCACTGGTAAGCCGCCACGATCCCCGCCGCCACATAGGCTGCGCCGACGTAAACGCCTTCGATCCAGAGCTTCAGAATGTCTTCCTTCTCCTGCGACAGCTTAACGCCGCCGTCTTCGGTTTGCAGCATTTTGCTGTCGATGACGACACCGGACTTGTCCTTCGGAATAATCGTGAAGTTCGGAACCGACGGTACCGCGAATTCGCTGAATTCTTTGCGAACCAGCAAGCCGCATTTATCGATATACTTGTCGATGCCGGCGGTAGCCATGCTGTTGAACGTCGTTTCTTCGCCGGTCTCGAAGCTGAAGAACACCTGCACCTTGAAGTCCTTGATCACCTGCAGCAGCATCGTGAGCGATTCCATCGTGTTGCCGTCCTGCTTGGCCACCTTCTCGTTGCCTCGGAACCGCTCCCGGCTCACCTTCGAAGCGCCGGAGGAATCGAGCTGCACCGAAGGGACGATGCCGAACCAGATCGTGTCGGTGAAATCGTTCTTCGAGTTGACCGTGTTCAGGTACGTTTCCAGCCTCGGAATGTTGCTGCTTTTCACGATCATGTCCAGCTTGGTGTTCGTGATCAGCATCGAAGGCTGCATGCCTTTGTTTTTGGTGGAGTATTGGTCGAAGAACATTTTGATGCCCAACAATTTTTCCACCAAAGGCTTGACGGTCTTCACGAACTCGTCCTTGGCGTTTTTGTAAAACTCCAGATACGTGTTGTAGTTCTGCACTTCCTTCTCGGTATCGATCTCGCTCTGAACCGCAGGCAGCGGGCAGAACGTCCGCACGACCAGGTCTTTGACGTAGGCGGAAGGTGTATCCGACACGGACTCGTAATCGTCCTCGAATACGTTGATCAGGCCGTTCGTGCTGCTGTCGTCCGCGATCATGAGCTGCATCGAGTCCGATTTCGGCGCTTCGATAATTTTCAGCTCGCCGGAATCGCCGATCATCAGCATCCCGATCTGAATCGCTTCGGATTCGTTCTCTTCCTGTGCCCCTCCGAGCAGAAGACGGGTCTTGATGTCTTCGATCGCCAGCGGAAGCATGGCCATGACGTTGTTATAGTTTTTGCTGGCGTCCTCGAACATGATGTTGAGCTTGTCCCCGAGGTCCAGCTTTTTCGGATCGCCGTCGTCCAGCTTGTCGTATTGCCCGTACAAATAATGGATTTCCTTGCGCACTTGGCGGATGTCGTCCATCACTTTTTTCGGGGAAATCATGTCGAGCAGGTTCTCGAACTTAAAGTCCACGTTCGGAATGCCTTGGCTGCGCTTCGTGTCGATCAGCGTGAACAGCATTTTTAGAAAATCGTTGCTTTGGTCGATCTTGATCTCCGAAATGCTGTCCTCGGCAATCCCTTCCGGCTTCTTGAGGGTATACATAACCTTCTGGTTGGCCGCATTGAAAAACGAGTACACGGTCGGCGAAAACTTGTCCAAAAACTCGTCGAAACTGCGAACGAGCAGATGCTGGTTAATCTCCTTGATCTTGTCGTCGCTCAAGCTGTCGATGCCTCTGACGTCCCCGACGATCGTGACGAGATCGAGCTTTTCCGGGTTGATCTCTTCGAAGAGCATGGTGCGGTTCGTTTGATTGATGATGTCCATTGGGCTGTCGGCTATAAAAACTTGCCGGAACCGGCGCATGATTCTTATAGCCTACTCCTTTCCGAGCATTTTTGGATGAAGGCCGAAAACACAGGTCTAATCATAGAGTGTGATGTTTTATTTTGTCAACTATGGATATTTATAGTCATTTTATCCTAGATAATCAAGTACTATTTTCCCATTTTTGAGTAAACACATTTATTTTTTGGCCCTTCTGTTATATGCTGAATTAACCATATAAACCCACCCTTTTATTCCCTTTTTCATCATCTCCCCTTCAAAAATGTGTCGAACTTAACAAAACTGTATTTTTTTACTATTTCTCACTGTACTAATTTTTCGGTAAAGTCTCGCCGATTGTTTATAGCAGTTTTGGTGTACTTTCACACATTTTACAAATGAAGGGTGAGTTTTTGATGGTTGGGGAAATGCATACAAGAAGGCGCGTCCCGGTCGGGCTGCGAATTTTGGCGATCGCTGTCGCACTGGCGCTGCTGTTCGTTCCTCTCGGATCGGCGTTTGCCGAAGGCAATACGAATCCGGGGTTCGACGCGGTGTTCGTGATGGACGTCAGTTATTCGATGAACGCGACGGACCGGGACCGGATCGCTGCGGAAGTCATCAAAATGTTTATGGACATGAGCGAGGCGGCCCGCACCCAAGTCGGATTTGTCGCCTACAACCATAAAATCGTCGAAGCGCAGCCGCTCGCCCCGCTAACCCAGGAGGAGCAGAAAAATCTGCTCAAAAAGAAAATCGCGGAGCTGCGCTTTTCCGGCTATACGGATCTCGGCCTCGGGCTGAGCAAAGGGTCGGAGCTTGTCGGGAGCGGCAAAGGCGGCGGACGTCCGTTTATGATTCTGCTGTCGGATGGCGGCACGGATTTTGGACCTATTTTTACAGGGAGATCAGTCGAGGATTCGAACAAAGACGTGGAGCGCGTGATCGCGGAAGCGCAGGCGAAGGGTTACCCGATCTACACCGTCGGGCTTAATCATGACGGCTCGGTCAACGCGCCGCAGCTCGAATCGATTGCCGCCAAGACGGGAGGCACGTCGTTCATCACGGAAAGCGCGGGGGATCTGCCAGAAATTTTCAACAACATTTTCGCCAAGCAAATCCGCTCCGTGCTCGTCCCCGTCGCGGCTGTTACAGCCACCGGGGAGCTGCAGGAAGTGACAGTCAACATTCCGAACGGCAGCATGAACGAAGCCAATATCGTACTGCTTTCGGAGCATCCGATCACCGAAACGCATCTGTATTACAATTCAAAAAACATCCGGTTCGTGAAATCGGACAAATATTCGCTGCTCAAAATACCCCAGCCGCAAAAAGGCGCCTTTCTGCTGAAATTCAAAGCAAGGCCCGGGGATTTCGTGAAAATCAGCCTGCTCGGCAACTACGGCTTAAAGGCTGGGATGGAGCTTTCCCAGCCGGTTAAGGGCGTGCCGTCGAACGTTTCCGCCTTCCTGCTGCATCAGGCGGACGGAGCCAAGCTGGCCGACGCCGACGTGTACCAATCGATGAAGGCCGAGCTGATCGTGAAAGATTTGCAGACGAATAAGGAGGAACGGACGCCGATGAAGCTGAACGGAAACGGCTTCGAGACGCAGACGGTCTTCCCTCATTCCGGCAAGTATCAAGCCCGCGTGTTTCTGAGCAGCCCGGATTTTTACCGGGAAACGGCGGTCAGCGAGCTGGATATTGCGAACACGGCGCCCGAAGCGATCGGCAGCGGGGCCATCGAACTGACGAAAGAAGACGGAGACGCCAAAATAGATCTTAAGAACTATTTTCGCGATGTGAATCAGGACAAGCTGAGCTATACAATCGCCTCCAACAGCAACGCCAAGCTGGCCGACTTCACGGTGGACGGCGATACGTTGACCGTTTCTTTTATGCATGCCGGCAAAGCGGTTCTGACGATGACGGTAACGGACGACGAAGGAGCTTCCGTCACCTCGGATCTCGTCATTAACGTGCACTCCGTCGTGCAGCGTTATTTGATCATCGCGGGCATCGTGCTCGCCGTGCTGCTGGCCGCTTGGGCCGTCTATTGGCTGCTTCGTCCGAAGCCGCGCTTTGCCGGAAGGCTGGAAGGGTACTTCCTCAATACGGCGAGCGGCAGCGACATTCCGGTCAAGTACTGGCCTCTCGCTTCGTTCGAGAAGCGGCAGATCAGCCTGCGCGAGCTGTTCGCGAGCCTCGACGTCAACGAGCCGCTGCCGGAGGCGGAGCACATCATCATCGAAGCCGGGAAGAACGGCACGATTGTGATCCGGCACAACACGCGCTGCACGATTGAAAAAGGCCGGACGCCGATCCCCCGCAACAAAAAGGAATCGATCAGCTACAACGAGAAAATTTACATCACCTTCGAGGACCATTTGACGGAAATCGAGCTGCGGTATAAAGAAGTAAAACCCAACGCCCTGTAACGGGGGTTGGGTTTTTGCCGTTGAATCGCGGGAGAGGCGTGGGGGATTCGAGGAGGATACTCGATGGATTCGGGGAGAACGCGCCGGGCCACTTTTCTCCCTTCGGGGCATTCGGGCGGAGGCTGTCAGTTACTCTTCATGCTCTTCGACATTCGCGCGTGTGGAAGATGCCTGCCGGTCCTCCTGCTCCTTGACATTGGGTGGAAGCTATTTGCCATTCCTTCTGCCCCCTCGACATTAGGGCGGAAGTTACCGGCTTTTCCTTCCGCCCCCTCGACATTGGGACGGAAGCTATCGGCCTTTCCTTCCGCCCCTCGACATTGGGACGGAAGCCGCTCGCCTTTCCTCGTACCCCTCAACATTTGGGCGGGATATCCGTACCCTCATGCTCCTCGACCCCGGGCGGAATCCACCATTATTCCCCAGTATCGTTCAGCCAGAGCTGCCACCCTGTCCCGGGAACGATTTTGAGCGCATTTAGTCTGTGAATCGGCAACCATGATTTAGAGGAACTACGATGAGCTAACCAAGATTTTTGGCGCTTCCCTCGCAAAATAACGGAACTCGGGACACCCTAACCGTGTCGAAAAATATTCCGCCGTGCCTGCGAAGCATCGATAACGCATCACAGTTCCTCTAAGCGGAGGCAGACCCGGCAAATGAACCGAATAGCGCCCTCGCAGTTCCTTTATTTTTCGGACACGGCCGAAGGCGTGTCCAAGCGCTTCCGCCGCTTCCCGGCTTTGAGGCGCATATACTCCAGCCGCAAAGCGGCCTTAAGCAGCTTCAGCGACGGGCATCTTCTGCGCGGCTGAACGGCAAGCCCCCATCGGATCATCCCCGACAGCAGCAGGCTGACCTCCGGGTTCGCGGTTCTCGCCCTTTCCATGCGGTCCTCGATCAGCCGCCCGGAAACGTCCGCCGGAACGCGCCCCGTGAAGCTGTAGTATAAAATCGCGGCGGCGCTGTATAAATCGGCCTTTTTTCCTTGACGGGCCTTCTCCGAATACAGCTCCAGCGGGGAGAAGCCGGACGTTGTAAAAATCGGACGGACGTCCGGCTCGGCGAGCGATACGGCCGAACCGAAATCCAGCAGCACCGGCCGGCCTTCTTCCGAAATCATCACATTCCCCGGCTTCAAATCCCGGTGAATGATGCCTTGCCGGTGTACGAAGTCCACCGTATCCAGAAACGGCAGCAGTACGTTCCGGATCAAATGCGCCGCCGCAGGCTTCTCCTCCCGGATCAAATCCACGAGCGGCTTGCCCGGGCAATAACGGGTTACCAAATAGCTCGTCCCGTTTTCTTCGAAATTGTCGATATATTCGACGATATGTCGATGCCGGAGCCGGCTTAGAATCGCAGCTTCCCTCCGGAAGGCATCGTTCAGCCCTTCAAACTTCCGGCGGCTCGAAGGACGGCGGCATAAGACCGTCTTCCCGTCCATATCTCTTAGAGCCAGGCTTCCGGGATAAAATTCCTTAATCGCAAGCCTCTCTTCTCCCTCCGCCGGGCATCCGGTGTAAACGATGGACAGCTCGCTCGAAGCCAGCCGTTCTTCGATCCGGTAGGCGCCGCCTTTTAGCAGCGTATGCCGCTGAAGGCACACATCATCGAGGACTCGGGTCATCCAAATTGCTCCTTCGTTTCGAACATTCGCCTTGATTCGGTTGAGTCGGGCCCGCAAGCCCCTTTCCCATCTTATCACAACTATCGAAATTGGGAACCATTGGATTTTCTGCATCTGCGATCGAACGGACGCGAGCGCTCCGCAGGCGGCGGCACTGAACGCTTACTTCGTGAAGCTCCGAAACAATGCCTTGATTGTCCCGGCAAGGTGACGACTACCACCCCTCACCTCCACCTTCTCCACCATCAAAGCGACGAGCAGCTTCGGCTTGTCGGTATCGTAAGCGACGAACCAGCCGTTCTCCTGCCCGGACTCCCCTTTCTTTTGCTTCAGCTCGGCCGTACCGGTCTTGCCCGCCAGCGTCAGCCCGTCAATTCTCGCTGCACGGCCGGTCCCTGCGGGATTTTGGATGACCTCCTTCATCTGCTCCGTCAGCATGCGGCTCACCTCGGGGCGGATCAATCCGCTTTTCCACACTTCACCGGTCGTCCGGCCGTCATATTCGAGCACCGGCTTGATCATATTGCCGTCATTCACGAAAACCGTATACGCATCCGCCACATGCAGCGGCGACATGACGACCTCCCCTTGCCCGTAGCCGGAGTCCGCCAGCAAGACCTCCTTCTTGATGCCTGCGTTCGACAGCGACGAGACATCGACCGCCAGCGGCAGCGGCAGCTTCTCGCCGAATCCGAACTTGGCGGCGGCCTTCTCGAAACGCTCCGCTCCTAAACCTAGCGCCACCTGAGCGAAATAGATGTTGTCCGAATACATCAGCGCCTTCGTCAAATTCACCGCGCTCGCCGCCTCGGACACCCTCGTCACGTAGTAGTTCCCCCACGATGAATCCTTTTTCCACTGCTTCCCGGTAATGGCTTTCTCTTCGTTCGGATCGAGCATCCCCTGCTCCAAAGCGATAGCCGCCGTGATCGGCTTGAACGCCGACCCGGGCGCATAAGCGCTGGCGTATCGGTTGAATAGCGGCTTGTCCGGGTTCTCCGTCCATTTCTTCCACTGCTCGGCCGAAATGCCCGAGATCCAGAGGTTCGGATCGTAAGACGGGGTGCTTACCAACGCGAGCAGCTCGCCGGTCAGCGGCTGCATCGCCACCCCCGCTCCCGCATCATTCTCCATCTGCCGAAACATCGCCTGCTGCATAACGGAATCGATCGTCAGCTTCACGTCTTCGCCATCCACCGCATCGCGCTTGACGAGCGTCGCTTTGTCCCGGCCCTCCGCATCCGTAATGTAAATGCGCTGGCCGTCCCGACCGCGCAGCCGGTCCTCCAGCGTCAGCTCCAGCCCGGTTTTGCCGATCCAGTCGTCCGACCGGTAGCCTTTATCCTTGCGCTTCTCCAGCTCCTTCTCGTTCAGCCTGCCGATGTAGCCCGTCAAATGAGCCGCGGCCGCGCCGAGCGGGTACGAACGTACCTGCTTCGTCCGGTAAGCCGTCCCTTGAACCGTAAGCAGCTCGTTCTCCCGCGGATCGCCTTTGGGAATTAGCGCGATCGGGACAAAAAGCTCCGGCTTTACCCACGAAGCGCCGAGCTTCGCCCGGATATCCTCCGGCTTCAGGTTCAGCAGGGCCGCCAGCTTGCTCACGGACTCGTCGGACGGCTCGACCATTTTTTCGGGTACGAGGCCGACCTCCCATTGATCTTCGTTGATGGCCAGTCCATGGCCTTGGCGGTCGAGTATTTCTCCCCGCTTCGCCGGGAGCGTCTGCACGCGAACCTTGTCCGCGTCCTTGAGCTGGGGAAACAGAAAAGCCGAAGACCAGTCCACTCCCCATGCGCGCTCTTCCTTGCGGAGCGTCGCCGTCTGGTTGAACTCGATCGGTCCGGCCGACGTCTTCATTTCCACATGCAGCTTATACCGAATTTGATCCGTCTTCGCTTTCGGGTCTTTCTCCGTCGGCTCCGCCGTGATATGCAGCTCCGTTAATCCGATTCCTTCATAAATGTTTTGATGCCGGCTGACGAATGCCTCTTGCGTGACGGATTCTTTAACATGGCTCGTCAAGCTGGAATACATGGCTGCGTAATCTTTCTTTTGCCAGGCGGCGACGAATGTGTCCATCACCTCTTCCGGCGGCTTCATCTCCGGCTTGCAGGCCGCGAGCGCCAGCAGCAGCGCGACAAACAGGACACCCCATCCGGCGCCCCTCGCAACTGTTCGATAGGTCAATCTCAGCACTCCCTCTCTCTCTCTATCCACTCATTTCCATTGTATCTAAGCGCCGACAGAAGGAGAACGAATAGCTTCCTGATATTTCCCTTACGAAACGCTGACCGGACCGGCCGGAAATGTTGGATGCGGCTTTTAGCGCGGTGGTATAATCGTCTTATTCTATGAATCTGCGGGGGAATGGCACATGAAAATCGTGATTGCGCCGGATTCGTTCAAAGGCTCGCTGTCAGCTCTGCAGCTGTGCGGGGCCGTGAGCTCCGGCATTCGGAGCGTCGTCCCGGACGCCGACATCGTCGAGCTTCCGGTCGCAGACGGCGGGGAAGGCACGGTAGACAGCCTTGTGCATGCCTGCGGCGGTGCCCGGGTGGAAGTACAAGCTCGCGGACCGCTCAGAGAGCCGGTCACGGCCGTCTACGGCATCCTGAAGGACGGCACCGCCGTCGTCGAAATGGCGCAGGCGTCCGGGCTGCCGCTCGTTCCCGAAGCGCGGCGCAACCCTCTTGCCGCCTCCTCCTACGGAACGGGCGAGCTGATTCGGGCCGCATTGGACCGCGGATGCCGCCAGTTCCTCATCGGGCTCGGCGGCAGCGCGACGAACGACGGCGGGGCAGGCATGCTGGAGGCGCTCGGCGTCCGGTGGTACGGAGCGGACGGCGTCCCGCTGCCCTCCGGGGGCGGAGCGCTCGCCGGACTCGCCGGCTTCGACGCCTCCGGCATGGACCCGCGCCTCGCGGCATGCCGCTTCGTGGCGGCGACGGACGTCCGCAACCCGCTCTGCGGGCCGGAGGGCGCTTCCGCCGTCTTCGGCCCGCAGAAGGGCGCGACGCCGGACATGACGCAGGCGCTGGATCGGGCGCTGAGGCAGTGGGCCGACGTCATTCGCCGGCAAACAGGCATCGACGTGCTTGCGCTGCCGGGCGGCGGCGCGGCCGGCGGAATGGGGGCCGGGCTGCACGCGTTCCTGGGCGCGGAGCTTCGCTCCGGCATCGACATCGTGCTGGAGAAGGCGAAGTTCGAAGCACAGCTTCGGGACGCCGACTGGGT
Organism: Paenibacillus sp. A3; assembly: GCF_001399685.1. Taxonomy (GTDB): domain Bacteria; phylum Bacillota; class Bacilli; order Paenibacillales; family NBRC-103111; genus Paenibacillus_G. The sequence continues at coordinate 48,756 of NZ_JTHN01000009.1, forward strand.
AATCACCGGCGAAGGCCGGCTGGATGCACAGACGCTGTCCGGCAAAGCGATTGCCGGCATCTGCCGCAAGGCCCGCGACGCAGGGGTGCCGGTAGTCGCCTTGTGCGGCAGTCTGGAGCTGCCCGCAGAGCAGTTGGACGACCTCGGTCTGACGGCGGCTTTGCCCATCGTGCGCAAGCCTTGCGATTTGCAGGAAGCGGTCGGGCGCGCCGCGGAGTGGGCGAGCGAAGCGGCAGCCCAAATGATGCGCCTGCTGCAGGGCGCCAAGCGGCGATAGTCATCTTTTGGCATTTTTTGGGGGAATCCGCGAATTTTCGATTGAAATTTTGCGCCAACGTGATAGGATAGGTCATAAATGCAACTTCATTCATCCGGGGAGAGAAGTACTATGAGCATACCAAAAGCGTTAACCATTGCCGGCTCCGATACAAGCGGCGGCGCCGGAATTCAAGCCGATTTGAAAACGTTCCAGGAACGCGACGTCTACGGGATGACGGTTCTCACGACGGTCGTCACGATGGACCCGAACAACCAATGGCACCACGGCGTTCATCCGGTCGCTTTGCCTACCGTCGAAGCCCAGTTGCAAACCGTGCTTGACGGCATCGGCGTCGATGCGCTCAAGACAGGCATGCTCGGCTCCGTCGAACTGATCGAGCTCGTCACGCGCACGCTCAAAGGCAAAGGGCTGCAGCGTATCGTCGTGGACCCTGTGATGGTCTGCAAAGGCAACGACGAGGCGCTCCATCCCGAATCCACCGTAGCCCTGCGGGAGCTGCTCGTCCCGATCGCGGACGTCGTTACTCCGAATTTGTTCGAAGCGGCGCAGCTTGCGAACCGTCCGCCGATTCAAACGCTGGAGGACATGAAAGAAGCGGCACAGATCATCCATGCGACAGGCGTCAAGTACGTCCTGATCAAGGGCGGCGCGAAGCTGAATCATCCGCAGGCGGTCGACTTGCTTTATGACGGAAAGGCATTCGAGCTGTACGAATCGGACAAAATTTCCACCACCTATACGCACGGAGCCGGATGCACGTACTCCGCGGCCATTACGGCCGAGCTTGCCAAAGGCGCCGACGTCAAAGAAGCGGTCGGCACCGCAAAACGGTTCATCAGCGCGGCCATCCGGCACGGCTTTCCGCTGAACGGCTTTGTCGGCCCGACCCGCCATTCGGCGCTGCGCCAGTTCGGGTAAGCGTTGAATTAATTTAACGTTTCTCCATATCAAAGAGCCTGTCTCCGAGACAGGCTCTTTATCCTTTCTGCCAGCGACAGCGTTACGGTTCAAGCAAGCTGTCCAGATGCCGCTCAATGATCCCCGCAATTTCTTCCGCACTTATGACCTCGGAGGCGATGACGCCGTGTACGACCAAACCGTCCACCAACGCGTGGAACCGCTTCGCTTCCAGCTCCGAGTCAAGGCCAGGCTTCAGCAGCTGCGACTGGTCGAGGGTTTCGAAGATTTTACGGAACACGTCCCGCAGCGAGTCGTGAATTTCCCGGCTCAGCGGCCTCAAGTCCGGCTCGGTCAAAGCAAAAGTCGAAAAGGCCATCCAGATTTGACTTTCCGCCAAGCGTTCTTCGTCCAGCGGCACGATTTGACCGATCAGCGTTTCGATATGTTCCCGGGGGTCGCCGTCCTGCGGAAGCGACTGTATACGTTTTTTTATCCGTTCGGCGACGAGCCGCATGGAGAAAGCCAATAAAGCCGATTGCGAATCGAAGTAATGACGCAGCGAGCCAAGAGACATGCCGGCTTCCTCCGCGACACTGCGCACGCTGACCCCTTCCAGCCCTTCCCTTCGAATAATCCGCCACACCGCTTCCGCCAAATGCTCCCGTCGTTCTTCATGGTTTACGATTTTAGGCATGTTCCGATTATAGCACGGTTGTTTTTTTTAATACAACAATGCTAAAATAAACCCTGCTTAGCAATACAAGTGTATCAAAAAAAAGAAAAGAAAGGACTGATTGTATGACGATAGCCGCATTTATTATCGGTTGTGAAATTGGCTTCTGGGTGTTTGTCGTCGCCGGACTTGTCTTCCGCTATATTTTGGGCATGAAACGAATCGGAGCTCTTTTGCTGGTCGCCACGCCGGTGGTCGATCTGGTCCTGATTATCGCGACCGTCATGGATTTGCGCAACGGGGCGACCGCCAGCTTCATACACGGCCTCGCCGCCGTCTATATCGGCGTATCCATCGCCTTTGGCCACCGGATGATCCGGTGGGCCGACAAACGGTTCGCCCACCGGTTCGCAGGGGCTCCGGCGCCCGAACCGAAGCCCAAGCACGGCGCAGCCCATGCCCGCCGCGAACGGCAGACGTGGTTTCTTCACCTCCTGGCCTGGATCATCGGCTGCCTGATTCTGCTCGGCATGATCTGGTTCGTCGACGACAACAGCCGAACAGCCGACTTGTGGAGCATGATCTGGCGCTGGGCGATCGTGCTGGGGATCGATTTTGTATGGAGCTTCAGCTATACCTTCTGGCCCAAAAAAGCATAGCCGAATTTGGCCGAAACCTTATGCCCCTTTCGCACGTAAGAGTAAGACAAACGTACATTTTTTTCCAAAAGGAGGCCGATGCTCATGCCTCGCCTAAAAGTCCCCCGTTAACCCCGGGGACCGCCGCCTCCGTTCGAAGCAGTGCGCGAAACCAGCCTCAACTTTTACCAAGGAGCGTGCAAACGAATGAACGGACCACAGGCGGTAACCAAAGAAGAAAGACGGGCCATTGCCCGTGAAATTGCCGACCGGCTTAAGCAGGTTTACGGCGACAACCTAAAAGCGATCGGCCTCTACGGCTCCATGGCGCGCGGCACGGACGGGCCGTTCTCGGACACCGAGATGCTATGCGTTCTCCGCTCGGGAGACGAACCGGTCGACTTCAGCCACGAATGGGCGGCCGGGGTCTGGAAAGCGGAGGTGAACGTGTACAGCGAGGAGGAGCTGCTGCAGTACGCGCGGACCGTCGAGGATACATGGCCTCTGTCCCACGGCGCATTCCTTACGGCTCTGCCGCTGTACGACCCGGACGGCTTTTTCGATGAGCTGAAAGAAGCGGTCCAATCGCCGGACGAAGCCGATTTCCGGGAAAACATCCGCGGCATTCTGGTCGGCGAAATGTTCGAATTCGCCGGCAAATGGCGCAACGCCAACGCCCAAGGCCCGCGGACGTACCTGCCTTATCTGGCCATGGAAACCGCGCATTTCGGCGCGATGCTCATCGGGCTGCATCATCGGACGACCTACTCTACGGGAGCCAAGGTCATTCCCGAAGCAATGACCCTGCCCGACAGGCCCGCCGGCTTCGATGCGCTGGCACAGCTCGTGCTGTCCGGCGAGCTGTCCGACCCGGACCGCGTCTTTCTGACGTGTGAGGCATTTTGGAGCGGCCTGCAAGCGTGGGCGGAAGAGCATGACTATCCGTTTATCACGGAACAAATTCCATTTTAAAAGGAAATCATGCACGGACAAGGGCTGCCGGAACAACTCCGGCAGCCCTTATCAAGCTTACGCATATGCAGCGGAAACGCCGGCACGTTACAAATCCGTTTGCTACGAAAGCGTCGGATTTAACTGGCGGGTCTCCTGAATCACTTTTTTTACGATAGTACGGAGAACCTTGGCGTTTTCCTCGATAAATCCGGGGTCGAGCACCACATCGTGACTTCCGACGACTTCATATTCGGCATAATGGTTCTGCGTGGCCTGCCGCCATAATAAGGCATCATCCGGAGCAGCGATTCCCGCAGCCGAACCTCCGGCAACCAAAGCGTGAATGTTCGCTTGAACGGCTCCGGTATTGAGGAGCTCATTCCGGTACAAGGCATAGGCGTACATTTTGTTTTTCACTTTTTCCCGAGCGGACGGTTCCGTCAGGTAGGATTTGTATGTGTCGGAAAGTCCATCCAGTATTTGCTCGATTTGATCGGACGTTCCCTCCGGCGAAGATTTGATCGTTTCCGTACGCCTTAACGCATCGATCATAATAATATCCGACACTTGGTATCCCCGGTTCTCCATAGCCTTGGCCACCTCGAACGCCAGATTGCCTCCGATCGAATAACCCAGGAAGATATAAGGCCCTTGCTCTTGAATACTCCGAATGGAATCGATATATTGCTCCAGCATGTCCTCGTGAGAAGAACGATCCCCGATAAACTCCAGACCGTAGACGACACAATGATTTTCAAGCTGCCTTGCCATTTCGTAATACCCGATGCCGTATCCCGCCAACGGAGGGAAGCAGAAAACATTGACCGGTCCTTTCTCGTTCAAGCGTACAATGTCGTTCTCCTCGCTGCCAAACGCCTTTTCCGCCTCGCGCTTGCCGATTTCATGAGCCATAGCTTCGACGGTCGGCATTTTAAACACCGTATGCAGAGGAACTTGAACGTCCAATTCCACCGAAACCTTCTGGAGCATTTGCAGTACTTTTAAGGAATGTCCGCCAAGATCGAAGAAGTTATCCTGAACCCCAATGTTCGGAAGTCCGAGCACCTCCTGCCAAATTTCCGTCAACCGGGCTTCCAGCGACGTGCGCGGAGCTACGTATTCCATCCCCGTCGGGACGCTTCCTTCGGGCGCAGGCAGCGCTTTGCGGTCGATCTTTCCATTCGGCGTCAGCGGCATCCGCTCCACCTGCACAAAGTACGACGGGATCATATAGGCCGGTATTTCCCGCGACAGTGCCGCTCTGAGTTCGCTTACCGTCAGGGATCGGGCTGCCAGGAAATATGCGCATAACTGCTTCGCGCCGCTTTCGTCCTCCCGTGCCAGAACGATCGCCTCTTGTACAGGCTCCACCTTCAAGAGCTGCGCTTCCACCTCGCCCAGCTCGATCCGGTACCCCCGGATTTTCACCTGATGGTCGATCCGGCCCATATATTCGATCGTTCCGTCCGGCAGCCAGCGGGCCAAATCGCCCGTCTTGTACATCCGTCCGCCAATCTCGTACGGATTCG
>NZ_JTHN01000090.1 GCF_001399685.1 Paenibacillus sp. A3
AATACATTCAGCAAAAACTGAAGGTACGCTCGATCATACTTAGGCCCGGCTGCCGGGCTAGGGCAGGCGCCACACCCGGGATCAACGGCTCAGCCGTCCTTGTCAGCAAGACAAGCGCGTTTTGTTAAGGTTGATGCGAATTCATGCTTATCAACTAAAAAAAGCACCTGAGCCAGGTGCTTTTTGTCTGCGAACGCAGATTACACGCGAGTTACTTTTCCGGATTTCAGAGCTTTCGTGCTCACCCAAACGCGTTTCGGTTTGCCGTCGACCAGAATGCGAACCTTTTGAACGTTGACACCCCAAGTGCGTTTCGCTTTGTTGTTCGCGTGGGATACATGGTTGCCGGTACCCGGGCCTTTACCTGTGATAAAACATTTGCGGGACATTGATTACACCTCCTTAAAGCATACACGCTTCAAAAACACACTTAAACATCATATCACAGCGGCCCAAACGCCGTCAACGCAGCTTCTTCGTTTTCTTCCCCTGCAGCCCGAGTTTTATTTATTTCTTGCGGCGAATATAGTACAATGATTCGTAGTCCATGCTAATTTTGGGATCGAAGGAGCTGTATGGAGATGACAATCGAACTGGCTTCAGAATATGGAAAAATCTACGTTACGGACGAAGTAATCGCCGTCCTTGCGGGTTCGGCGGCGCTGGACTGCTACGGACTTGTCGGGATGGCTTCGCGCAATCAATTCAAGGACGGTATTGCCGAACTGCTGCGCCGGGACAATTTGCGCCGGGGCGTCGAGGTTCACCGCGACGAGCAGGATGTCCTGACTATTGATTTATATATCGTCGTCAGCTATGGCACGAAAATTTCGGTCGTGGCGCATAACGTGCAGAGCAAAGTAAAATACATGCTCGGGGAAGTGGCGGGTCTTCAAGTGGCTAACGTGAACATTTTTGTCCAAGGCGTGAGGATTGCGGAATGAGACCTGTGATGACAGCGGTTGTGGCCGAAACATGTTATGGATCGCCGACAGGGTTATAGCGAAAGGGGAACGGTCTTTTTGAGTAAGCGCTTAAAAGAAATGAATGGACAAGATTTCATCCGAATGGTAGAAGCGGGAGCGCATAGGCTGACGACGAACGCGGAGCGGGTCAATGCGCTCAACGTCTTTCCGGTACCGGACGGCGATACGGGCACGAATATGAATTTGACCTTGACTTCCGGGGTGGAAGAGCTTCGCCGCCGTCCGTCGGACCACTTGGGTAAAGCAGCGGAAGCGCTTGCTAAAGGCTTGCTGATGGGCGCCCGCGGCAACTCGGGCGTGATTCTGTCGCAGTTGTTCCGCGGTTTCGCCAAAGCCGTATCCGACCTGCCTTCGGCCAACGCCCAGCAGGTGGCTGCAGCGTTCCAGAACGGCGTGGATATGGCCTACAAGGCCGTCGTAAAGCCCGTGGAAGGTACGATTCTGACCGTAGCCAAGGAAGCGGCAAGGCAGGGCGTACAGACCGCCAAGCGGCAGCCCGATGTCGCTGTCGTCATAGCGGAACTGCTGGATCAAGCGAAAGAGGCGCTGGCCAAAACGCCGGACATGCTTCCCGTGCTGAAGCAGGTGGGCGTCGTCGATTCGGGCGGACAGGGGCTTGTGTATATCTACGAGGGCTTTGTGTCCGTTCTGGACATGGAGGAGGAAGCGCCGGCGGAGGAACCAGCCGATATGCCGTACGTCGCTTTTGGCGCGGTGCAGCCGCTCGAGGAGACGCTTGAGCCCGTGGCGACGCCGCTTGATTTTACCGGTCATGAGCGCGCGCAGGCGAAGCTGGCGACGGAGGATATCGAGTTCGGATATTGCACGGAGTTTATGGTGACGCTGAACCCGGGCAAGCTGAACGGCCGCAAGTTTGACGAGGCCCTGTTCCGCGAGGAGCTGTCCGCCTTCGGCGATTCTCTGCTTGTCGTGGCCGACGACGATCTGGTCAAAGTGCATATCCACGCCGAATTCCCGGGCAGCGTTATGAATCTGGCCCAGAACTATGGGGATCTCAGCCGTATCAAAATTGAAAATATGCGCGATCAGCATACCCATCTTCTGATGGAGGAGGCCGGAGCGTCCGGCGCGGTCGCGGCATTGGCCAAGGCGACGCATTTGCTGGACGCGGCCAGGGAGCTCGAACTCGGCGAGCCGTCCGTCCCTGCGGCGAATGCCCCGTCCCGCGAGCTGAAGCCGTATGGCTTTGTCGCCGTATCTGCGGGGGAAGGCATCTCCGGTATTTTCGGCAGCTTGGGCGTCGACCGGATTCTGCATGGCGGACAGACCATGAACCCGAGCACCGAAGATATCGTCCGCGCCGTCAGCGAGGTCGAAGCGAGAACCGTGTTCGTGCTTCCGAACAATTCGAACATCATCCTGGCTGCTCAGCAGGCCGTGGAGCTTGTCGAAGATAAGCAGGTTGTCGTTATTCCGAGCAAGTCGATTCCGCAAGGCATTGCCGCTGTCATTGCCTTCCAGGAGGAGGCAGCTCCCGAAGAAAACATCGACGAAATGCAGCAGGCGCTGCAGCAGGTACAGGCCGGTCAAATCACCCATGCCGTACGCGATACGCAAATGGATGGGATCGAGATTAAAGAGGGCGATTATATCGGCATTCACAACGGCCGCATCGTTTCCTCGGCTCCGGACCTCGTCGATTCCTGCAAAAAGCTGATTGACTCCATGCTGGATGCGGGTGCGGAGATCGTGACCCTGTATACCGGAGCGGACGCGGTGCAGGAGCAGACCGAGGAGCTTGTCGGGTATGTCGAACAAACGTATCAAGAGGTAGAAGTGGAAGTGCAGGACGGTGGACAGCCGCTCTATTACTACATTATTTCCGCAGAGTAAGCGATTCGATTCGACGCTATGTCTTATAGATCAAAATTTTGCAAAGAATTGAGGGAGGCTATTGAGCCAGGTTCGTATTGTAACGGACAGTACGGCGGATATTCCGGCCGACCTGCGGGAGCGGCTCGGCATTGAGGTGGTGCCGCTTAAAGTATTGTTCGGCTCGGAGGCATTTCGCGACGGAGTTGACATGGGTCCGGAGCAATTTTATGACAAGCTGGCCTCGTCTGGTATTTTTCCGACCACATCGCAGCCGTCGCCGGCCGATTTCATCCAAGTATACGAGAGGCTGGCGGACGAAGGCGCCGACTCGATCATCTCGATTCATTTGTCATCGCAGTTGAGCGGCACTTACCAGTCCGCCCTCGTGGCGAAATCGATGATCGACGAGAAGGCGGATATCGAGGTGGTGGACAGCCGTACGGCTTCCTGTGGCATCGGCATGCTCGTCATAGCTGCCGCGGAGGCGGCAAAGCAGGGGAAGAGCAAGTCGGAAATTTTGGAACGGATTGCGTCGCTGCGCCAAAACATCAGACTTTATTTTTTGGTGGATACGCTCGAGTATTTGCATAAGGGCGGACGGATCGGCAAGGCTGCGGCGCTCTTCGGCTCCTTGCTTAATATTAAGCCGATCCTGTCGGTCAACGATGACGGAGTCGTGTACTCCGTCGATAAAGTTCGTGGACAGAAGAAAGCGATGAACCGGATCGTCGAGCTGCTGCAGAAGGATTTTGCCGGCAAGCCGATCGATTTGATCATGGCTTATACGACCGGCCGTGAGACGGCGGAGGAATTTTTCTCGCTGCTGAAGCAGCATTTTGATGTAAACAGCGTGCAATACACGCATATCGGGCCTGTCATCGGAGCGCATGTCGGACCCAGAACCGTAGCGGCCTTTGCCATACCGGTCTGATATGACCTTGGATCTTTATTCGCTTCCGGTCACGAAGGTGTCCGGCGTCAAAGGCAAGAAGCCGGAGGAGCTGCTTGCGCTCGGCATCTCGAGCGTCGGAGAGCTCCTCGATTATTATCCTTTTCGCTACGAGGATTACACGCTTCGCGATTTGACGCAGGTGAAGGACGGAGATCGGATTACGGTGCAGGGCACGGTCGCTGGGGTTCCCCAAGTGCAAATGTACGGGCGCACCAAATCGCGCATGACCTGTAAAATCGTGGTCGATCCGCTCTTCATTACGGCTGTCTGGTTTAACCGGCATTTTTTGAAGGACAAGCTGACAGCCGGTACGGACATCGTCTTGACCGGAAAATGGGACCAGAAGCGGCTGCACTTGACCGTGACGGAGGTCGAATTCCCGGGCCGCGGTACGTCGCAGACCGGCACGCTACAACCGGTTTATTCGGTGACGGGCTCGATCACGCAAAAATGGTTCCGGCAGACGACGAAGCAGGCGCTGCTGCAATTCGGCGACCTCATTCCCGAGGTGCTTCCGGGCAAGCTGCTGCGCAAATACAATCTGCTGCCCCGCAAGCAGGCGATCGCTCTCCTGCATCTGCCGGGCAGTATGGAGCAGGGACAGCGGGCGAGACGCCGGATGGTGTATGAGGAGCTGTTCTTGTTCCAGCTCAAGATGCAGGCGTACCGCACGCTGAATCACGAGCGGGCGGACGGGGTCGCGCACCCCGTAGATTTGCCGGCGGTTCGCGCGTTTGTACGCGCGCTGCCGTTCACACTGACGGCTTCCCAGAAAAACGTGCTGGCCGAAATTCTTCATGATCTGCAGCAGCCTTTCTGTATGAACCGCCTGCTGCAGGGCGATGTAGGCGCGGGAAAAACCGTCGTCGCGGCGGTGGCGCTTTTTGCCGTCGTCAAAGCCGGCTATCAAGGCGCGCTGATGGTGCCGACGGAAATTCTTGCGGAGCAGCACAAACGTTCGCTCGACCGCTTGTTCGAGCCGTACGGCATTCAGACGGCGCTGCTGACGGGCAGCTTGACCGAGCGTCAGCGCCGGGATGTGCTCGGCTCGCTGCAGATGGGGATGATCGACATCGTTGTCGGTACGCATGCGCTCATTCAAGAGGATGTGTTTTTCCGCCGGCTCGGACTCGTCGTTACGGACGAGCAGCATCGCTTCGGCGTACAGCAGCGCAGCATTCTGCGCCGCAAAGGGATGAATCCGGACGTGCTCACGATGACCGCGACGCCGATCCCGCGGACGCTGGCGATTACCGCTTTTGGCGATATGGACGTCTCGACGCTGCGCGAGCTCCCTAAGGGACGCAAGCCGATTCAGACGTATGCGGTCACGCACAATATGCTGGAGCGCGTCCTTGGCTTTATTCGCCGCGAGGTAGCCGAAGGGCGGCAGGCGTATGTCATTTGTCCGCTGATCGAAGAATCCGAGAAGCTCGACGTGCAGAACGCGATTGACGTGCACGCGCAGCTTCAATTTGCTTTTCCGGAGTATAAAGTCGGGCTGCTGCACGGACGGATGGCCCCGGCGGAGAAGGACGATGTGATGCGCGAGTTCAGCCAAGGCCGGCTTCATGTACTGGTCTCGACGACGGTTATTGAGGTCGGCGTGGATGTGCCCAACGCGACGCTGATGATCGTCTATGACGCCGACCGGTTCGGATTATCGCAGCTTCACCAGCTGCGGGGCCGGGTCGGACGGGGCGAGCACCAATCGTACTGCGTGCTGATTGCCGATCCGAAGAACGAAGTCGGCAAGGAACGGCTGAAGGCGATGACGGACACGAACGACGGCTTCGAGATTGCGCGCCGTGACCTCGAATTGCGGGGCCCCGGAGATTTTTTTGGTACGAAGCAAAGCGGGGTGCCGGATTTCCGGCTCGCCGACATGGTGACCGATTTCGAGGTGATGGAACAGGCAAGAGACGATGCGGCCGAGCTTGTCAAGCAGCCGGATTTCTGGACCGAGGCCGATTACGTGCCGCTCCGTCACTATTTGCAGCGCGAGCACATCTTCGAAAGCGAGATGCTGGATTAGACGATAGCCTGCTTGACGCTTCGCCTGCGGGGCGAGAGGGAAAGACAGCGGAAGAAATAGGTACACAAGGCCAAGCTCTCCGACATAGACTTACTACTGTATGGTGGTTGTAAGTCCTATTTGCAAGAACGCGGAGGTGTGCGGCATGAGCTATACGCAGTACGGCTTTGACCCTGCGCAAGTCGAGCGGATCAAGCTGAAGATGAAAAATCCGGAGACGAAAGAACGGGTCAAAATGATTTTGCAGGGCGTTACGAAGTACGATTTGCAGGACCGCGTGAAGGTTCGTCGGTTCGTTGGCATGCTGACGAAGGTGCTGGGTGAAAGAGTCACCGAGCAGCAGACCGAGCAGCTCGTTCAGTTCGTTATCTCGCAAAAAATCGATCCGAACAATGCGTTTCATCTGATTAAACTGTGGAGCATGTTCCGCTAAGCGGGCATGTTCTTTTTTTTGTCGGAACGCCGGGCTCCGGCCCAATTGTCAAATGCAGCGGAGAAAGCTATAATGCTGATAGATTGCTAGATTGTGGAAGGGGGAACGATATACGATATGTCGACTTCGGAATCTTCATCTTCATCCAAAGACAAAGCAATGTCCCGCCGCGAGCTGCTGGCCACGATGGGCACGGCGACGGCCGGAATAATTCTGGCCGCCGGTACGGGCTGGAGCGGCACGGCCGCGGCAGAGCCGATGCCCAATCCGATGCAGAATCCGGGGTTTCGCCCGGAATCGGTCGCCTGGATCAACGTGAAAACCTACGGAGCACAGGGCTTGGGTCGTTTTGATCAAAACGACGCGCCGGCGATTCAATCGGCCGTCGAAGCGGCGGCACCCATGGGAGGGACCGTTTATTTTCCGCCCGGGCGCTACATTCTGAGATCCTCCATTATGCTGAGGCCGAATGTGCGTTTGGTCGGAGACGGGCCGGGCGCCTCCATACTGAAGGCGGCGGAGCCGAATCTATCCATGGTGATGGGGCTCGGCACGAAGAAAAATGCGGTCGAGGGACTTGGCTTCGAAGGCATGGGCTCTATTTCTCCGATTAACGTTAAGTTGACGGAACGCGGCGTTTATTTCGAAAAATGCGAGCACGTCACCGTTCGGAATTGTCATTTCACCACCATCGTAAACGGCGTATGGTTTAACGACAGCCGGCACGTTTCGGTCAGCGGAAGCTCGTTCTTCCAGCTATTCGCCTCCGAAAGCTTATACGAAGGCTATGGGATCTTTGCCGAGTCGGCGGCGAATTTCCGGCTGACGGACAACCGGTTCCGTTTGTTGAAAAGGCCCTGCATCTATATTTCCGCAGGCAGCTCGTATTCGATCGTTTCCGATAACGTGGCGCAGCAATGTGAGGATGCTTTTATTGTGATATCCTCCAAGCTGAAGCCGAGCTCGTACCATCGGATCGAAGGCAACATCTTATCGGCGGAAGGGCTGGAAAACGGCGCTTTTGCGAGCAAGCAGGGCATCGTGCTGCGCGATTACTGTACGGACAACGTGATCGTCCATAATATCATTTCCAGGGCAAAAGAATCCGCCATCTCGCTGACGGGCGACGGCGCGGCAGACGACGAACGGCCGTTCGGCAACATCGTTTCCGGCAACAAAATCGATCAGACGGAGCGCGGCATCGTCCTGCTGAACAGCGACGTCACTACGGTGACGGGCAACGATGTGCGCCGGGTACAAACCGGCATTACGCTTGAAACATCCGGGAATGGCGACGGCTCCTTCAGCAGGCACAATCTCGTTACAGGCAATATGCTGTCCCGCTGTTCAACGGCCGCCATCCAGATCGCTAGCAGCCGCTGCGAAAATAACACGGTTTACGGCAATGCCGGTACGGGTAACGGCGAAACGCTGGCCGATCAAGGGAAGGATACGTCGAAGACGGGCTTTTAGCCTATGAAGCATACAATCTCGGAATCAAATAACTCGGCAAGCGGACAGCCGGTCGGAGAAATCAACATCCCGACCGGCTGTCTGTCTTGCCACAAATCGTTTTGTTTTGATGTGATCTAGATCACAAAAACGTTCCGGGCGTCCTTGTATACTTTCTCATGAAGGTAACGAAATCCGCTATTTATGAAATGAGGGATAACGATGTTAAACGAACAGACGATCCGCATTATTCAATCGACGGCCCCGCTTCTGGAGTCGAAGGGAACTGAAGTAACGAAGCGATTTTATGAAATTTTGTTCACCGAGCATCCCGAGCTGCTGAACGTCTTCAACCATACGAACCAAAAGCAGGGACGTCAGCAGACGGCGCTGGCTAATGCCGTGTATGCCGCCGCCGTGCATATCGATAATTTGGCTGCCATTTTGCCTGTGGTAAAGCAGATCGGGCATAAGCACCGGAGCCTTGGAGTAAAGCCCGAGCATTATCCGATCGTGGGCCGGACGCTGCTGACGGCCATGCGGGAGGTGCTCGGCGAGGCAGCGACGGACGAGGTGCTTCAGGCGTGGGAAACCGCCTACGGCATCATTGCCGACGCCTTCATCGGCGTAGAGGCGGAAATGTATGATCATGCCGAACGGCAGGCGGGCGGCTGGGAAGGATTCCGCGCGTTTCGGGTGGAGCGCAAGCAAAAGGAAAGCAGCGTCATTACGTCGTTTTATTTGGTTCCGCTTGACGGCGGCGCGATTGCCTCGTTCGAGCCCGGGCAGTATGTCAGCGTAAAGCCGGAGATGCCCGGCGAGACGTATACGCATATCCGGCAGTACAGCTTGTCCGATGCGCCGGGTAAGCCGTATTACCGCATCTCCGTCAAACGCGAGGACAGCGCGCCGGACCGCCCGGCGGGCAAAGTGTCCGTCTTCCTTCATGAGCACGTGAGCGAAGGCGACACGCTATGGCTGACGGCTCCCGCCGGGGATTTCACGCTCGACACCTCCGACGCGCGCCCGGTCGTATTGCTGAGCGGCGGTGTCGGTCTGACTCCGCTGCTCAGTATGCTGAAAACGCTCGGCGAAACGGCGCCGGACCGGCAGGTCACGTTCGTTCACGCAGCCCTGAACGGCGAGACGCACGCGATGCGCGCCGAGGTGGAAGAGCTGGCTCGCAGGCATCCGGGCTTTTCGTACCGCTTTTGCTACCAATCGCCGACCGCTGCCGATCGGGCGGAGCGTACGTTCCACAAGGAGGGCTATATCGATCTGGAGTGGCTGCAATCCGTCGTTCCTTCGCCGGATGCGGCGTTCTATTTCTGCGGACCGGTGCCGTTCATGAAGACGGTCAACCGGATGCTGCAAGCATGGGGCGTACGCAAGGAGGACGCGCGTTACGAGTTTTTCGGACCGTCGGGCTCGCTGGAGGAAGCCGGAGAACCAACGGCTCCGGCACAGCGCTAAAATGCGGTTCGGATCAACAGAGGAACTGTATGCTTAGCGGTCAGCGCTTGTTATCGTCCCGGGCCTGCAAAGCGGTGCGGTTGCTTGCTTGAGCGCGAAGCAGACGATTGACCGTCTCGCGGCGCAGCCCGATAAACTGGCCGATTTCTTCCTGTGTCAGCAGATCGGTCAAACGGGCCGGGGCAATATAGGCTTCGAACCAGGTTTGCAGCTTCGCCAGCTTGTCCGCCGGCGTAATCTGCGTCAGCTGATCGATTCGCTGCTGCATCATCCGCAGCTTGCTTTCCAGCAGCATGGCGATCTCAAGGCACGTTTGCGGTTCCCGCTGGAGCTTGGCGTACCATTCTTGAGCGGGAAGCGTTTCGATCTCGCAGGTCATAAGCGCAATCGCGGTCCCGTAATATTCTTTCGGACTGATTAAGGAATGATGAGGAATCGTTTCGCCCGGAACGATAATATTGACCAGAACCGGATTTCCGTCCTCATGAATGCGGACAATCTTAAGCAGGCCGCTCTTGATGCGGTACAGCGGTCCGGTTTCTCCTTGGCGAAACAACGTTTCGCCTTTATGCAGCAGCATGCGTCTTCACCTTTGCTTCCATTTTTAGCGTTCCGTCTCTGTCGAGGCGGGACGCTTTTCTTTTTCCGATTATAGCACGATCCGAGGATATGCTCATAGTGAACTGAACTAGAGGAGGACGTTCGGGTGTCCTTTTTTCGTACGCGCGGCTGCAAGCGGGCGGGTTCATCGGTTTCTTTCGGCGACGACGGCTTCTGCTGCTCCGCAATTTCCAAGAAATTCATCTTGCATAAAGAACGTATGTTCGGTATATAATACAAACAAGAATGTATGTTCGCATGGTGGTGTGAAGATGAATACTAACCCAAGAGTCGAGACGGAAGAAGATATTCAAATCATCAAGGAATTTACATTGCTTCCTATTTTACTCGATATGCTAGCAAGAGATATCGATGAACTGACCATGTATCGGAACAAAATCGTCTACAATCATGTCATTTCTTACTTAAAGGACATCGAAAACTCCGTGTATGCGGAAATGCAAACCGTCAAACGCAAAATGAAGGCACACGATATTAAAATAATCAAGACGGAAATGAATGGACTTGGAATCGACGTCGAATATAAAATCCGCGGCTATATCCATCATTTTAAGATGTTAAGAAGCCTGATAAAAGCAGAGCTTATGACCATGCTGGCGAACTTACGGAGGCGGTCACAATGATGGGAAAAAGCGAAAGAACTATTTTTTTGGCGGATTGCCAGAGCTTTTACGCCAGCGTAGAAAAGACGGAGCATCCATGGTGCAAGAACAAGCCGGTTGTTGTTGCGGGTGATCCGGCACGCCGATCAGGTATTATATTAGCTGCCTGTCCCATCGCCAAAAGTTTCGGGGTGACTACGGCTGAGCGGTTAGGCGAAGCCTTGAAAAAGTGCCCGGATCTCGTCGTCATGCGGCCTCGTATGCAGCATTATATCGATGTTTCCCTCATGATTACTCAAATTTATAAGGAGTATACCGATCTTGTCGAAATATTTTCGATCGACGAACAGTTCCTCGATGTTTCGGGAAGTCTCCATATTTTTGGCGATCCCGTGATCATTGCGAAATCTATACAACAAAAAGTACTTCAACAAACGGGCGTCTGGATAAGAATCGGTATTAGCTCAAATAAAATACTTGCCAAAATCGCAACGGACATATGGGCAAAGAAAAGCAAGACAGGTATATGTACATTGCATAAATCGGAGCTGGAGACACGGCTTTGGCCGGAGCCGGTACATAAAATGTTCGGCGTCGGCTCCCGGATGACGACGCATTTTGCACGGCTCGGAATGTATACCATTGGCGATATTGCGAGGACACCGTTGTCCCGTTTAAAAGAAAAATTTCGGGTCCGTTTTGGGAAACAAAGCGATATTCACGCCGAGGTGATGTGGCGGACGGCCAACGGTCTGGATGATTCTCCTGTCACGCCCGGCACGTTTCATACCCCTCCTAAATCTGTGGGCCACATGATGACCTTGCCTAGAGACTATACTCAAAACAGCGAGGCGGAGACGATACTCTTGGAGCTGACGGAAGAAGTTTGCCGGGATTGCAGGCGTAAGGGGTATATGGGCTGGGTCGTTTCGGTCAGCTGCATGTGCAGCCCTTATGAAGCCCCTACAGGCTTTTCGAGACAAATGAAGATGCCTGACCCTACCAATAACACCAACGCCGTGTACGAGGCAGCCAAGCGGTTATTTTACCGGTACTGGGATAAAATGCCGATACGCAGGATGGGCGTAACGCTTAGCAACCTTATTGATGATCAGACCTATCAATTGACGCTTTTTGAAGATCAAGTGCGAGCCAGAGCCTTGGATAAAGTGACGGACCAAATCAAGGAGCGCTACGGCAGCGCCGCGATCGTAAGAGCGTCATCGCGGACAGCTTCCGGGCAAGCATTGGAGAGGTCTCATAAAATCGGAGGGCATTATAAATGAGCAAGAAACTCCAAGGCAACGGATTGTGGGAGTCAAGCCGGATGATGCTTCCGCAGCATAAAGAACAATCTATGTCCGCTCTCCCGCAGACTGCACCTCCAACAAAAAAAGAGTTCGAGATGATGCGGAAATCTATCATTTTACCCGTTGTGCTAAAAATTGTGGAAAAGAAAAGCGTGGAAGTCGAAATGTCGTCTCAAACACTGAAGCCTCTGTATTCCGCTGCCGCTAAAGTACTGGCTAACACGATAAGAGCAGATGTGCAGCAGTCCAAAAAAGATCTTGTTGAAAGAAATATCCGAGTGTTCGAGGATGGGAAGGATGATTCTGTGCTGTATTATCGCTATATTTGCCGCGGCCATGAGGACCGATTTATGATGACCAAGGACTTTATGCGGGATGAGATCAGCATGCAGATTGGAGTTTATGCGAAAAATCTTATCGCAGCGCTTCAGAAGCTGGTAAAAAACAACCGGTGAATCGCCTCTTTTTCCGTCTTTTCCATCAAGTCCCGCTTCGGAGCAGACCGTTTCTGCGCTATACTTAGAAGTCGAGAACGGTAGTTTAAGTAATTGTTTTAGAAGGAGGGAATTGAATATGGATACGGCCAGTCATTTCCTCATCGGTCTCGGGCTGGGAGCCATGGCCCGCTTCGTACCGGAGATTGGAGCCGACCCGGCGCTGGCATTAGCCGTGACGATCGGAACGACGATCGCTTCCGAATTGCCGGATATCGACTATGTCCACAAGCTGACCAAAGGGGATGCCGTCTATCTGAAAAAGCATCGGGGACTTACGCATTCCGTCATGGCTTGGTTTTTATGGCCAAGCGTCGTCACGCTAGGGATGATGCCTTTCTTCAGCGGGCTTGCGTGGGGTTGGGTTTGGCTGTGGAGCTTCCTCGCCGTGCTTGTCCATGTCGGTCTTGATGCGCTGAACACGTTCGGAACACAGGCCCTGCTTCCTTTTTCAAAGAAACGTCTTTCGCGGGATGTTCT
Source organism: Paenibacillus sp. A3 (assembly GCF_001399685.1). GTDB lineage: Bacteria > Bacillota > Bacilli > Paenibacillales > NBRC-103111 > Paenibacillus_G. The sequence continues at coordinate 12,675 of NZ_JTHN01000090.1, forward strand.
CATGGTCTTCGATCCGGTTCTATTCATTGCTCAGCTTGCGGGAATTGCACTTTGGTGGATGGGCATAGTCTCGCCTGGTCCGCTGTTCATGCTGATAAATGGCTGCTCTGTCGTCTACATTGCCCTAAGGTTCGTGATGCACCGCCGATACGTACGGCTCATGTCGGTTCGCTATGAGAACGCAACGGCTGTCAGCGTCCTGCCTACGTTCCGTTTCAACCGGTGGACCGCGATCGCGGAGACGGATTCGGAGCTGGTTCTGGGCGAATGGAGAGGGCATCGGTACCGGGAAACCGAACGACTGGAGAAACACTCCGACAACGTGCCTAAACAAGCTTTCGAAGTGCCGGACCGGGATACCTTAAAACGGTTGTGCCCGGCCGCCGACACGTTCTTTTCGATCGCGCAGCATATCCGTCAGGAACAGATGGTGACGGAAAAGACGTTCCGATACATTTGGACGGATCTGCGGTTCCGTTTCGGCGATTTTTACCCGTTCAAAGCCATTGTTGAATTTGACCGGGACGGCAATATCGTATCCGGCTATTTGGGCTGGCGGGGCAACCGCAGCCATACGGAACGGACGTATAACCGCGCAGTATAAACTCGGTGCTGTGCAATGTAAAAACAAAGCCGTCGGCCCCAGGCCGGACGGCTTTGAAAATTTATTGAATGGATTGCAAATGCTCTTCGAGACGATCCCACGTTTCGGTAATTCCTTGCTCCATCCCCATATCGAGAACGGTTTTAAGCGCTTCGGCAGAAGGGTATTGGCCCCGGTTGACAAGCTTCGTCTTGCCTTCGAACTCTATGAAAGTCAGCGTAATGAGAGGCGCAGGCATTCCTTCCGCTTCATTGCCTTCGGCATCCGAGAAGTAATCCGTGTAGACGATTTTCTCCGCTTCGACGATTTCCTGATAGACGGCTTTGCCCCAAGATTCGAATCCGTAAAAATCGCCTTGGTTCTTATCGATACATTTCATACAGTAATGCCAGATGCCGCCTGGACGAAAATCAACGTTGCACACTGTAAGGGTCCAGCCGCGAGGTCCCCACCAGTGTTTGAGATGCTCCGCCTGTGAAAACGCTTTAAATACAAGCTCACGCGGCGCATTGAACACGCGCTCCAGAATAAGTTCCTGACCTTCTGCCTTGATCGTCATTGGGTTCGACATCTCAAACCTCCTAAGATTCTTTTCGGTACGCGTTAACCCGGGTGTCTTGTTTCGTTTGTCTGTACCGTTTTATTGTTTTAAATATACCTTGTCGAGAATATTCCTGTCAAGGAATATTTGAAACATAATTTTAACGTGTGAGCGAACCGTAAGATGATGAAAAGTTTGTCCCAAGGAAGCGGACAAAACGGGAATATACAAGCCTGCCGAACATAAAATGAAGAATAAGATGATGTTATGCGGTTGCCCCGGAGGTTTTATGGATAAAAAATGGGTCTCGATCTTGCAAATTGCAGCTACATATGCTGGGACAGTGGTGGGAGCCGGATTCGCTTCCGGACAGTCGATTATGCAGTTTTTTACGGTTTACGGGACATGGGGAGCCGGAGGCATCTTGATCAGTACGTTTCTTTTTATGTGGATCGGAACCCGGATGATGGTTTTGGCGCACAGAATTAAAGCATTTTCTTATCAGGAGCTTAACATCTATCTTTTCGGCAGTCTGTTTGGCAAGGTGGCCAATGCTGTGACGTTTGCGATTTTATTCGGGATGACTTCCGTGATGCTGTCAGGCGCCGGGTCCATCTTTGAAGAACAGCTTCGTTTGCCGTATCAGTGGGGCATTGTTATCAGTATCACCCTTTGTTATCTGGTGATGACCAAAGATATGCAGGGAATTTTGGCGGTAAACTCGCTGGTCGTGCCTTTAATGCTTTTATTCATGCTTCTCATTGCCTTTCAGGTGGTCGGCGATAGCGGGACGGTTCCAAGCATCCGTTGGCAGAGCCTGCCAAGGTCCGATCTAACGTGGTTGATTAGTCCGTTTGCCTACGCCGCATTGAATTTTGCCTTTGTCCAAGCGGTGATGGTGCCTCTCGGCAGCGAGGTACAGGACGAAAGCGCCTTGAAATGGGGTGGCTTCTGGGGGGGCGTGGCTCTTGGATTCATGTTGCTGATCAGCCATTGGGCTATGAATTCCAAAATGCCGGAAATTGCAGACTTCGATATTCCGATGGCCGAAATTATTCGGGACCTTGGCGGAGCGGTTCACATCTTGTTTCTGCTGGTCATCTACGGGGAAATTTTTACGACAATCATCGGAAACGTATTCGGGATCGCGCGTCAAATTCAAAGCATGTTCGTTCTCCCGACCAAATGGCTGGTGTTAGCGATTCTGCTCGGAAGCTTTCTGATCAGTCAGATCGGCTATACTCCGCTGCTTTCTTATCTGTATCCTCTGTTCGGCTATCTCGGGATGATCCTGCTTCTTTTCTTGGCGTTTAAAAGGATGCCCGAACATTAGCTGCTCTATTCGCGCGGATACTTATGGTCTCAAACCCTTAATTTAAGTTCTTTAAAAATCCATCCAACCGCAAATAATTTGGGTATTCGATACATCTCAGTTCTGACTCGGAATGGAGGTAAAGGAATGCCCGATTGGTTGGAAATCAGTTTTCGGACCCTGCTGTCGCTTATCGTGCTTTTCTTGTTGACGAAGCTTTTGGGCAAAAGGCAAGTGTCTCAGCTTTCGTTTTTCGAATACATTACAGGGATCACGATCGGAAGCCTTGCGGCCTATATCTCGTTGGATCTGGAAGCCAACTGGTATTTAGGAATCGTATCTTTAGCGGTGTGGGTGATCGCCTCCTTGGGCATCGAATTTTTGCAGTTAAAAAGCAAATCGGCAAGGAATTGGATCGACAGTAAAGGGACGGTTCTTATCAAAGACGGAAAAATCCTCGAAGATAATATGAAGAAGGAACGTCTCACCACCGATGAGCTTTTGGAACAATTGAGGAAGAGAAGTGTTTTTAAAGCGGCGGATGTGGAATTTGCGATTATGGAGCCCAGCGGCGATGTTAACGTTCTTCTCAAAAAAGAGCATCAGCCATTAACTCCTGCCCACTTGGGAATCAAGGTCGGGCCCGAACAGGAACCGCAGGCCGTTATTATGGACGGCAACATTATGGACGAACCGCTGGCGACGTTGGGGATGAGCCGGCAGTGGCTCCAAACCGAATTGGAAAAAACAGGGGTAACGGTGGAAAATGTGTTTCTTGGACAAGTCGATTCTTACGGACAATTGTATGTGGATTTGTACGACGACCAGTTGCTGGTTCCCGAGCCGCAGCAGAAAGCTTCGTTGCTGGCGGTCTTAAAAAAATGCGAAGCGGACCTTGAACTGTTCGCTTTGACGACGAAGGACCAGCAAGCCAAAAACATGTACGGGCAGTGCTCGAAGCGGCTGGAAAAAATGATACAGGACGTCAAACCTTCATTAATGCGGTAAGCGAAGCGCTGGGCCATGGATTTCTTCATTGGCGCGGCGTTTTTTCATGCTTATGCAGGCTTTTTTAACACTCTCTTAACATTTTTCGATACGTTCCTAGATAAGAGGCATAGGCCTCTTTTTTTGTTGTTTCGCGAATCCGGGGCAAATTTTGCTTGACGTACCGTGTCAGAAACCTATAATCGATTTTGGAGCAGCTTCCGGGCAGGGGAACAAACCGCAATGGCCGACTGCGAATCCTTTTTCGCCGTTGTGCGTATATGTTTGGTGAATCTTCGTGAGATGGGCCCGTTTCCGAGAGAGAGAAAAGGAGTGCTGAAGCAAGATGACACGATTGGAATACCGTTTGTATGCCGAGGGCAGCGAGACGTTTCCGCTGCTGTATTACTATGACCGTATCGGCCGGGACGAGGTCGCTTTGCGTTTTGCGTGCGACTATTTTATTAAGGACGGCAAGGTGTATGAAAAAACTTCGTGCGCTGTGGAGCCGGAATGTTATGTCGTTTATGTGCAGGAAGCGCTTGACGAGCGGACGATGTTATGGAGCAAGCCGGAAGGTCCCCGCGGCGTACGCATGGAGCTGAGGGAATACCGCGAATGGACGGCGGATTACCGGCTGGTGCATACGTTTACATTTCCCGATACGCTAGAGGCGATGCTGAACCTTCAGGCGAATTATTTGTATGCGGAGGGCCGGGAATGGCAGCGTACTTCCGCCGAAATCGACGAAGACCGGGAGACGTATGTATATTACGCCGTGCCGGTGTAGCCGCAATTCAAACCGGGAAAAACAGGAGTGACGAAAAATGGAACAGCAAAAAAGCAGCAGGACACGCAAACTGGTAGCGCTGTTCGTGGCATCGACATTGGTGCTCGGCAGTACGGCGGGCTGCTCCGACTCGAAGTGCACCGATCGTAACGGGGACGGCTACTGTGACGACAGCAGCGGCGGTTCGTCCTCCGGAGGACGTTACTATGGCGGCTCGGGATCGAGCGGCAGCTCCTATAAAGCGTCTTCGGGCAGCTCTTCCGGGATCAGCAAAGGAGGCATCGGCGGCAGCGGCAGCTCAAGCTCCTAGCGTCAGAGGTGTCATGGACAGTCCGATGTCCATCAACAGCAAGATCAGAGAGGAGCGTGCGGGCATGAGCATGGCAAAGACGCTGCGGCCGGACGCTTCTTATGCGGAACGCCGGGAAGCAATCTATGGGCCGCTGCGCCAAGAAGGAATATTTACATGGGACCGCTTATACGATCAGGAATATGCGCTCGCCGGTTTGTACCGGTTGGAGCGGGCGCAACTGGAAGAAATGCGCAGAGCCGCCGAAGCGTTAGGACGCATCTATGCCAAGACCGTCCGGATCGTCCAGCAGGGCGAGCCGGAGCTTTTGGCCGAACTGGGACTGCCTCCCGCATCGTTCGGTGCCATCCGTCTCCGTTTTGATGAAAACATACCGACGCTGATCGGACGGTTCGATTTTGCCTTGACGCCGCAAGGGCTCAAGATGCTTGAGTTTAACAGCGATACGCCGACAGGGATCGTCGAAGCCTTTCATGCGAACGGCCGGGTGTGCGCCGCCTATGGCGAAGAAGATCCGAACGAAGGCTGCAGCGGGGATTTCCTCCAGGCGTTCAAGCGGATGCTCGACCTGTATCGCGAAGCGGGCTATGCGTCCGAGCATGTCGTCTTCAGCTCGCTGGATTGGCATGAGGAGGATGCCGGAACGACTCGCTATCTCCTGAAGCAATCCGGGATTGCCGGCGCTGAATTTGCAGCGCTGTCCGACCTCCGCGTGGAGGGAGACCGGATATGGGCGCAGGCCAATGCCGATGACGAAAAAGCGGAGAGATGTCCGATCGATGTGTTGTACCGGCTGCATGCGATCGAGAAGCTGGCTGAAGACCGGGATACGGACGGCTATCCGACCGGTGAGCATGTGCTGGAATTAATAGCGGACGGCAAGCTGGCGATCATTAATCCGCCCTCGGGGTTCGCCGCTCAGACGAAGGCGCTCCAGGCGCTGATCTGGAATTTGCATCAAGCGGGGGAGTTTTACACGGAAGAGGAGCATGAGACGATCGAAGCCTACATGCTGCCGACGTTTATGGAGCCGTGCTTCCCCGAAGGCACGCCTTATGTGGTGAAACCGATTCTGGGACGCGAGGGCAGCGGGGTCACGATCTATGCGGGAAGCGGGGATATTGCGGAGGCGAGCGGGGAAGACGAATACGGAGATCAGCCGATGGTCTACCAGCAATATGCCGAGCTGCCCCGCATCCGGGTGGAAACGTTAACCGGCCCGTACGACGGCCGGCTGCTCTGGGGCTGCTTTCTGATCGGTGGCCGGAGCTCCGCCGTCATTGCGCGCGTCGGTGGAAGCATCACGAACAATTTATCCTTTTATTTGCCTTCGTCGGTCATAGGGTAGTCCTGCAGATAAGAACAGCCGGACATTACAACATTTATTGGGGAGTTGGAGTTCGTTGGATCAGTTTGGGAATATTCTTAACTTTTTAATGTATTTGGGCGTGACCGTCCCGCTTATGGGACTCGGCATTTTGTTTTTCAACCTGACGACGCCGTACAATGAATTTGCGCTCATCCGGGAGGGCGGCGATTTGTCCGATCCGTCTAAAGCGTCCGCCGCCAAAGCTGCGGCTTACGATCTTGGGGGCAAAATTATCGGTCAAGTGCTCGTTCTCGCGTCCGCCGTATATCATTCGGTCAGTCTCGTCGATTTAATCATCTGGGGACTCATCGGGATCGCATTCCAGATTATCGTGTTTTACTTGTTCGAACTGCTGACACCGTTCAAAGTGCTGGCCGAAATTCCGAAGGGCAATGTGTCCGTTGGTATTTTCTCGTTTTGTTTGAGTCTGGCGTCGGGTCTGCTGCTGGCTTCGTTAATCAGCTATTGATCGGACGACATAAAGTTTGGTTCCGAAGGAGGCTGTGCTCAACGTCATGCTAAAGCTGAACAACATTCACCATGCCGCGGTCATTTGCTCGGACTACGAGAAGTCGAAGCATTTTTACGTCCGCGTGCTCGGACTGACGATCATTCGGGAAACGTACCGGGCGGAACGCCAGTCGTATAAGCTCGATCTTCGGGTCGGCGACAGTCACCAGATCGAACTGTTCTCGTTCCCGAATGCGCCGGAGCGGCCAAGCTATCCGGAAGCAAGAGGTCTGAGGCATCTGGCTTTCGAGGTTGACGACATCGAAGTAGCCGTCAAGGCTTTGGAGGCCGAAGAAATCGCCGTGGAGCCGATTCGTGTCGATGAGACCACGGGAAAACGATTTACGTTCTTTTTCGATCCGGACCGGCTGCCCCTGGAGCTGTACGAAAAATAGAGTAACTCAAGAAGCAAGACTCGTGCGCTGCGCACGGGTCTTTTTTTGCAAGCGGGGTTTGGTTACGTATAAAAATGGGTAAAAAGTTGTAAGTTTAGTTCGACTTAGTTCAAAAAGCTCATTAAAATCTAACAAGGACCTAAAAGATTCCAAACATAACTTTGTTAAGCTTACCTTATCATCACAGCGGCTCTTGAGCGCAAGGGGACAATGATGGAGGTGCGGCGTATGGAAGGAAGATTTTCGGTAGGAGTCATGTTCGGGGTGCTGGTGAGCGTCCCGCTGTGGCTGTCGATGATCGGCTGGTTCAGACTGGTCATGGACGGCATCGCGTTGTTTATTTGAAACCTAGCCATCGGCCGGAGGGGCCGATGGTTTCTTTGTGTGTTGAAGCTTTTGTCTTGGGAAAATTCGTTATTTTTTGACTTTAAAATGAACAACGGCGCTGTACAGCATTTTCCCGGCATTCGGATCGAAAACTACTTGATGGCTGATCGAGAAAGCATCCAGCAGCAGCGCTTTGTTATTCTCGATTTGCGCGTCGATTTTGGCTTCGAGCGTTTTCAAATCGTAGGCTTCGAAAAATTCGATTTTATTCTCGATTCTGTCTAAAGTAAAACTCATCGTCATTCGCTCCCGGCTGCGTATTTTGGCTTAAACTAAATCTACCAAGCTCTGTCTTTGATTGCAACTGCGCAGGAGAGCTGCCTTTATCGAAAGAAGGGCTCGATTGCGCTCTTCGTTTATTAGGCAGTAGGACTTGGGTCTGTCGTTCTATGTTGTTGAATTTGTGGAGAAAAGTAAATTCGTGCTAGATCATGGACTATATTGTAATTTTTTAAGCAATATATTATTATTACTATATATTTACTATTCATATAATTCCAAGTACTATGAGTGGATTACATAGTCCTGCTATGATCGTCGGCCATGCGTTCATTTAACGCAATCGCTTACATCAAGTTCCCCGCATCGCGCCATATCTTTCGAAAGCTACAGGACACGGGAGACATACGCAAAGTGTCCGTTCCTCTACTTGACTCCTTCAATTCTAACGACAGCAAGATCGAACATGGATGGCATTCGTAGAATATCGGCATATATAGACTCGTTACGAGTTTATATAAAAACATGGGATAGAAAGGAGGATATGCAATACTTACAAGAGCTTCCACACACATGGGATCACAGCTTTATATTAGATGGAGAGGAGGTTTGATCGAGCTGACGATTGCGAACGAATGAAAGGGTAATGCCTGATCGTAGTATTTTTACCGACCCCAAAAATAAGGAGGTAACATATATGATACAGCTTCGTTTACCCCACCATTCCCTATCCAAACTGCTTGTTGCCAGCGGCATGATGCTGTTGATGGCCGTTATCATGTTGCTGTTCTCGGACCGGGCTTTTGCCCATGGTTATGTTGAATCGCCGGGCAGCCGCGCCTATTTGTGTAAGCTGGGACAAAATAAGAACTGCGGAGCGATTGTTTATGAGCCGCAAAGCTTGGAAGCGCCTAAAGGGTTTCCGCAGGCCGGACCGGCCGACGGCAAAATCGCCAGCGCAGGCGGAGCTTTTCCGGATCTTGACCAGCAATCGGCTACACGTTGGGCCAAGGTCCCGATGACGGCAGGTACGAAAACGTTTACATGGAAGCTGACTGCGCCTCACGCCACGTCCAGCTGGAAGTATTACATCACCAAACAAAACTGGGATCAGAACGCCCCGCTTAGCCGGGCTTCGTTCGACCTCACGCCGTTCTGCTCGGTAGACTACGGCGGAAAGAAGCCTCCGTACACTTATTCCGATACGTGCAACGTCCCAAGCCGGACCGGATATCAAGTCATTCTGGCTGTTTGGGAAATTGCCGACACGGCCAATGCATTCTATAATGTCATCGACGTGAATTTCGGAGGAGATTCTGGGGATACGCAACCTCCCACTGCACCGACGGGCTTAAGCGCTTCCAACCTTACAGCCACGAGCGTATCGTTGGCATGGAACGCATCGAGCGATAACGTCGGAGTGTCCGGCTACAAAATTTATAACGGCTCGACGCTGATTGCGGCCGTCTCGGGCTCGACTTTAAATTACAACGTCACGGGGCTGACCTCGAATACATCCTATACGTTTACGGTTCGCGCCGAGGATGCCGCAGGCAACGCCTCCAGCGCAAGCAATGCCGTCACGGTGACGACTCCGGCCGTACCTGTAGACAATGAGGCGCCTACGGCTCCAACCGGCTTGCATGTGATGGGCACGCCGACTTCCTCCAGCGTTCATCTGATGTGGAGCGCATCGACGGACAATGTCGGGGTAACGGGCTACCGGGTCTATCGTGGAACCACTTTAGTGACTACGGTTTCGGGGACGACGCTCGAATATACGGTTATGGGGCTGACGCCCGATACGTCCTATACGTTTACGGTTCGCGCGGTTGACGCCGCCGGCAACGTATCGGCCGACAGCAATGCCGTAAATGCCAAGACGGCTTCAGGTCCGGCGGTATCCGCATGGGCGCCGAACACGGCTTACACCGTAGGCACGCTTGTCACATACAACGGCAAAACGTACGAATGCCGTCAGGCCCACACCTCGCTAGTCGGCTGGGAGCCCGCCAACGCAGCTTCGTTGTGGTTGTTGAAGTAATCGGACAAGATTTATTAACAAGGATAGTTTGTCAGAATCAAACTTCTGGCGGGCTATCCTTTTTCTATTTAGCGAGACATCTGCCGGCACAATTTCATAGACCTCTTTCTCAACAAGCTCAGCGCTTAAAGGGAGCTTTTTTTTTGTTTTGGACAAGGCCAACTTCCGTTCGGGGCCGATGTGCGAATCCTTTCATAAGAATACCCAGTGTCCAAATTGGGACTCATTTCCTATTATGCACACTTCTGTTTCGTAACCTCGTTATCTCCTCTCCGATGTGCATCATTATGCTGTATTATCCAGTATAAACCAAATGAACTATTGCGTGTTCGTATTTTGTTCGTATATAATACAAACAAATGTTCTCATTTGGAGGCGAGCGTGAATGGAAAGATATATTGGCCATATCATTGAAGTTATTTATTTGGATATCGACAATAAGACCAAGCAGCGGAGAATTGAGGTCTTGACGGTTGAGAACGGTGTCGTCAAAGCATTTTGTCATCAACGGCAAGCGCTGCGGGTGATTCGGATCGAAAATATTTTAGCTGTGAAGCAGGTTTCCGTGTCATCGAGGGTATCATGAGCTGACGCAATGAAGGGTCCTGCAGACCGGCGAAAGCAGAACATAGAAGTAGAATTAAGACGTAAATGGCAGCTAATTGAACTGGCAGACGTGATCGGGGTGGAATTTTGTTGATGACAGATGTTGAAAAGAAAGTGCTTCGAATCCTGTGGAATTTATACAAAACAGCATGGGTAAGGCCTGATGTCAAAAGGATTTCGTGGTTATCCGGGCGCACGGTGGAGCAACTGCGAAAAATAGTGTTTTGCCTCGTCAAGGATGGTTATGTAGAAGTTCGCAGGGATGAGCTTCGGGTCATACAAGGCTTGGAGCAAAGGGCACCGCAGTAGATAGGATGGATTGATGATGAAATAGAAGAGGGGCTGGAAATCATGATAGGCTTACCGACATTAAGCAAGAAATACGCTGCGCAACGCCTAACAAGAGACGAGTTTGAATTGGAAGAACTGGGGAACCGATTGTTCGAGGCCCAAGAAGAGGGAGCCGAGATTTTTTTGACCGTATGGGGGACGGATGAGCAGGTGCGGGGACGAATTACCAACATGGACCCGCGAACCCGGCTGGTACATATAGAGCGTGACGGCGATACGCTGAAAGTTCCTTATTTGGATATCATGGAAGTGGTGAGCCCAAGGGATTGATCCCTGGGCTCTCGTGCTAGGGAGAATTTTTTTACATAATGTCGAATTTGTGGAGTTGCACGAGTTCGTGATACGATAGGTAAAAATTGTAAAGGAGACAAGCCATGAATAAGTATCTCGGACTCCTCGCTCTGATAGTAATGATCATGACTGCAGGCTGTACGCAAGCAGAATCTCCAAAAGCTACTGCGGCATCTGAGCAGAGTACCGCGCCGGTTACGACACCGCAAGATACACCAAAAGATGCAGCTAAACAGTCAGTAACTACGAATACAGAGTTTGCTTTTACTAGAGCAAATCAACACCCTGAAAAGGTTCTGAGCGATGTCATTAACTCGGCGAAGGAGACATTAGATGTTGCGATCCACAGCATCACGCATCCGGATATTGTAGCAGCTATCCGGGATGCAAAGAAACGCGGCGTAGCAGTTCGTTTAATTACCGACAAGGCTCAATCCGAAGGAAAGGCGCAAGGGGAGGCATTGAAGATCCTTGGCAGCTCCGGGATTCCGATGAAGATCAACAGCCACAGCGGCCTGATGCACCTGAAGGTGACGATCGCAGACAAGAAGGTCGTAACCACCGGCTCGTATAACTATTCCAAGGCAGCAAGTACAACGAACGATGAGGTCCTGGTCGTAATTCGGGAGGAAGGGGCAGCAAAAACATTTTCAGATGAATTCGAGAAGATGTGGAATGATACGAAGGGATTTAAGACGATTGAGAAGAAAATCGCGAAAAAATAATTAACGAAACTCCCGACCTGAATGGTTTGGGAGTTTTGATTTTAAAAACAATTTGTTTGATAAACCATAGCTCTGAGTAGGATAGCTGATGGTTGTTCAAGTTAGATCTAAAACTTTGAAAATGATGTCCATAACCAGACAAAAAACTCCCAAGAAGAATAGGGTTATGCCATGCCTCTTAAGTTTTTTCCTTAGTCGCTGTTCGTATTGTTGGTCTGTTTCTCCGGGCTGCTGCACTCCTTTAACTACTTTAATATTGTAAGATTTTCTGAAAGAGAGAAAAAAATACATAATGCCGGCAATTATTAATAACAAAGCAATAATTAATAACACGATGTACCTCCTCGTAGAATAAATACCAGCAATATAATATCGGCATCCAAAGAGTTTATATTTACCCTGTATTTTCAAAATTAATGAGTAATTTATGCAAGATGCCTCGTTTTATTAGCCTTATTATTTCAAAATTTTTCCGACGGTTGATTTGAAACTATAAGCCTACTCCCAGAGGCATATTTACGTATAAATATTTAAAGGTAATATTAAACTATGAATCCATAATTTACATCAATCGTTTGCGGAACGCAGGAACACGGGCAAGGCGCCGTCCGTTTCCGATATAACGTATGCAGCTTAACGATTTCAAATCCGAAGATGCGGGAGGGTGTTTGAGATGAGCTTTAGTTTTCAAGGGCAAGGGTTAAAAAAGGTATTCGCAATACTTCTGAGTGCAGTTTGTTTCACGGGCTTGGGCACAAGGGAAGCTTTGGCATGGCCCTATCAGACCTATTGGGATTGCAGCGATAACCTTTATGACTGTCAAGCGGCCGATCTGGTGCCCGGACTTGCACAGTACGCGCACACTGTTCACCTCAAGGTTCCCGAAGGGAAAGTAATTTCATACCATTACAAGGATGATGGAACGGAAGAACCCTTTGAGCATTCATACACGGAAATTATACTTTCATATCTCAATGATAAGGGTCAAGTAGAACAAGTTGCTTCTTTCAATGTCCGTAGGGGGGACGAGGCCGGAGGAGAGCTGATTGCGCCGAAATCAAATTCGTATTATCTTACTATGCAATGTTATCAGAGAGGTTGGGAGGAATGTAGCGGCTCAGGTTACTTACGCACATTGAAATGAAATGATACGGCCTGGTAAACGGGGTGCTCTGCTGTCAATGATACGAAATGTATCTATTTGCGATATCTAAAATGGTTTTCGGTACGATCGTTCTCTCGTGTATACGGATGATATTACGGTCAGTTCATTCATTGTCTCCAAAACAAATGGATCATAAATATCATGCCGCTGCCAATACAGGCTGGTACAGTGTTCTTCTTTTAAAATTGTCTATACTTTATTTTTAGAAGGGAGATTTATATGAAAAAGATTGTATTTTTGGCCTTGCTGTCGGCTTATATGTTGATACCGTAGAAGATGTATACAAGAACGAAAACGATGTTCCGGAGGAACTTGAATTCTGGTATGGTAAGTGTAGTGGTATTTTGAAAAAATATAAACAACGTTATGGCCACAATATGGTGGTTGGGTTGGTACGTATAGAGGGTGGCTTTATTACCCGGAGACATGATCAGCGAGGTGAGATCCGGGAGGCAGAACCCGCCTATCGTAATATGGAAGAAGGACGACTGCGTCTGGGACAGAAAAAGAAGTAAAACGCCCTACTGGGACGATGCAAATTGCTGTTACTGGCAGCAGTTTTGCGACGTCCATTTTTATTATCTTATCTGCTTCCCCAATAAAGCGGCCAGATATTAAACAATCCCTTAATTAATCAAGGGGTGTTAAATAAAATCGGGGCCCGTCTCACGACGAGCCCCTTTCATGGGAGAGGAGAAACCGGACGAAGAGCTTATGGGGAACGTAAGTCTTCTCCGCGGTTGTCTACGACATTTTCGGATGTCGATGATATAAGGATGATCCTTTTTGCAGAAAGATATACATCCGCTGGCAAAATTTTTTTGGATTTTTTGTGCAAAAGATTCCGTTTGTGATACGATATCAATATTAAGTTGGCGGAAAGAAGGCTATACAGCATGAGAGTCATATCGGGAAGTGCCAAAGGGCGGCCGCTGAAGGCGGTACCGGGCATGGGGACCCGGCCCACGACGGACAAAGTGAAAGAAGCGGTATTCAGCATGATCGGTCCTTATTTCGACGGCGGACAAGTGCTGGATTTGTTTGCGGGCACGGGCGGGCTGAGTATCGAAGCGTTGAGCCGGGGGATGGACCGCGCCGTGCTCACGGACGTTGACAAAAAAGCCATCGACACGATTCGCCACAATCTTCAGGCGACCGGGTTGACGGAGCGGGCCGAAGTGTACCGCAATGATGCGATGCGTGCGCTCAAAGCGCTTTCCAAGCGGGAAGCGCGTTTTGATCTGGTGTTTTTGGACCCGCCGTACAAGCTGAAGGTGATCGGAGAGCTGCTGGAGGAGCTGCAGCAGGGCGGATTGCTGGCCGACGGGGCGCGGATCGTGGTCGAGCATGACACGGAGGACCGCCATGAGGGGGACTTCGGGAAGCTCGAGTGGCTGAGGCGGGCCGAGTATGGGGATACGGCCATTACGATTTACCGCACCCGCTCCGAGGGTAAAGAGATTTAAACTCGACAATAGAGGGAGCTGACTGTACCAATGAATCCGATTATCGAGATTGGCGATCAACCCGGGATGCGGGTGGCTGTGTATCCCGGCAGTTTTGACCCGGTGACGAACGGGCATCTGGATATTATTCATCGCGCAGCTAAGGTGTTCGATAAGCTGATCGTCGCCGTGCTCAACAATACGAGCAAAAATCCGCTGTTTTCCGTGGAGGAGCGGACGGAGCTGCTGCGACAGGTGACGAGAGACCTACCGAACGTCGAGATCGACAGCTTCCGGGATTTGCTCATTAATTATATGAAGCAAAAAAACGCGCATCTCATCGTCAGAGGACTGCGCGCGGTTTCCGATTTTGAATACGAGCTGCAGCTGGCCTCCACCAACCGCAAGCTGTGTGAAGACATCGAGACGTTCTTTATGACGTCGACGCCGAAATACTCGTATTTAAGCTCCAGCATTGTGAAAGAAATTGCCCGTTTCCATGGGCCCGTGGTTGATCTGGTTCCGCCGGAAGTGGAGCGGGCGTTACGCGGCAAATACGGCAGCGGAAGCTTGTAGTTCGGAAGAGAAGAAAAGCTTACCGCTGATGGCGGCGGCGATGGAAGAGAAAAGCGGCAAATACCGAAAGCACGAGCAGGACAAGCAGCATCGTGCCGAACTGCAGCATCATCGGGCTGACCAAGGGCCACAGACTGTCGCGCTCGAAGGACCAGCCGCTGCGGACCGCGGTATAGTGCGCAAGCACGGGCTGCTCTCCGCCCAGCGAATCGGTGAGCGGCTTCCAAGTCAAGCAGGTAAGCACAAAAGCAATCCCGCCATGCTCAAGCCGGGAGCGCAGAAATCGCAGGTAGCGCAAGTCGGAAGCCGCAGTCAAGCTTTTGACCTGAGCGTGCGTGGACAAGCCTCCCCACGAGAGCAGCAGACTGAGCAGCGCAAACGGCAAAGCCGACGAAGCTGCTTCTGTATATTGCGACAAGGCATACGCTCCGAGATGCGGTTCGAAAAAGCCCGCCAGAAGCGCTTGGGCAAGCGCCAGAGCGTTGTCTCGGCTAAGCCCAAGTGCGGAGGCGAGGGAAGCGGCAGCGGAGACAAGTCCCGAAAGCGAAACGGCGTGAAGCAGGACGGAGAACATCATCATGCACCCGCCGATCAAAAAAAGCTGCTGAACGCTTGTCGTCACCGAATCTCCCAGCAACTTCCCGAACGTCCGGCCGTCGCGCGTCCGGGCGTCTTGAAATGCGTCGAAGCTCCGGCTGAGCCATCCTGGGCCACCTTTGACCCGCGTTTTCGTTTTCGGCAGTGGATGAGGTACCGGGGCGCTGCGAAAGCGGTGAAGCATGGCCAAGAGCAGCGTAGAGGCATAATGGATGACCGCAAGCACAAGTCCGGCGGTCGCGCTTTGCAGAAAGCCGACGCCGACCACGCTTACGAGGAAGACCGGATTTAGCAGGTGAGAGACCGAAAGCAGCCGTTCTCCTTCGTCGCGGGTCAGTGTGCCATCCTTTCGAAGCTGGCCCACGGCTGCGGCACCGGCCGGCATGCCCGCAGTGAAGCCGAGCGCGACGATCCAGCCGGCGACTCCCGGGAGCCTGAATAAAAGGCGGAGCAGCGGCTCGAGCAGTACGCCAAGTCCGTGCAGCACGCCCATGCCGCGCAGCAGCTCGGTAACGATCAGAAAGGGCAGCAGGGCCGGGAAGACCAGCTTCCACCAGAGCTGCAGCCCTTGGAGCGACGAGCGAAACGCTTCGTCGGGAAATGCGATGATGCTAACGACAAGAGCAAGCGCGGCGGCGCCGAGCAGCAGCGTCGTAAAGCGCGGGGAGAACAGAACCTGTAACCGTTGCATCCGATTCATCACTCCAGCTTGGGTTAGTGGTACATGTTTACGCTTTGTCCGCATGGAATAGACCTGGCAGGCGTACGCTACCTATAGAGATACGACATTTGCGAACGGCCGGGGGGACAGCTATCAATGGGAGAGGCTAGACAAATGAAACGCGCGTCACGCGTCGTTTTTTCCGTTTTTACAGCGATAGCGCTTTTGTACGTTGTTTATTTTATGCCTTTGCCGCTCTACATTTTTAAACCGGGGACGGCTGAGGACATCCATCCGATGGTTCACGTCAAACAAGCCTCGGAGGAAAAAGGCAAGTTCATGCTGACCACGGTGCAGGTGGCCGACGCAACCGTATTCGGCTATTTGATGTCTTACATCCGGCCCTACGAAGAGCTGCGCCTGAAGCGGGAGCTGCTCCGCAACAATGAGACCGAGGCGGAATATTCGCGGCGGCAGGAAGTGGTCATGATCACCTCGCAGGCCGATGCGATTCAGGCGGTGTATAAACGGCTGAACATTCCTTACCATATCAGCAAGGATGGCGTCGTCATCCAGCAGGTGTATCCGAATGTCCCGGCGCATGACGTGCTTCGGGCCGGCGATACGATCGTGAAAATCGACGACAAACCGATTCAAACGATGGAAGAGGTGCGAGGCGGTGTCACAGGCAAAAAAGCGGGGGAGACCGTCTCGGTCAGCTACAAGCGCAAAGGCGTAATCGAGACGAAGGATATTGCTTTGGCCGCGCTGCCTGCCGACCCAAGCGCACAACCGGCAAACGCCGCACCCGCAGCTTCGCGGGTCGGGCTCGGGGTCGTATTGACGGAATTGCACAGCGTGAAAGCCGAGTCGGAAGAGCAGCAGGTCACCATTCAAGCGGGAGACATTGGAGGGCCGTCGGCGGGCCTGATGTTTTCGCTGGAAATTTATAACCGGCTGGCGCCCGGCGATATTACAAAAGGCTACAAGGTTGCGGGAACCGGAGAGATCGATCCGGAAGGCCATGTCGGCGTCATCGGGGGCATTCAGCATAAAATCGTAGCGGCCGACCGGGCGGGTGCCGAAATCTTTTTCAGTCCCACAGATTATAAAGCTCCGACCGGGCAGACAATCCCCAATTATTCGGACGCGAAGAAGCGTGCCGACGAACTGGGGACCAAGATGACCGTCGTTCCGGTGGCCACGATGGACGAGGCTTTGGACTATTTGGCGAAGCTGCCGGCGAAACCGGGAAGTTAAGTATTAATCGGTCACAACGACCGGCGGTTCATAGTAATCCGCGAACCAATCGCGGGGAGTAGGCGTCTCATATCCGAGCGCATAGACAGAGGTAGCGCGGATATCCATCGCGAGCAGCGGCGAAAGCGTGTCCGTTACTTTGGTGACGACGGGGACCTTCGCCGTTGTTTTCATTCGTCGGAGCAGCTCTCTTCCTTTCGGACGGAAGCCAAGCACGCGCAGGTACGGCACACCCTGGCCGAGTGTTTCGGCGGAGAGCTCTTCTTTGGTGTGATTCAGCAAAATGCGCAGCAAGGTGCGCTGCAGCTTGGTCCGCGTATAGCGCTTCGTTTTGAGTCGGTCCAGCAGTGAAGCGACACAGCCCTCGTCAGGAGCTGTTGTCTCGGTCAGTGCCTGCCGGATGCGGTGCTCCAACCCTTCCGTGACCTCATGGAACGTCGCTAGCTGCTCCGGAGTATGGTGCATGAGCTGCAGCAGCAGCGGCTTCGCAAAGCGCTCCCAATCGACCGGCGCGCGTCCGGCTTGCCATTCCCGCTCCAAAATATCCAGCGTCGGCACAGGCGCATAAGGGCGGAGGGCGTGCAAAGTACGTTCCTCAAAGAGCAGCTTGCGCAGAGCGGTAGCGCTTGCAATACGCCCGTCCGTGATGTCGGTCTGATTGTATTCGGCTTTCGTCCTTGCAATCGTTTGCGGACGGATGCCGCTGCGAAGCCGCCGCAGGGCGATCAGATAATGCAGCCCGAGCGTATTGTTCGGCTTGGCGAGTTTGCTTTCGTCCGCGCCCGGTACGAGCTGCGCTACGGCGCGGCTGTAGGCGGCCGGATACGGGACGCCGGCTTTCAGCTCCTGCTGCAGCAGCTCCCGCAGCGGAGCGGGCTCGTCCTGCAAGACATCGGCTGCCGCTTCGAGCCAACCGATGTCGCCGCTTTCGCTGCCGAAGCAGAGGCTGTCGACGAGCCCGGTAGCGTCGAGCGCGGAGACGGCGCCGAAGGCGAACCATTCCGCCGGCTGGGCGCTATAGGCGACCGGCAGCTCCAGGACGAGGTCGGCTCCCATGCGGAGCGCCATCTCGGCCCGCGCCCATTTGTTCACGACCGCCGGTTCGCCGCGCTGAAGAAAGTTCCCGCTCATGATGCAAATCGCGCTGTCTGCTCCCGTTACCTTTTTCGATTGTTGGTAATGATAGTAGTGACCGTTATGCAGCGGGTTGTATTCGACGACAAGGCCGACGGTTGACATGCGGACGATTCCTCCCGGTTAGGGTTTCAAGCTTCTTTTGCCATGAACGATTATGATTAATCACTATAGCATGAACTGAAAATGTTGACAAAACGGAACCGAAGTCGATATAATAATCTTTGTTTGTTTGGGGTGATACTCATGTTTATACATTTGAAAGATTTGGCATCCAAAGGCACGATCCGGATCGAAGGCACGGAAGATATGACAGACATTCTGCCGAAGTCCGGAAGTCTGCTCGGGTACGGCCCGCTGCAGGTGCGTTTGGAAGCTCGGGACAAGGCCGGCACGGCCGAAGTCACCGGCGAACTGGACATCGATGTGGAGCAATCGTGCTCGCGCTGCTTGTCCCCGGTCGGACAGCATTTGACGATTCCGTTTCATGAGACGTTTGTGAAAGGCGAAGAGCAAGAGCTGGAAGAGTCCGAGGATGAGGACCAGGACGAGGAAGACGTGCTGTATGTCTCCGAGGACCGGTTTGAGCTGAAGCCCTATTTGGCGGAAAGCGTCCTGATGGCGCTGCCGTTCATCCCGCTGTGCAGTGAAAATTGTCAAGGACTGTGTCCCGTGTGCGGAACGAACCGGAACGAGAAGGCTTGCGAATGCAAGACGGAGAAGGTGGACCCGCGTTTGGCCGGACTTGCGGATTTTTTTAAAGACCGATCGTAACCAGGAACGCAGGCTGAATTCGTTGAAGGAGGTGGGAAATATGGCAGTACCTCAAAGGAGAACATCCAAAACGCGCCGCGACAAGCGTCGTACTCATTTTAAATTGGAAGTACCGGGCATGGTAAAGTGTGACAATTGCGGTGAATTGAAATTGGCTCACCGAGTTTGCAAGGTTTGCGGTCAATACAAAAAAAGAGAGATTATTAGCCAATAATCTTCCTGCAGACAAAAGAGATAGTACTCCACCTTTAGGTGCAGTGCTATTTTTTTTGTCTGCCTGCGCTTCCCTTTTCAAGCAGAATCCAGTATACTTTGCTTTGTGACTTGGTCATAAGAGATAGTGCCATGTCATATGCATCAGGTGGGGACCTCCCTAGTTCAAGCTAAAAAAGGTGGTGCTCGTTATCGAACGCCTTCCGAAACGACAGCGCCAGCAGCAGTTGGCCAAAGCGATCGAAGAAAACCCGTTTATTACGGATGAAGAGCTGACGAAGCTGTTTCAAGTCAGCATCCAGACGATCCGTCTGGACCGGCTCGAGCTGGGCATTCCCGAGCTGCGCGAGCGGATGAAGCTGATGGCGGAACAATCGTACGATCAGGTGCGTTCGCTTCCGCTGCATGAAGTCATCGGGGATGTCATTGATCTGCAGCTCGACAAGAGCGGCATTTCCATGTTCGAAATTCGAGAAGAGCATGTGTTCTCCCGGACGAAAATCGCCCGGGGTCATCATATATTTTCTCAGGCCAATTCCTTGGCCGTTGCGCTGATCAACGATAAGGTGGCGCTGACCGCCGCTGCGGACATCCGCTTCGTACGGCCGGTCAAACTGCAGGAGAAGTGCATTGCCAAGGCTTATGTCCGTTCGATCTCCAAAGGCAAGGCGAAGGTCGAAGTTTTTACATACGTCGGAGACGAAGTAGTATTCCAAGGGAATTTCATCATTTATCATGCGAGCAAAGATCGGCATGAAGGAGGAGAGCTTCATGCGGATAGCGATTGACGCGATGGGCGGAGACCATGCGCCGCAGGCAGCGGTGGATGGGGCGATCGCGGCGGCCGAAGAATGGCCGGATACGACGATTGTGCTGGTTGGAGATACAAGCGTGCTGGAGCCATTGCTTCAAGGCAAGAAGCTTGCGAATCTGGAGTTGAGACACGCAAGCGAGACGATCGAAGCGGATGACGAGCCGGTGAAAGCGGTGCGACGCAAAAAAGACGCTTCGATGGTCGTCGCCGGCCGTATGGTGAAGGAGCAGGAAGTAGGCGCCATGATCTCGGCGGGCAATACGGGAGCGTTGATGACGACGGGCCTCCTGGTCGTCGGCCGGATCAAAGGGATCGAGCGTCCGGCGCTTGCGCCGATGCTGCCGACGGTTGACGGGGAAGGGATTCTTGCGCTCGACCTCGGAGCAAATATGGACGCGACGGCGGAGCATCTGGTGCAGTACGCCATCATGGGCAGCTTGTATCGAAGCAAGGTGCACGGAGTGGCCGAGCCGCGCGTCGGTCTCCTTAATGTGGGCACGGAAGCGATGAAAGGCAACGAGCTGACGAAAGCGGCTTTTCCGCTGCTTGAGCAGGCGCCGATCCGCTTCATAGGCAACGTGGAGTCGCGCGACGTGCTCCGGAAGCCTTGCGACGTCATCGTATGCGACGGCTTTGCGGGGAATATTATGCTTAAATCGATGGAAGGGGCGGCCTCGGTCATCTTTTCCGTCTTAAAAGAACAATTTATGCGTACGTGGTACACGAAGCTTGCGGCGGCGGCGGTGAAGAAGGGCCTCAGCCAATTCCGCAAAAAAATGGATTACACCGAACATGGCGCAGCGCCTTTGCTGGGCATTAACGGTCTGGTGCTCAAAAGCCACGGCTCGTCCAACGGCGTAGCTTTTAAAAATGCGGTGCGTCAAGCCCGGGTCGCTTTGAAAAACGATTTGGTCCGCAGCATTTCTGCGGAAATCAGCAACGGGAGCGAGTAATTATGAATAGCAGCTTAAAGCCTGTAGGCATTCTCGGAACGGGAAAATATGTGCCTGAGAAGGTACTGACCAATTTCGAGCTGGAAAAAATGGTGGACACAAACGACGAATGGATCGTCACCCGTACCGGCATCCGCGAACGCCGCATTGCTTCCGCGGAGCAAGCATCGTCGGACTTGGCCTATGAAGCTTCGAAAATCGCCCTGCAGAACGCGGGCATCGCGCCGGAAGAGATCGATTTGATTATCGTGGCGACCGTTACCCCGGATATGGCGTTTCCGTCGACGGCATGTATTTTGCAGGACAAGCTGGGGGCCAAAAAAGCGGCCGCCTTCGATCTGTCGGCAGCTTGCTCGGGATTTATCTACAGCTTGGCCAACGCCGCGAATTTCATCGCCACCGGAACGTATAAATATGCGCTTGTCGTAGGCGCGGAGTGTTTGTCTAAAATTACGGACTACACTGACCGGAACACATGTATTTTGTTCGGAGACGGTGCAGGCGCGGTCGTGCTCGGAGAGGTGCCGGAAGGCCGCGGGTTTAAATCGTTCGAGCTTGGCGCGGACGGCGCGGGCGGCACGCTGCTGAACGTCGCTGCTGGCGGCTCCCGCTGCCCGGCATCGCCGCAGAGTCTGGAAGGCAAGCAGCATTTCATCTACATGGCCGGCAGCGAGGTGTTCAAATTCGCCGTCCGCATTATGGGAAGCGCCGCGGAAGAGGCGCTGCGCAAGGCGGGAATCGACAAGTCCGAGGTGGATTTGCTCGTGCCGCATCAGGCGAATATCCGCATCATTCAGTCCGCGCTGCAGAAGCTGAATTTGAGCGAGGACAAATGCATGATCAACCTGCACAAATACGGCAATGTGTCGGCAGGATCGATTCCGATCGCTCTTGCGGAGGCAGCGGAGTCCGGACGGGTCAAAGAAGGCGACTGTCTGGTGCTTGTCGGCTTCGGCGGGGGCTTGACTTGGGGGGCTTCCGTCTTGGTGTGGTAGACGGGAGACCTTTCCGGTAACCAGGATTGAATATAGCTTCGAGCAGGAGCGGCCTTTCCGGTTCGTTCGGAAGGTCGGCAGTCGGTAATAAAGGAGAATCGGATATGGGGAAAATCGCATTCGTATTCCCGGGTCAAGGGGCCCAGGCGGTAGGGATGGGGAAAGACGTTTATGAAGCGGATGCCGCCGCGCGGGGCATTTTTGAATCGGCCGACAAGGCGCTCGGCTTCCCTCTCACCCGCATCGTCTTCGATGGTCCGGAGGAAGAGCTGAAGCTTACCGTTAATACACAGCCTGCGCTGCTTACAACCAGCATAGCCTATCTGGAGCTGTTTCGCGCGCGCCATGGCCTTCAGCCGGATTATGCCGCGGGGCACAGCCTTGGCGAGTACAGTGCTCTTGTGGCTGCAGGCGTGCTGAGCTTTGAAGACGCAGTCCGTACGGTACGCGCACGCGGCGAGTTCATGGAGCAGGCGGTGCCGAGCGGACAAGGCGCTATGGCAGCCGTGCTCGGCGCCGAGCGCGAAGTGCTGCGGCAGCTGTGCTCGGACGTCAGCGGGCAAGGAACCGTCGTCGAGCTTGCGAACCTGAACTGCCCGGGGCAGATCGTTGTTTCCGGCAGCAAGGAAGGGGTGCAGGCCCTCGTTGAACGCGGCAAAGAAGCTGGCGCGAAACGCGTGATTCCGCTTGAGGTTAGCGGGCCGTTTCATTCCTCGTTGATGAAACCCGCTTCCGAGCGTCTCGGCGGCGTGCTGGAATCCGTCGAAATGAAAGCGGCGGCCGTTCCGGTCGTAGCCAACGTGACGGCGCTGCCGGTGCAGGAGCCGGCGGAAATTAAGCAGCTGTTGATCGATCAAGTACATTCCTCCGTACTGTGGGAAGACAGCGTGGCATGGCTGCTCGGACAGGGTGTGGACACGTTTGTCGAAATCGGCAGCGGCACCGTTCTGGCAGGTCTGATCAAGAAAATCGACCGCAGTGCGAAAGTGTATTCCATCAACAGTCTGGAAGCCATCGAGAAATTTCAGCTGGAAACGACGGAATAAACGATTATTCATGGGAGGGATTAGCGCATGCTAACGGGTAAGGTAGCACTGGTTACCGGCGCCTCTCGCGGCATCGGTCGGGCCATCGCCATCGGTCTCGCGGAAGCGGGGGCCGATGTGGTCGTCAACTACGCGGGCAGCGAAGCGGCGGCGGCGGAAGTTGTGCAAGCCATCGAAGGGCTGGGACGCAAGTCGTTTAAGGTGAAAGCGAACGTCGGTTCCGTGCAGGAAGTCGATGAGATGTTCAAGCTCGTCCTGGAAGCGTTCGGCCGGATCGATATTTTGGTCAACAACGCGGGAATTACGCGGGATAACCTGATTATGCGCATGAAGGAAGAGGAGTTCGATCAAGTGATCGAGACGAATCTGAAAGGCGTATTCAACTGCGTAAAAGCGGCTACGCGCCCGATGATGAAACAGCGTTCGGGACGGATCATCAACATCTCGTCCGTTGTCGGAGCGATGGGGAATGCCGGTCAGATGAACTATGTAGCCGCCAAAGCCGGCGTCATCGGTATGACCAAATCGGCGGCGAAAGAGCTTGCTTCGAGAGGTATTAACGTCAACTGTGTGGCTCCCGGTTTTATCGAGACCGATATGACGGACAAGCTCGCTGAAGACCTGCGCTCGCAACTTGCGTCGCAAGTTCCGCTGGCCCGCTTGGGCCAACCGGAAGACATTTCCAAAGCGGTGATATTTTTGGCGTCCGACGATTCGTCCTATATGACGGGGCAGACGCTTCATGTCGACGGCGGCATGTATATGTAGCGCGGCTTGCGGCAACAATGGGCGGAGGTGCGGGCACTTGCATCGCACTGCCAGAGTTGCCGCAAAAATTGAATTTTTTGGCGAAAATAGTTTTTTTTCGCACTAAACGAGGCTTTACTATGGCATTTTGTCCATAAGTTAAGTATAATACCAAAGAGGAGGTGAACCGGATGTCCGACGTTTTGGATCGCGTAAAACGCATCGTTGTGGACCGTCTCGGCGTTGACGAAGCGGAAGTGACCCTTGAGGCTTCTTTTAAAGATGATTTAGGTGCCGATTCTCTCGATGTCGTGGAATTGGTTATGGAATTGGAAGATGAGTTTGATATGGAAATCTCTGATGAAGATGCAGAGAAGATCACTACTGTAGGTCAAGTAGTTGAGTACATAAAATCTCATACGTAAACGCATAAGTCCCGTTTTTCTTGGATAAACGGGACTTATCTCCATTCCATGCATAACTGCGCGCACCAGCGAGCTTGACCCCTTACGAATGAAGTACATAACGAAGGTTATTTACGATAGAGGTGAATTACAGCATGAAGCAAAGAGTCGTTATTACGGGTCTCGGCGTGATGTCCGCGCTTGGACGCGATCTTGAAACCTTTTGGGGCAATCTGCTGTCCGGAAAGTCCGGCGTCAGCGCGATTGAATCGTTTGACGTCAGCGAATATCCGACACGGATCGCCGCAGAAATTAAAGATTTCAATCCGGAAGATTATTTTGACAAAAAAGAAGCCCGCCGCATGGACCGCTTCGTGCAATTTGCCGTAGCCGCCACTATAACGGCCTTGAAGGATGCAGGGCTGAATGTCAAAGAAGATACCGATCCGGAACGGGTCGGCGTTTATGTCGGCTCGGGGATCGGCGGCTTGTCGACTTGGGAAGAGCAGCATAAAATTTTGCTCGAAAAGGGACCGAAGCGGGTCAGCCCGTTCTTTATTCCGATGATGATCGCCAACATGGCGTCAGGGCAAATCTCGATGATTACGGGAGCCAAAGGACCGAACAGCACGGCCGTTACCGCCTGTGCGACAGGTACGCACTCCATTGGAGACGCCTTCAAGACGATCCTGCACGGCGATGCGGACGTCATGATCTGCGGCGGCGCGGAAGCGACGATCAGCCCGACGGGCGTTGCAGGTTTTTGCGCGCTGCGCGCCATGTCGACCCGCAACGACGAACCGGAAAAAGCGAGCCGTCCGTTCGATACGGATCGCGACGGGTTTGTCATGGGCGAAGGCGCCGGCATTCTCATTCTGGAATCGCTGGAGCATGCGCAGAAGCGTGGAGCCCGCATTTACGGCGAAGTGATCGGCTACGGCATGAGCGGAGACGCGCATCATATGACCGATCCGGATCCGGACGGCGCTGCCCGCTGCATGGTCAAAGCCGTCAAAGACGCCGGCATTCCGTTTGAAGCGATCGATTATATCAACGCGCACGGCACTTCGACGCCGATCGGCGACAAATCGGAGACGACCGCGATTAAGCAGGCGTTCGGCGAACACGCTTACAAGCTGGCTGTCAGCTCGACGAAGTCGATGACGGGTCACTTGCTTGGCGCAGCGGGGGGCGTGGAAGCGCTCATCTGCGCACTGGCCTTGAAGCATGGCGTTATCCCGCCGACGATCAATCTCGACAATCAGGATCCCGAATGCGATCTGGATTACGTGCCGAATACGCCGCGCCCGTCCGATCTGCGCATCGTGATGTCGAACTCGTTCGGCTTCGGCGGCCACAACGCAACGGTCATCCTGCAAAAGTACGAGGCTTAAGGGCATAGACTTCACGGCGTTGGCTAAACTATAACATTGTTTCGTGGAGTTGGTTGTACGTATTCAATCTCCACGAAACAAATTGCTTATACGAAGGTGATTAGATATGCATCGCAACTTAAAACAGCTGCAAGCGGACCTGGGGATTTCGTTCCGGCGTCCCGACCTTCTACGGCAGGCATTTACGCATTCTTCCTACGTGAACGAACATCGCATCGGCCAACACAAGGACAACGAGCGGCTGGAGTTTCTCGGCGACGCTGTCTTGGAGCTGACCGTATCGGAATATTTGTTCGACAAGTATCCGGACCGCACGGAAGGCGAATTGACCAAATTGCGGGCCTCCATCGTCTGTGAGCCCTCGCTCGTCGGCTTCGCCGAGCAGCTCGAATTCGGATCTTATGTGCTGCTCGGCAAAGGAGAGGAGCTGACCGGCGGTCGAACCCGTCCGGCACTGCTCGCAGATGTGTTCGAATCGTTCATCGGTGCGCTTTACTTGGATCAAGGTTTGGAGCCGGTGCGCGCTTTTCTTAGCCGCCATATGTTTCCGGGCCTGCCTCAGCAGGGGCGTCTGTTAACGGCGGATTACAAAACGATTCTGCAAGAGCATACCCAGCAGCATAATATGGGCCCACTGGAATACAAAATCGTAGATGAACGCGGACCTGCGCACGAGCGGGAGTTCGCGGCGGAAGTATATCTTCATGAGGAAATGCTCGGTCGGGGACTCGGCCGCTCCAAGAAGGAAGCGGAGCAGCATGCGGCCGCCGAAGCGCTCACGAAGCTGGAGGTCAAGGTGGAACAGCCATAAAGCAAGTTCGCAGAAGGTGACGGCCGTACAGCGGGCCGTCGCTCTTTTTTTTGCAGGAGAACGTGACTGTTTGTCGAAAACCGGCATCGATCCGGTCAGAAATAGCAAGTCACATCGCAGCTCTGCGTGTAGATCGACGGACTGCTGTTGCGGACGGTATCTACTATAGGTCCGGAATATGGTACAATAGCCGTAAGAGGTGAGCCAAGTTGTTTTTGAAACGTATCGAGCTCTCGGGCTTCAAATCGTTTGCCGATCGGACCGAGATGGAGTTCGTTCAAGGAATTACGGCGGTAGTCGGGCCGAACGGCAGCGGAAAAAGCAACATCTCCGACGGCATCCGCTGGGTGCTTGGCGAACAAAGCGCCAAGTCGCTGCGCGGAGGCAAGATGGAAGATATTATTTTCGCCGGAAGCGATGCCCGCAAAGCCGTCAATTACGGCGAAGTTTCGCTGACGCTCGATAATGCGAGCCAGTCGCTGCCGCTGGATTACAGCGAAGTGACGGTCACCCGGCGCGTGCATCGCAGCGGGGAAAGCGAATATATGATCAACAAGCAACCCTGCCGGCTCAAAGATATTACCGAGCTCTTTATGGACACGGGAATCGGGAAGGAAGCTTACTCGATTATCGGGCAGGGGCGTATCGAAGAAATATTGAGCACGAAATCGGAGGACCGCCGAGGCATTTTTGAAGAAGCTTCGGGGATCGTCAAATATAAATCGCGCAAGCGCGAAACGGAAAAGAAGCTGCAGGAAACGGAGCAAAATTTGCTGCGCATCCACGATCTGGTGTCGGAGCTGGAAGACCAGCTGGAGCCGCTGCGCGTGCAGTCAGAGAAGGCAGTGCGCTTCAAAGAGCTGAAAGAAGAGCTCAAATCGAGCGAGATCGCGATGTATGTCCATCAGATCGAGCAAATTTACGCAAGCTGGACGGAGACAAACGCACAGCTTGAGAAGCTTCGCGAATCGCAGCGCGAATTGTCCGGCGTGATCAGCAAGCAGGACGCCGAGCTGGAGAAGGAACGCTGGGAAACGCGGCGGCTGGAGGAAGAGATTGAAGGATTGCAGCAGCATTTGCTTCAGCTCAGTGAAGATTTTGAGAAATGCGAAGGCCAGGGCGAGGTGCTGAAGGAGCGGAAAAAAAATTACGCTTCCAATAAAAACCAGATCCGGCTTGCCGTCGTCCAGCAGGAGCAGCGAGTGCTTGATAAAGAGGCTGAAATTGCGCAGTTGCGCGAAAAAATCGCCGCCATCGGAGCGGAGCTTGCGGAGACGCAGGCCAAGCTGAAAGCCGAGGAAGACCGGCTGCTTGGCGTGACGGGGGGCATCAGCAGCGCGGAGGAAGAGCGGCTGAAGGGCGAACTGCTCGAAGTGCTGAACGATTCCGCCAATGCCCGCAATGAAGCGAGGTATGCCGAGCAGCAGCTTGAAGCGCTCGGCCGCCGGCTGGACCGGCTCGACGACGAGCACCGCAAGTGGCAGGAGCAGCAGGAGAGCATCGCAGAGCGCAAGGCGGCTCTGGAGAAGAAGCTTGAAGAAGCCGTGGCCGCGATCGCGGAGGTACGGAATCAGTATCTGGAGCTCAGCCAAGGATTGAAATCGAAGCAGACGCTTTCGGAAGAGGCGCAGGCTGCCGTCCGCAAGTGGGAGCAGAAGATCGATTCCATGGTGTCGCGGCGCGATACGATGCGCGAGATGGCGAACGATTATGACGGCTTTATGCATGGGGTCAAGGAAGTGCTGAAGGCGAAGGACCGCGGCGATCTGCGCGGCATTCGCGGCGCGGTGGCCGAGCTCGTCAAGGTGCCAGCCCATGTGGAGGTCGCCATGGAGACGGCGCTGGGCGGTGCGCTTCAGCATATCGTCGTGGATAACGAAGCGAACGGCAGGGATGCGATCGCCTTTCTAAAGCGCCGTCAGCTCGGCCGGGCGACGTTTCTGCCGCTGGACGTTATTCGCAGCCGGTCCATACCGGAAGGTGAACAGCGTCAGATTCAAGGAATGGAAGGCTTTGTCGGCATAGCCGTCGATTTGGTGCAATTTGAAGATACGTACCGGCAAATTGCCGGCAGCTTGCTCGGCAATGTCATCATTGCGAATACGCTGGAGGTTGCTAACCGGATCGCGGCCCGGGTGCAGTACCGGTACCGCGTGGTCACGTTGGAGGGCGATGTCGTCAACCCCGGCGGCTCGATGAGTGGGGGCAGCCAACAAAAGAAAACGACCAGTCTTCTGAGCCGCCAACGGCAAATTGAAGACATGGATAAGGACATTTCGCTGTCCGAAACCCAGTTGAAAAGCTTCCGGGCCAAAGCGGAGGAGCTGCGCCGCGAAATCGGCGAAACGACGCGCAAGCTGGACGAGCTGCGGGCGGAAGGCGAGAACCGGCGGGTCGAGGAGCAGCAGATTCGAGCTTCGCTTGAGCCGTTGGAGCATGAAGCGAAGCAGGTGGCCCAGCAGCTTGCGCTGTACGGCGCCGACGGCGAAACGCTGGCGGCCGAGCGCAGCGATCTGGAGCGCCGTCGGACGGAAGCTCTCGAGGCGCAGGAGCGGCTGCAGCGGCAGGAGGCCGAGCTGCAGCAGGCGATCCGCGACGCCGAAATCCGCCGTAAGGCGAGCGAGTCGGAGAAAGAGGAGCTGCAAACGCAGCTCACGGATCTGAAGGTGAAGGTGGCGGCGCAATCGCAGGAGAAGCAGTCGCTGCACGAGCAGGAGCGCCGTTCCCGCAATGAGCTGGAGACGATCAAACACGAGCTGGAAACGAACTGCGAGCTGGAGCGGCAGCTCGACTCGGACATGGCGAATCATGAGCAGGAATCCGTGCAGCAGATCGAGCAGCTTAACGATTTGAAGCTGAAGAAGCAGCAATGCGCGGAGCAACTGGATATGAAGCGCGCGGAGCGGGCGCAGTGGATGGCCAAGCTCGAAGCCGAGGAAAGCAAAACCAAAGAGCAGCGCACCCAGCTGAGGCAGATCGAAGAACAGCTCCATCAGACGGAGGTTCGGGTGAACCGCTTGGACGTGGAGCTGGAGAACCTGCTCAAGAAGCTCTCCGAAGATTACGAGCTCAGCTATGAGCTGGCGAAAGAGCGCTATCCCGTACCGGAGGATGTTCCGGGCACCCAAAATAAAGTTCGCGAGCTGAAGCGCGAAATCGCCATTCTCGGGGAAGTTAACCTCGGGGCGATTGAAGAGTACCAGCGTGTTAACGAGCGATACTTGTTTTTGGCGGAGCAGAAGAACGATCTGGTGGAGGCCAAAACAGCGCTTTATCTCGTGATCCGCGAGATGGACGAGGAGATGGGAAGACGATTCCGCTCCACGTTCGATGCGATCCGTTCGCATTTTGTCGTCGTTTTCGGGAAGCTGTTCGGCGGCGGCCGGGCCGACCTGATTTTGTCGGAGCCGGACAATTTGCTTGATACGGGCATTGAGATCGTAGCGCAGCCTCCGGGCAAAAAGCTGCAAAATCTGCAGCTGCTTTCCGGCGGCGAACGGGCGCTGACCGCCATTGCGCTGCTTTTCTCGATCATCCGGGTCAAGCCCGTGCCTTTCTGCGTGCTCGACGAGGTCGAAGCGGCGCTGGACGAGGCGAACGTGACGCGCTTTGCCGAATATTTGCGCGAATTTTCGATGTCGACGCAATTTATCGTCGTAACGCACCGCAAAGGCACGATGGAGGAAGCCGACGTGCTGTACGGTGTGACGATGGAAGAGGGCGGCGTATCGAAGCTCGTATCCGTCCGTCTGGAAGAAGACGAGGCCATTATGGAAGCCGGCTGATGCCGATATATTGAGATTGAGGTAGGTGCCCCGTGAGCTTTTTTAAACGACTGAAAGAAGCGATTTCGACCAAAGCCGAAACGGTGACGAATAAATTCAAGGAAGGCTTGGCCAAAACGAGAGACGTGTTTGTTGAGCGCGTAGAAGATCTGTTCTCCCGCCGCAAAAAAATCGACGAGGATTTTTACGAGGAGCTGGAGGAAATTCTGATCGGCGCCGATGTGGGCGTAAACACCGTGCTGAAGCTGATCGAGGATCTGCGGGCCGAAGTCCGCAAACGCAAAATCGAGAACCCGAGCGAGCTGCAGCCGATTTTGTCCGAGATGCTGATCGCGCTGCTCAAAGGGCAGGAGCAAACCGGGCTGCGCATGGCCGAGTCCGGCCTCACGGTTATTTTGTTCGTAGGCGTCAATGGCGTCGGCAAAACGACGACAATCGGCAAAATGGCGCATATGCTGAAATCCCAAGGCAAAAAAGTGCTGCTTGCCGCCGGAGATACGTTCCGTGCCGGAGCCATCGAGCAGCTGGAAGAATGGGGACGCCGCGTAGGCGTCGACGTGATCAAGCAGCAGGCGGGCTCGGACCCGGCGGCGGTCATGTACGACGCGCTGCATGCGGCCAAATCGCGCGGCGTGGACGTGCTGCTCTGCGATACGGCGGGCCGGCTGCAGAACAAGGTCAACCTGATGGAAGAGCTGAACAAAATTTACCGCGTCATCCGCCGCGAGGTGCCGGAAGCGCCGCATGAGGTGCTGTTGGTGCTCGATGCGACGACCGGACAGAACGCTCTGCAGCAGGCGAAGCTGTTCGACGAAAAATCCGGTCTGAGCGGCTTGGTGCTGACCAAGCTGGACGGAACGGCCAAGGGCGGTATTGTCGTCGCGATCCGCCAGGAGCTGAAGCTGCCGGTCAAATTCGTCGGCCTTGGCGAGAAGATGGACGATCTGCAAGCGTTCGACTCCGATCAGTTCGTGCATGCGCTGTTCAGCAAATGGATCGCTGAGTCGGAAAAGGAAGAGGAAAAAGCCGGTCAATAAGCCGGCTTTTTGCCGATCATTTTTAGGGTGGGCCTTGTCCGTTTTTGCTGCTGTATCTATGCTTTTGACCTGACAAGGAGAAAAGCTTGACATCCCTCTTCAATTTCAGTATGATAAGTGAGGTTGATTTGCTGTAAAGTGTTTTACCTTAACGGGGGTGAGGCACGAATGACGGAGGAACATGTCCTTCAAAAGACGAATCGGATTAATCTGCTGTTCGATTTCTATGAGCGGCTGCTGACGGAAAAGCAGCAAATGTTTTTGAAGCATTATTTTCACGACGATTATTCGCTTGGCGAGATCGCATCGGAATTCAGCATCAGCCGTCAAGCGGTTTACGAACATATTAAAAGGGCCGAATCGGTACTTGAGGATTATGAAGGCAAGCTGCGGCTTCTGGAGAAGCATGAAGAACGGCTGCGGCTTCTGCGGCAGCTTGAGGCGCTTAGCGGCGGTCTGCCGGAGCCTCAACGTATGGAGATTCAGGCCGTCATGGAAAAGCTTAACGAATTGGACTAACATATTCCCTCCGGAAGGTGGTGACGACCTGTGGCATTCGAAGGACTATCCAGCCGGCTGCAAAGTGTATTCAGTAAGCTTAGAGGTAAAGGCAAGCTGACCGAGGACGATGTAAACGAAGCGCTGCGGGAAGTACGGCTTGCGCTCCTTGAGGCGGATGTCAACTTTAAGGTCGTCAAGGAATTCATCGCCAAGGTGAAGGAACAGGCGATCGGACAAGAAGTGCTGCAAAGCTTTACCCCGGCGATGGTTGTCGTCGATATTGTAAATAAAGAGCTGACGGCCTTGATGGGCGGGACGCAAAGCAAGCTGGCGCGGGCGAACAAGCCGCCGACGGTCATTATGATGGTCGGTCTGCAGGGCGCAGGGAAAACGACGACGACAGGCAAGCTCGCGAAGCTGCTGCTCCAGCAAAATCATCGGCCGCTGCTGGCGGCAGGCGACATTTACCGTCCGGCTGCGATCAAACAGCTTCAAGTGCTGGGCGAGCAGTTGAAGGTTCCGGTGTTCTCGCTTGGGGACAAAGTAAGCCCGGTCGAGATTGCGAAGCAGGCGCTGCAGCATGCGAAGGATCATAACAACGATTATTTGATCGTCGATACCGCGGGTCGTCTGCACATCGATGAAAGCTTGATGGACGAATTGAAGCAAATCGTCGAAGCGGTCAGCCCCGACGAGATTTTGCTGGTAGTCGACGCGATGACAGGGCAAGATGCCGTCAACGTGGCCGAAAGCTTCCATAAGCAGCTTGAGCTGACGGGCGTCGTGCTGACCAAGCTCGACGGCGATACGCGCGGGGGGGCGGCGATTTCGGTCAAAGCCGTCACCGGCTGCCCGATCAAGTTTGCCGCGATGGGCGAGAAGCTGGATGCGCTCGAACCGTTCCATCCGGAGCGGATGGCTTCGCGGATTCTCGGCATGGGCGATATGCTCACCCTGATCGAGAAAGCGCAAGCGAGCATCGACGCGGACAAGGCGAAGGAAATGGAACGCAAGCTGCGTACCGCGGAATTCACGTTTGACGACTTCCTGGAGCAGATGGAGCAGGTCAAGAAGCTGGGTCCGCTGGACCAACTGCTCGACATGCTGCCGGGCGCAGGCAAGATCAAGGGCATGAAGGACGTCAAGGTCGACGATAAGCAAATGGCTCGCGTCGCCGCGATCGTCAAGTCGATGACCAAAGAAGAGCGGCAGAATCCGGATCTGCTCAGTCCGAGCCGGCGTAAGCGTCTGGCTGCGGGCAGCGGCAATTCCGTGCAGGATGTCAACCGGTTTATCAAGCAGTTCGAAGATATGCGCAAGATGATGAAGCAGTTCTCCGGCATGATGGGGCCCAAAGGGGCCAAACAGCTGAAGAACCTCAAGAAGCTCGGACGCGGGATGAAATTCCCGTTTTGAGATAAACGATGTTTAACTCTATTGGGGAGGTGATATACATGGCAACTCGCATTCGTCTGAAGCGTATGGGCGCTCACAAAGCTCCTTTCTACCGCGTGGTGGTTTCGGATTCCCGTTCCCCGCGTGACGGTCGTTTCATTGAAGAGATTGGCACATACAATCCGGTTGCTCAACCAGCCGTTGTGAATATCGACGAGGAAAAAGCACTGAAATGGCTCCAAAATGGTGCGCAAGCTTCCGATACAGTTCGCAGCCTGTTCAGCAAAGCTGGCATTTTGACAAAATTTCACGAGTCTAAGCTGCAGAAGTAATCTGTAAGATTCGGAGGGTACGATGAAGGATCTTATTACCGTTATCGCCAAGGCGTTGGTGGATCATCCTGAAGAAGTACGCGTGAATACGGTCGAGGACGACCGCAGCATTACGTTTGAGCTGTCGGTACACCCTGACGATGTCGGCAAGGTAATCGGCAAGCAAGGTCGTATTGCCAAGGCGCTTCGCACCGTAGTCACATCCGCTGCAGTGAAAGAACCGAAACGCGTTTCGGT
>NZ_JTHN01000091.1 GCF_001399685.1 Paenibacillus sp. A3
TTTACTGATGAGGCACTAGCGAAACGGCGAATACTTTGAAAAGAGAAATTAAATTCTCAGTCCAAACTCATCAATACTCAAGGAGAACTGCAAATGCTGGAGATCCTCGCGGAAATTAACCTGCTTGAAGAAACCGATGGCGGCATGAAACGTGATGGATGCTCGGGAATGATGCCTTCATTTCGTGTAAACGATGAACTAATCATGTGCGAAATCTTAGCTGCTGATGATCAACATCAAGTCTTCCATAGGGGGAAGACTTATCTCGTTACTATTCATTTACCTTACGGAGAAATTTTTTCAGACATTATAGTGCCTAATTACACGTTTGAATTGAACTATGGCAGTAGAACGGTAGGAAAAGGTACGGTCATAAACATCACTCAATCCAAAGAGAAACCCAAATAAAAAGGACAACAATCAAAGGTCCCAGCAGTGAACCAACAACAACCGAAATCCAGAACCCTCGTGTCGTTACGAAGTTTTTCAATGTGTTCCGCGCTATGTAAGGCTTAATCTCTTCTGTTTTTCACTGTCTTTTAACACCACAGTAACACCTTCCCAAGATAATTAAGGATGGAATCCTTGCACACTAGCAGGAGAGCGTTTCACGTACTAGCCCTTCCTTTGTTAATTGATATACTTCATCACAATGTTTGGCCACCATCGCGCTGTGAGTTGCAAGGATGACTGACACTCCGCCTATTTTCAGCTCGTTCAGACACATTAAAACGATGAGCGCTGTCTCATCATCCAATGCACCGGTCGGTTCGTCAGCCACAAGGAGCCGCGGCTC
This sequence comes from Paenibacillus sp. A3, assembly GCF_001399685.1. GTDB lineage: Bacteria > Bacillota > Bacilli > Paenibacillales > NBRC-103111 > Paenibacillus_G. The sequence continues at coordinate 797 of NZ_JTHN01000091.1, forward strand.
CTTGATTAAAGAACGAATGATACCTACACGTTGGATCTCTCCGCCCGACAATTTTTCAATTTTATGGTGAAGCAAATGGTTTATCTCGAATAAGTGGCTTAATTGTTCAATCCGCTTTGTAATATTATCGCTATCTTCACGTTTTTTCTCAAACCATAGGGGAACTACGATGTTTTCCAAGGCAGTCAATTTCGGGATCATAGGGCTATGCTGTGAGATGTACCCTATTTTACGCTTACGGACATCACTTAAGTCGTGTAAATTCATTTGGCTCAAATCTTCTCCATCCAGCATATATTGCCCGGTTGTGGGTTTTTCCAATCCGGCCACAATGTTGAGTAAAGTGCTTTTTCCAATACCGCTTTTTCCTTTGATCGCTATAGTGCTTCCCTTTCCTACGGCCAAATCTACATTTTCAAATACCTTTGAACCTTTAAAATCCTTGGCTATAGATGTCAACGCAACAAGCGGCATATACTCTCATCCTTTCAACTGCTGAACAATATCTAGTTTATCGAAATATTTCTGCGTGTAGCGACCGATCACAAACCACATAATCAAAATGGAAATACCTACTGCCACAACATAATTAACGATGATAAACAACGGATCTTTAAGCGTTAGAGCAAGGAGCAACAGAGGCGGAATATAGCCGATCAACTGCAATAAAATGGCTTGACGTTTTACGATCCTAACCATCTGCTCCATGCTGATGCCGCTGATCAACAGCACTTTATAGATATCGATATTTTTGTTGATCGTGATTCTAGTAATGACAACGAAGAGAATAATTACCGTCGCAAACAAGACAAGAGAAAATACCATTAACAGATTCCTATTGATCTCAGTGAAACTAATAATTGAGTCAATAGCGATACCGCTTGCTCCAATCACAGCAAAGTCATGAAAACCGGTCTTATCGCCGATGTCTTCAAGTGTATTCCTTACCTGGATCGGTGTTAATTCCGTAACGATCTTCCCGTTCACCTTACTTAATAGTAAAGCTTTCAAAAAAATCCCGTCCATTTTAGGGGGAGACTGCTCAAACTGAAGCATCGGCAAAATCATGTAGCGGTTCAATAATAATTCAGGCTCCGACCCAACTTTCAGAACTTTCTGAGAAGGTTCGAGTATCCCTACAACGACTCCTATGAATGGCTTCCAGTAATATAAAATATCTAAGGTATCACCGACTTTATAAACCCCGTTATAATCGGAACCGATAATTATCGGAATTGTATCCTTATTCGCGTTAAAAACATAAGCATCTTCTTTGAATGCTTCCCCCTGGCTTAATTGAATCTGATTCAAATCAAACACTGTTTGATTCAGCTGTACCGATTTTATGAAGCGATATGATTTATTGCCTATTTTACGTGCCGGTTGATTGCCTCCTGATTCATAATAAGCATCAAAGATTGGATCGCCCTCAAAGTTTGCTATGTCGATCGGCTGCTCGACCCCGTTATAATACTTAAAAGCTGAAACGGCATTTACTCGCTTACTAAAATCGTTCAGTATCTTAATACTATTAGGATTGGAGAAAAACTCCTTTTCTTTTTCATTATATAAGTTATCTGAAATTTGATATAAATTTTTGCCTTTGAAGTTATTGGTTACGCCCACCTCAATATTAGTTTGGTTAATATTTATCGTAAGTATGAGAAGCAGACTGCCAAAAATAATCGAAGCAGCGATCAGCATCGTGTTTAGCAGCTTATTTTGTTTCAACAGTTGTATGATCATCCTCAATATTTCTGACCACCTTTTCTGAACGTGTAAATAAATGTAAAATACCAACCAAGCATCATTACAAGAAAAATGTAAAAAAGCACGAGACAAGCTGAATAAATCAACCATGAAATGTCCCATAAAGGGGAGATATCATGGGCTATGAAAGCCAGTATCATTAAAATCATGGATATGACGATGTACGGCAAAATTTTGGTTTTCAATAAGATGATGTAGATAGCACCAGGCGAATAGCCGGATAGATATAGTATCGAAAGAAAATAACTTTCCTTATTTAACCAAATGGTTACGGTTATGAATAGCATGATAGACATCAAAAAGACCGTTATATATTGAATCAATACTACGAATTGATTTGATTTCAAATTATAAGAACCATTTTGTTCTGAATGAATTATTCTAACGTTGTTCCCATTCATCGTTTCGTTAAAAACAGGCATCACATCAAAACTCGGTGTCATAAACACAAATTTTGTCCCTTTTGCAACGTCTATATTGATATGCCGCGATACTAGCCAAATGTCAGACTGCAATTTATAGGAGTTAGGCGCATTAAAATAACCAATCCATTTGTAGTCACTAGGGATCGCTTTGGCATTGGCATACTCTCCGATAATGGCTACATTGTCCGTATCAGTATAATCATCGAATTGTTTGATTGGGGGAAACTTGACTTTTCCGTTGAGCCATACGAATTTTAGTTGCGGAGTGTCCTCATTATACTGGAACAGGATATAGTTACCCGCATTCGTTTGAAGCGGATAATTGATTTTCTCCATACTGAATATAATAGATTTTTTATTGATGTACCCATTGTTCAGCATATTTACAGAGTCGAGATACGATAAAAACCAAAAAGTTACGATGCCTATAATCGTAAATAAAAGCGTGATAGAGTAATATAATACATCTGAAGCAGGACGAATGTACTTAATCATCATTGTTATTTATGTAGAGAGAGATAATCAATTCGATTATCTCTCTCGTCGACTCCTTATTCCTCGTTACCGTAGTATGTCTTTCCTACCCAATCGCTAAAAGACTTATCAATCCAATCGCTTTTAGCCTCGGTGCTGCCTGTCCCCCATACTCGTCCACTGTCGCCCTTAATTTCACCTGTCCAATAACCCTCAAACCTAGCTCTAGTATAATGACGAGTATCCTTCCAAGTAGTTTTGCCAACTGCTCGTTTCAGCAACACAGTAGATCCTTCTCTTCTGCTCTCCACGTACCCTTCATGTTTCGGTTCAGAGGCAGCAAGAATTGAAAAACCCTGGTTGTTGTTAATCGTAGTAAAATAACCGCTCTTTTCACTCCACCCACCAGATACCGTTTTTGAAGCAACTGATTCTGCCGCAAGGACGTTCGGCGTAACACTTGTTACTACAAGTCCAGTTGCCAATACAAATACAGGAAACATTTTCATTTTCTCACGTTTCATATTTAATACCACTTACTCCTTCCATTATAGTTTTTTATTTGAAAGCTGGCCAGCTATTCAAAACACAATAACTATTGCCCTTGTCAGCAAACAGCGTGGATTCGTTTTAATGCAGTTCTATCTACTATGTAAGATTACTTTTCTTCTCTAGTTTGTATTGTTTATATTACACTATAAAGATACAATATTTGTAATAATATATAAATATGACAAAAGAACCATTTTTTTCTTTGTCTACACTATAAAAAAGCAGTTTAAATACTACACCGCAACTTATTGCGGAGAACAGTGTAGAATTCATAAACATCCCACAAACTAGGAGATGAAGTAAATTTGAGGAAAAAGTTACTTTTAGCGTTTATCGTGGGCAGCTGTATTTCAGCCGCTTCCGCAGCAAGCAGTTCCGATTTAATACAGGCGCATTTATTCCCTGGGTCTATCTACTTCAATAATCAACCCGCTTCAAAGCAAAACGGAAACTTTGAGATTCTCAACTATAACGGTTCCGTTTATGTGCCCCTACGCTACATGGCCGAAAATATGGGCGGCAAAGTTCATTATGATGAAGCAAACCAAGACATTTATATCGATCGACGCGTTAACAACTTGACGAAAGCCGAAATCAGCGTGTCCAAGCAAGCAGATAATTTTATGCTAAATCTGCACAGTGAAAAAGAAGCCTACAAATCGAACGAAATCATTCATCTATGGAGCTCCCTTGTTTATTTAGGGGATGAAGAGATCACCGTTGGTCATGGGAACCCCATCATCCTTTTTTCGGTTCGGGACGAGGAAGGAATTTCTTCTGATGAATATATAGAGACCGTTTTAATAAGAGATCAACTCAAGAAAAATAACGAGTATAAAGCTACTCTCCCTCTAAATATCATAGAATCTTACAACTATAATAAAAAAGGACGTCCCGACATTAAGAAATTATTAGAGAAGGAGCGGTCTTGGCTGCTGTCGCCGGGAAAATATACGATCGGGGTAACGGCGGATTTTAGTATCGATGGGGATAAAAAAGACAAAATCATGAAAAGTGAAATCACGATACAAGTCGAACCACAGTGAACCAACAACAACCGAAATCCAGAAAATGTGTTAGAGCGTGTCTTCAAAACTAAGATAGCCATAACGTAGGGGGATTTAAGGAATCAAGTTTTATCCCAACCTGAGGACAAGAACTTGATTCCATTGATGTAAAGGACAGTGCATTACTAATCCGTAATGTTTCCGCACCAGCGAGTGATTCCTTCATTTATTGTTTGCATTGGATTCGGATCTGATAGAGAAATCGCCCAGGCAATGTGTCCATCTGGCCGAATAAGTGCCGTGTGGACGTCGTTCCAATCCGCGTCTGCCTCAGCCAAAGATGCATGTACAACTTGAAGGTTGCTATACGTTTCCCATTGACCGCTATTCTGTTCGTTAAAATGGAAGTGCAACAGAAGAAAAGTACCTTTGTGCAGGAACGGATAGGAGTTAATCAATTGCCCGTCTTTCAGCTCTAAGCTTAGATCCTTGAAACGTTTCCCGTTTAAAGGATGGGGAGGCGCTTCGGCGTCTGGAGCATAATGTACATCAATTGCGGAAACTTGTGCGGCGATTTGATAATTAGCCTCCGGTATCTGAATCAGATTAGCCAGCATCCTTCGCAGTTCCGTGATGGGAGGAGTCACGTCCAGAAGCAGGGTTTGGACCTCGGTATTCCGGAGCAAGGCCGTATTCCATGGGAAACGTTCGGTATGATAACTGTCCAATAGCCAGTCCGGAGCCCAGCCTTTGATTGCTCCTGCAAGCTTCCAGCCTAAGTTCATCGCTTCTTGTAAGCCGACGTTCATTCCCTGTCCGCCAGCCGGAAAATGAATGTGCGCCGAATCTCCCGCCAAAAACAATCGACCATTCCGATAGCGTCCCGCTTGCCGCGTCGCATTTCCGAAACGGGACATCCATTTCACATCGTTCAATCCCAGGTCGCTTCCGGTCGTACGGATGATCGATGAACGAAACTCTTCAAATGTAACGGGCTCATCCTTAGGGATGTTACGTCTCTCCATATCGATAATTAAGACCCGATACATATGATCATTGATCGGCATGATGCTGACCAAACCTTTTTCTGTAATCCGGGATATGACACTCATAGGAGCCAAATCAGATAGAACGGCATCCCCCAGAATAGCCGTGAAGGTCGCGTCTGTACCTTCAAATGATATATTTGCATGTTTGCGAACCAAACTTCTGGCTCCGTCCGTACCTACCACATAAGCAGATCTTAACGTTGTTTCTCCATTAGGTCCCGCGATCTTAACGTCGACCCCACCCTCATCCTGATGCACAGATAGAGCCTCAACCTCTCTCCAGACCTCTGCGCCAAGGCTAAGAGCCCATTCCTCCAGCACCTTCTCCGTCTCACTCTGCGGTAAAAAGAGCGTGTGATTGGAAGAAGAATCCAACACCGAGAAATCCAAAGGAGTTTCTAATCCGGCAAAATGCCCTCCTGAAAGTAAGCGGCCTTTACTGATTAATTTTGATTTCACTCCACGCATATCTAATATTTCAAGGGTTCGTGGATGTACTGTAAGCGCACGTGAATATGGAGTTGTCTCTTTTAATCGCTCAATGACGCAGACCTTTATACCGGCTAATGCCAATTCTCCAGCCAACATCATGCCGACAGGTCCGCCACCGATAAGGATGACTTCATATTTCATATAAATAACCTCTTTTCTTAAACATTATGGGAAGATCACGATAGCGTCTATTTCGATAAGCCATTCAGGATCGGCTAGTGCTTGAACGCCTATATAGGTACTTGCTGTCTTCGGCCAGTTAGGGCCAAACACATGAAATCCGGCGTCAAAAATAATCGAAATCAATTCCGGGTTGTGGTTTACCACAAAAATATTCATTTTTGCAATGTACAATGGATCCGCTCGCGCGGCTTCCAATGCATACTTTAGATTATTGAACACTTGAATCGCTTGCGCGTAATAGTCCCCTGAACCGACCAATGCTCCTGTTTCATCTACAGAAACCTGACCGGAGATGAAGGCCAGTTTAGAGGCAGTAGTTACCACGACATGAGAAATTACAGATGTGACCTTGTCCGTCAATGTCTTTGGATTCACGATTTCCATAGGCAAGCATGCTCCATTTCCATATTTATAAATCTTCTCTTGAAAAGTGGATAAGTGTTTCCGGTAGAACCTCCTCCATCAAAATTATTGTTTCGTTAGAACTCTTTTTAATAATTGTTAATAAAGAAAAAAATAAAAATAATATATAATTTTTGTTTCATATGAAACAATATTATTGTACTGGGTCATTCCTTATCCTGTCAACCCCAATATGAGCATGCCCGTTTGTTTCTCAGAAAATAATCTATGCTATAATGAAACAAATGAGTCGAGGAGTCAGCATAATCATGGATACTGCCAATAAAAACAAAACCGCAATTCATGAATTTTTCGTTCAGTTTCTTCAGCAAAAAGAGCAATATGAAACCCGAATAACTGCAGCATACCTCGAGGATATCCGGAAGCATATCGAACCGGAATTCAGATTGAACATGACGGAACTGCACACCATTGCGTGCATCGGAGAGCAGGAGCCGATCAATGTCACTTCCATCGCGGAAAGGATAAATTTAAGCAAAGGGAATACCTCCAAGATCGCAAATAAATTACTAAAGGCAGGTTGGGTGCGAAAAGCCCAACTCAACGATAACAAAAAGGAAGTGTACTTTCGGCTAACGCCTGTCGGCAAAAAGCTATTTGCTGCTCATGATGAGCTCCATACGAAGGAAAAGCAAAGAATGTACGAATTTTTGGAAAGATACAACGAAAGCGAGCTTGAATTTATCAAACGGCTGTTTGGAGATATGGTTGACTTCTATCGCTAACGTACCTCAACAAAGACAATAGGCATCCGTCCAGAGTTGTAATGACAACCGGCAGTTCGGATGCTGTCAGAATGGTTCCATCCTGAACCAACATGCGGCATTCCAATGGAAAACAAAAGGGGAGGGGCTGTTTTTTCAACAGAACTACTCAAAAAAACGAATGTGGAAAAGGTTAATGCAGCAAGCATTCCCCAAAAGCTTCCCAACCACGACAACGCCATGCATTCCTGAAACAACACATTGGCAGCCAAAATAGCCCCAATTAAAGAAACGGGTGACTGGCATGAAAAGATTTTTTGTTTTTATGTCTTTCGTACTAATTATTGGTTTTTTATGTTTTTATTGGGTTTCATTCTGTTATCAAAAAAATGAAGACGGTATTCCAATACCTAACAAGGCAATTTTAAAAGAAAAAATCGTTTCAACTGAAAGAGTGATGCATATTTATAGATTAGACGGGTTACAACAAACAGACGGTTTCCCGGAAAGTTATAAAATTCGACTCAAACTATCAGGATGGAACTATTCGGGAATAGAGAGCGAAGGGGCACAATTTGTTTTCAAAAAAAATAACGGTGAAAAATTATATATTTCTATATACAATGACGAATTTTCACTTTCCATGCCAAATTAAAAAATCCTCCCCCACCATAAAAAAAGATCGCCCCTTGTCCGCATCATTTGCGGCAGGGACGATCTTCCGTGTCATAGTTTGTAATAATTTATCCATTTATTCGAATACAGCGAAAAATAGTCAGCCACCAACTCATTTTGCTCATGGAAGCTTAAATCCGTGAAGCCTCTTATCTCTTCCATCGTCTCACTATGATCTATGCCGCTTTTTACAATGCCCTCTTCAAACCGCAACTCAAGAACATCCCGGAAATGATGCGTACATTCATAATCACTAAACCAATCATCGTACCCTACGACGTCAGCGCATAAAATTATGCCTCCCGAATAACCAAGGGGCAGATTCACCTGCTTGTATTCCCAAAAACCGCCGTAGCCCTTCTTTCCCGAAACGCCATTCAAGTCAGGAGGGCTAACAACCGAACAATCCAGAGTTACACAAAAAGACTTGAGAAGAAGCTGTAGATCATCCATTTCATATAGACAATGGAAACCTCTCCAACATGCCGTAAAATGATCAACAGGATGATACCCAAATTTTTCGGGAGTAAACGGCCAGTCCTTCTCGATAGCCGCCAGTTCATAGTGCTTTTTCTTGCTGTATTTATCGTTGTTTTCCTTGTTGTATTTGAAATAATCGGGGATCTGTTCAGACATATGGGTGCGCGCAGCTCACTTTCTAAACGTTCTTTCGTAATCCTCAAAGCGGATTTTTCTAATCTGCTTGCGGTCCGAGGTGCGAACGATAATGCCTTCGGACTTGCCTCTGGCATCGATCCCGACTTGGGTTTGCTCAAACTGCTTCAAAAATGAAAACGTCTCTTCCAGCGACTGCGGAAAAGCGGAGCCCTTCACGCTAGTCAACAGCGGCGCATACGCCAGCTCCATCGTTTTAACAAAATCGAGCCTCTCCGCCTCATGATAAAAAGGCTGGTTTCCATGATCGCGCCATTCCGCTATTTTTTCTTGCGGCAGCGTAAGGAGATGCTCCAATTGCTTCTTATCCAATGAAAACACGTCAAAAACTCTGTACGCTTGCGTCTTATTTTCCGTGTAGTTTTTAGCCGCCTTCGTTTTCCCTCCGTACGATTCCTGGTAGATGACGGTCAATGCCCAATCCTCGTCCGAACAAATCCGGTCAATCAATTGATCGGCCAACGGGCGCAGAAATTCGGCAATATTCCCGTAAGGGTTGCCTATCCTGTCCCCTTTGGCAAACAACAGCTCCTCTCTTGAGCCGATGAGATAATCGATGTCGTTCCCATTTTTGAACAAAATGATCCTGGCGTTCTCCCCATCCACTTTTTCGTAAACAAATACATCGTCGGCCTCGGAGAAGCCTCTGCCTTCCGATAATTCGTCAGTTAAACGGCCTCTTTCCCCCAATTGATGATAAGTAAGAATGCTCGGATATTTCGTCAAAGAGTTCATTTTCTTTAAGTCCATGAATGGTTGTCCCCCTGAATATCTCGTATGTTTTACCATAATAAGGTTTCTATAGATTCATTACCGTCTCCTTTGGGTGAAATTGTTATTTCTATTTTGGGATGGGCGAATTCGGGGCAAATGTCCCGGATGTTAACTAAAGTAAGCTTCCATATCCACCAAAATGTGCTATGATGCCTGTTGACTATTTCCGAAAGACAGGTGTCCTGATGTCAAATACTTATGCCAACCATCGAATCGAAAAAGCCGATCTTGATTTTGACGGGGTCAACGGAACGTATTTTAATGGCGCCGCTTATTTGTTTTATCACAAAAGATCCACGACCCAAGGAGATCGTATCGTGTATTCCCGCGTCATCCTCAAAAACGAGAAGGGCAAGGAAAGCTTGGAAACGTACGATGCCAATACGGTGATGCATAATAAGAAAAACTACAACGTCAACGGCCATACTGAAATCTCCAACATTGCCAGCGTCGTGCACCAAGGAGCATTGTATGTATTTTGGACGGAGGACGGCCACCTCTGGCACAAGAAAACGGCGGACGGCCAGACGTGGACAACGGCCGAACAGATCGGCTTTGCCTTCAATCGGCGCACGCAATTCGCAGCCGTGTCATTGGGCGGACGACTGTATCTCATCGGCGGACGCCATGTGGACAACAAGGACACTTTGGTTGTGGTTTTCCTCGATAACGACGGAAAAACGTGGCGTTCCGAGAACCATCTCAACTGGAAAAATATTCGGAACGTGTGCGCCTGCGCCTACCATGACGCAAACGGCAGCCTCAGCATCATGATCGGCATCGTGACCACCAACGCGAATCTGTGGACGGCAGTGTATCGTTGCAGCATCGACTCGAACATCGAAGGCAGCGGTCTGCGGGAGGTTAGCAGCCAGCGGCATAACGAATACGACGGACTTGTCGACTTCCTCGCCTTGGAGACCGGCACCGTTCAGGACGGCATACAGGATCCTGCGATCCAGTTGTTCATCAATGGTTGGCACCGACCTCACATCTGGGCCGGGTACAAAAACAACCAGAAGAAAGAATACAACATCCGTACAGGCGTATGGGGACCGAAAATGACCCGTTCGCACGGTCATACGAAATACCCGACCTGGAAGTACATGGGTGCCCTGCAATACTTCGCACCGTTCGGGGATAAAGGCGAGATGCAGCAAGAAATCTGGCTCTACATGTGCTATAACGACGACAGCGTCGTGCAGCAGGGGAGGAGCCAACTGGTGCTCTGCCGCTACAAGTCGGACAAGATGAAATATGTAAAGACGGAAGACGGCACGGTCAGCAAAGAATTCCGGGCTCTGATCGGCGTAGTGGAAGGCGCTCCGCCCTATGTGCGGAACGGCAGCGAATCCGGCAACTACGGGTCTACCTTCTATTATGGCCGTACCGAAACCAGTCAGGTAGCGATTTCCACCCAGTTCAAGTTCAGCTCGTACGTCAAAGCGGGCGGCAGTCTGCCTGTCGGCGTGGAGGCCACTTTGAAATTCACCACCGAGCATTCGTACAAAGCGACACAAGCCTCGGAAGTGACCATCCTGTTTGACAAAAGTATCGTTCCTGTCCCGGGGGAGAATGCCGTAACTTACATTTACCTCGCGCCTCATGTCTTCAAGACAACCTATGAGATGTATGACTGGAAAGGAGAAAGACCGTTCGGCATTCAGAGCTGTTTATTCCATGCGAAGAAGGCTAGTGTCGATTTTGACATGCACGATATTCTCCATACCTACGTGAAGAACCCGAACACGCACAATTACGAGACCTTCCTTCTCCGTTCCGGCGACTTGGCTCCGTATGCCGACACCGAGCGCAGCCTCTCGCTCGATGTCACCTGGGTCCCGGGCGAGACCAGCGTCTTTTTCCAAAAGAAGACCTCGGCCGTCGAGATTGAGAGCAGCAAAGTGTCGGCCGAATTTGCGGAGGGCATCAAAAACATCTTCGACATCGGCGGCAATCTATCCTACGAGTATGAATTCTCTCACCGCTCCGACGTGTCGGAGAAGGTCGGCGTGAAATTGAATTTCCCGTTCCCACGACCCGATCACCCGGAAGACGTCAAAAAATATGTGCTTCGCATGCATCTGTTGGTGCCCGGCGAGAATCAGACCAAGCCATGCTATTGGATTCCGGAGGGCAAGGAAGAGCAGTGGCCATGGTGCGTGGCATGGTCGGTCGAGGAAGTCGTCAGGCAGGGAAAGAAAACAACTTAGGCGAAATCCGTCCGCTGGAACGACAGGAGCCAGACAAAAAGCGGCCCGAGTGGATCGGAACCGCTTTTTTGTCTTCACTCCGCAGGAAGCCCCTTCACCTCGCATCCGGGACAATAGCGGATGTAGTTGAAGTTTTCGGTCGGCACAGTTTTGACCGTCTTGCCGTTCTTATCTTTATAGATCTCGTATTGCCGGTAAGCTTCCACCAAGTAAGTTCCGTCTTGATACTGATCGGCTAATTTCCACTGCGTGTATACCGAGTATTGCTTGGCTCCGTTTATGGAGGAACCGGAAGTGGAGAATCCTCCAGTCATGATGGCCGGTTCACCGCCGACCTCAACCTTACCCAATAAACTCATAGCTCCGTCAGACAGAAAAGAAAAGCTATGCTTCCTGTCCACCATAATAAGCAGAGTCAGCAGCATATTCAAAAACACAACGATAGAAATCCATACCGATTTCTTATGAACGATATTCATTGTTCGCTGCAGCACCGTATCCCCCCCTTTATAAGACAAGTTGTCTTTTATCATTAGATATGCACTTCAAGGGCGGAACATGCTTCGGCTGAAGGTCCGGTCCGCAGGAACCTAGGGACCACGCGGGCTGCGGCCGTATCAAGCAAGCCAACGGTTCAAATGGTCGATCGTCGTCCGGATGTCCCTCGCCTGCTCCTCGCCGGAAATTTCCCGCTCGATGATCAGTTCACCGTCGTAGCCGAGGGAGCGAAGCTTGGCCAGAAACGCCGGGAAATTCACTTTGCCGGTGCCAACCAGCACTTCCTTTCCGAGCGCATCCCCGTTCGTCGGGTACAGCCCGTCCTTGACGTGAACGTTGCGCACGTAAGAGCCGATGACGTCCAGCGCGTCGATCGGGTTGCCTTTGCCGTAAAGAATAAGATTGGCCGGGTCGAGATTGATGCCCAGGTTCGGCGTGCCGACGCGCTCGATCGTGCGAAGCAGGACGACCGGCGTTTCCTGGCCCGTTTCGAACCAGAAACCGAGCCCTTTGCCATGGCAGTACTCCGCCACCTCGCGAATCGCGTCGACGACACCTTCGTAGTTCGGATCGGTCATATTTTCCGGGATGAAGCCGCAATGTGTCACGACGGCCGGGGCACCGATCCGCTCGGCGAAATCGGCCCACCGCTTAAGCGCTTGTACCCGCTCTTCCCGGTACGCTTCCGGCACAAGGCCGAGCGTGACCGGACCCTCCGTGAAATTCCATGCGCCGGGGCCGGCTACCCAGCTCCACATCGCGCAAATGCGCACGCCGTGCTTGGCGGACTCCCGTATGACATTGTCCGCGATTTCCTCGGTGCAAAGCTCCGGATGCGTCCCGATTAACTGACACACCTTCAGGCCGAATTGGCTGACATGCTCAAAGCAGCTCCCGTTGTTCCGCAAAATGTTGACGACGCCGATTTCCATCGTTCCCCTCTCCTCCTCATGATCATGGATTAACGTAATCATACCGTGGAGTCCGGGGCCGATCTTTAGACGGAGCAGCGTGTTTTTTGCACATGTTTTTGGACAATTGGCCGATGAATTTGCATTTTTATTCGCTAAAGGATCTTTTATGAAAAGAAACAGGAATTTAACAGTTAACGTTGAATGTTGATAATACGGAGGAAAGATAACGTTTTCATAGAGGGGGCGGTTTTCGGATGCGGTTTCCACGCTACGAGGTTCGCGAAGAAATTCAAATCGGCAAGCTGATTTCCTGCTTCTATTTCGAGTTATCCAAAAACTACAGGTACGCCGGCGAGAAGCACGACTTTTGGGAAATATTTTACGTGGACAAGGGCGAGATCGAAATCGACACCGATTCTGGCCATTTCAACTTGAAGCAGGGCGACCTGCTGTTCCACGAGCCCGACGAATTCCACAGTCCGAAAAGCAACGGAAAAGTGTCCCCGAACGTCTTCATCGTCACCTTCGAATGCGAATCCGAGCCCATGTCGTTCTTTCTCAAGCAAAAGCTGTTCCATCTGGACGACAAAATACGTCCGGTGCTCGCCCGGCTGATCGAGGAAGGCTGGAACGCCTTCGGGCCAAGCCCCGCAGGCAGCGGCAGAATCCTGTATCCGCGGGACAACGCCCCGTTCGGAAGCGAGCAGCTGTTCAAGCTGCATCTGGAAACGCTGTTGATCTACCTGATCCGCGCAAGCCACGAAGAGCGGGACATCAAATCGCCCCCCGTCCCCCGCAGCAAGCAAGAAAGCGGCATGGCCGACAAAGTGATCGGCTACATGAACGAGCATATCGGCGATAATTTGACGCTGGATATGCTGTGCGACCACTTCGCCATCGGGCGGACCCAAATGAGCATTATGTTCAAAAAACGGGTCGGCTGCGGCGTCATGGAATATTTGAACCAGCTCAAAATCGACCGCGCCAAAACCTACATCCGCGAAGACGTGTACAATTTAACCGAAATCTCCGAGCTCCTCGGCTACAGCAGCGTCCATTACTTCTCCCGCCACTTCAAGAAAGCGACCGGCATGACGCCGTCGGAATATGCGAAGACGCTATCCGCCGGATACGCCCGGATCGTCAAATAAGCGCCCGAACGCAGACGGCCCTCCATCCCCATCGAGCAAGCGGGGAAGGAGGGCCGGACCGTTAAAATAAAATTTCGCGGCGGCTCCGATACGATTCGTACGTGCCAAGAATGATCTCCAGCGAATGCTTTCCGTCATGGCCTGTCACGACCGGCTCGCGATCGTGCAGCACCGCCAGCGCCATATCGCGGATCTGTGCGGCGTGACCGTCGGGAATGACGGTAAACGGCTCGAACTGCGGAATGTCCACCTGCTCTCCGATCACGTCAAGCGTCGTAATCTCGTCGCCGGTCAACACAATCGTGCCCTTGTCGCCGTGAAGGACGATCCGGTGGTCGGGCTGATTGTAAGCCGTTGTCGTCGCTTCGATCGATCCGAGCGCGCCGCTTTTGAATTGCAGCGAGGCGACGGCAGTGTCCTCTATCTCGATATCCCGCAGGACATTGCGCGCGTAGCCGTGCAGCGAATCGACCGGCCCGGCCAGCCACTGCAGCAAATCGATCGTGTGGATGCCCTGATTCATCATCGCCCCGCCACCGTCCATCGCCCACGTCCCGCGCCATCCCGCGCTGTCGTAGTACGCCTGATCGCGGTAAAACTTGACGTAGCCGGAGCACAGGCTCAACCGGCCGAGCTTCCCGTCGTCCAGCAGCTTCTTGACGAACTGCGAAGCGGGCGACATGCGCCGCGGAAAGATCGTCGCCAGCTTCACGCCGATGACGTCGCACGCCTCGATCATCCGCTCGGCATCCGACAGCAGGATGGCCATCGGCTTCTCGCAGACGATGTGCTTGCCCGCCTCGGCCGCCTGAATCGTCTGCCCGGCATGCATGCCGCTCGGCGTGCACAAGCAAACAACGTCGACGTCAGGGTCCGCCAGCAGCCGTCCGTAATCGGTGTAAGCCTTCACCCCGTACTTCGCCCCATACTGCTCCGCCCGGCCTGCATCGACGTCGCAGACGGCCGCAAGCTCCGCTTCCGGAGCCCGCTCGATGCCGGTAAAATGACTCGACGATATGCCGCCGCAGCCGACGACGGCAAACCGCACCTTGCGTGGTTGATCGCTCATTTCATATCCTCGCTTTTCAATTATTCATATTCATCGTTCACGGTATGAATCAGCGTTGCATTCTCGTCGGCAAGGACGGTAGCCCGGCTCGTCGCGATTATGTCCCGGTGCGTCAGGAGGCTCGCCTTCCCTTCGATCCGGTTCAGAAAGTCGCGCGTAATCGTAACCTTTACGGACTCCGGCTCCACGCGGACGAAAGGCTCCCCGTGCGTAATCCGGTAGTACACCTCCCCGATCGCATCGCAGGAGGGATCGCCGTTTAAGCGCAGCTCCGCGCAGCCTTCCGTTCCGGTCACGAACAGGCGGCAATCGCCCCACGTCCAGCTTCTCTCCGGCGTATGCCAGTCCGTGTACAATTGCGCCATCGTGCCGCCGTCCAGCAGCACTTGCGCACATGCCGTATCGTAGAACGTCGGATGCTCGGGCAATATATGCTTGGCCATCAGGCTGTTCACCGACGCGATTTCCTGCCCGGTCAGCCAGCGCAGCAAATCGAAGTCGTGCACGAACAGGTCGATGATAATGCCGCCGTTCCGTTCCTTGGAGAAATGCCAGGCGTGACGGGTGGCCGGCAGCAGCCGGTGCGGCTTGCGCATCGTGATGCCGACGATGCGGCCGAGCGTTCCCGCGTCGATCTCACGCTTCAAAGCCGCCACTGCCGGGCGGAACCGCTCGGTCAGCAGCAAGCCGATCTGGATGCGCCCGCGTGCAATGACCGCTTCCAGCCGGTCAAGGCCGCCTCTTCCCGTGACGGCCGGCTTGTCGAGCATGACATGCTTGCCATGGCGCTCGCACCATTCGATCACGTCGATTTTGTCGCCGTTGACGGCGGACGACCCGATGATCCGGATCGACTCGTCCTGCAGCACATCCGCGCTGTCAAGCAGCGGAATGCCGTGCTTCTGTGCCAGCGACCGGGCGAGCGCATTGCGCTCCGGCTCGTAAATGCCGGCGCACTCGGCCCCCTCCGCCATCATCTCGTCGACGAACGTCGCGATATGGCCGTGCTGGCAACCGTATAATGCAAATCGGATGGACATAAGACAGCTCCTTTCCCTTTTTACTGCGTCATCGCTTCCTCATTCCACAAGCCCGGTCCGCTCGACGCCTTCCACGAACCACCGCTGGGCGATCATGTAGACGAGGAGCGGCGGCATGATAATCAGGAAGCTGGCCGCCATGCGGACCGTTTCGTTCAAGTCGAAGCTGCCCTCCGTTTCCGGGTACATTCCCGTCAGCACCTTGTTTAGATTGAACAGGCTGAGCGACAGCGGCACGTCTTTGCCGCCGAGCAGCATGCCGGTGACGAACGTCTCGTTCCAATGCCAGACGAACGAGAACAAAAACACGACCAGAATGGCCGGCTTCGCAAGCGGGATCATGACCCGCCAGTACACCCGGAACGGTCCCGCGCCGTCGATCAGCGCCGCATCCTCCATCTCCTTCGGCAGCGTCAGGAAGAACTGGCGGAAAATGATCACGAACAGCGCGCCCCGCACCCCATGCCCGAGCAGCGCCGGCAGCAGGATGCCCCAGTGTGTGCCGAGCAGGCCCAAATTTTTGAACAGCACGTAAAGCGGAATGATAAGCGTCTGCGGCGGAATGAGGAAGCTGAAAATGAGCAGCAGGAACAGCACATTTCTGCCCGGAAACTTCAGTCTGGCGAAGGCATAGCCGGTAAGGGAGCAGAAGAACACCTGTCCCACGGCCGAGCCCCCGGACACGATCAGCGAGTTTTTCAACGCGTCCGGGAACTTGAGCCCCTGCCAGGCCAGCTTCAGATTGTCCCAAGCCAGCGAGGTCGGCACCCACTTGATCGTCGGGTCGAGCAGATCGGCCGTCGTCTTGAACATCGTCGACAGCATATACAGGAACGGGGTCAAATACATAAGCGCGACGTCGAGCAGGACGAGATACAGTAACGCCAGCACGATGATCCCCTTCCGCTCCCGGTCGCCGAACAGCAAGACGCGCGTCCGGTCCATCCACTGTCTCCATACCATGGCGCTCCCCTACCTTTCTCCGGAATAATGAACGAATTTGCGTGACAAGCCGAGTACGGCGAGCAGCAGGACGAATACGGCCGTGAAGTAGATCCACCCCTGCGCGCTCGCGTAGCCGTAGCCGAGATTGGCCGTCGTCATGTTCGTAACGATCATATTCAGCACCGGGTTGAGCAGCGGGACGGTAAACATGTCGACGATCGTATAGATGACGTTGAGCAAAATAAACGGCGTCAGCGCAGGCAGCGTAATTTTCCATAGCATCTCCCAGGGAGTCGCTCCGTCGATGAGCGAAGCCTCGTACACGCTCGCCCCAATCGTCTGAAGACCGGCCAAATACAGCAAAATCTGCACCCCGGAATACCACAAAATGACGACGAACAAGTTCAGCACGGTCAAGATCGGATCGGCCCAGAACGTAGGCACGTTGGCCGAGATGAAACCGGCAATATCGTATTTGTTCAGCATGTCGAGGCTGCCCGCCTTCTGGTTGAAAATCTCCGACAGCACCTGGCCGGTGCTGAAGATGACCGGAAGGAAGAAAACGGCGCGGAACGCCATCCGTCCGCGGAATTTCAAGTTGAGCAGAAGCGCCACGAATAGCGAAAACAGCACGATGATCGGGATGACGAGCAGCGTGTTTTTCATCATGCCGACGAGCGCCGCAACAAACGTGTTATCGGATAAAAACGCGTACGAATAATTTTCCCAACCCTTGAACTCGAACTTCATTCCCGCACCGGTAAAACGCACCTTCTGAAAGCTCATGTAAAGCGAGAAGCCGAGCGGGAACAGGACGAACAACCCGAGTCCGGCCAGCCACGGAATGAGAAACAAGTAACCGGATATCGCCTGCTGCGTCTCGATCGAGAGGCGGGATCGCTTGGGACGCGTGAAAGACGAAGGCTGCATCTTATCCCTCCTTGCCGACGACGGCGAACTCGCGCGGCTTGACTGTGATGTCGCCCGTCGAATAGGCCGTATCGTTGTAATTGACGACAATCGCCGTCCCGTTCTCGTAGCGGGTTTCGAACACGCCGTCGGCCAGCTCGCGGTGCCCCGTGATGAACAGACCGCGCACCGGGCCGAGCGCTTCGTTCCAGCGTTTGTACTCCGAGGCGATCTGCTGCTTCCACACGTCGTATTGGCTGCTGTAAATAAAATCTCCCGGCGTATGGCGCAGCAGCGCCGGATCTTCGGAGGTGAGCAAATAGTGCGGCACGGCGCCGAACTCGATCGAGCGCAAAAACTCGGTCGTCCCCGTCTCCCGCAAGTTGCCCCATTCCCCTGAATAGTCTACGAGACCGTGAACGGCAATCGGCAGGAACGGAACCGCCTTGGTGGCGACCAGGTCATAGCTGGCGCCAATCGGCATCCGCTGGACGAAATCGAGCTGGCCGATGAGGTAGCTGCTGCCTTCCGCCGCCCCGGCGAAGCCGAGACGCTCCTTGGCGAGCCGGAGCAGCTTGCGGTAGCTTTCCGCCGCATCGGCGCGCGTCGCAGGGTGTGACGAACGGTAATCCGAATACAGTCTGCCGAGCCCTTCGAAGTACATACCGTCGATGCCGAGCGCCTCGTAGCTCCCGACTTGCTCCTCGAACAGCCGCAGAGCAACGGATGCGGGATTCACATATTCGGTCTCGCCAAGCCTTTCGTCGTACCGCGCCTTGTTGTTGATGTCCCGCATCACGTCGCGGGACGGGACGAAGCTGCCGTTCAGCCGCGAACGCGTAAAGTCGGCCTGCAAGTAGACGCGGTCACCCCGCTTCCGCGCTTCGCGGGCAAAAGCCCTTAGCCCTTCGTCGCCTCCGAGCCCCTTCTCCGCCGGCGGCACGTCGGGCATGACGCTGCGGTCCCCGCCCTTAGCCCAGCCGTTGTACAGCACATGAATCGGTCCGATACCCGAGGCGTGCAGCCCTTTTAAAATGTCGGTCCCCTGTCCGAACGTCGTGACGGGCACGAAATTCGGCGAGAACAAACCTTTTTCCTCGGCGCCGCCGTAGAGCGTCACAAACAGCGGAAGTCCGTTCGCGTCAGGCGTGATTTTCTTCATCCCTTGCGTTTCCATCAAGTAGCTGCGGTAATCGGCCGCCATTCCGGCGTAATCGGCTTTGCTGCCATTCTGGAAGTAGTAGCGGATGCGTCTGTTTTCCGTCGACCTCGTCTTCTCCACCGTCTTATACCCTGCCCCGAGCTTGCTCGTCTGGCGGAAATATTCGTTCCGGTACACGAATTGCGGCGCAATCCAGTGGAACGACGTGTACAGCCCGGCGGGCGTCGCGTGCACGGTCGACGTCGCTTCCCCTTCCTCGATGACGGCCAGGTACGAATGATCGTCCCGCTTCATGCCGAATGCCGGAAAAATCGTATAGGTCCCCGGCTGGCCGGGAATCGCATCGTCGCTGCCGTAAATTTTCGCGGAGACGCGGGATTGCAGCTGATGCTCCGCCTTCATCGGAACAAGCGCGCCCATCTGCAGCGG
>NZ_JTHN01000092.1 GCF_001399685.1 Paenibacillus sp. A3
CTTCTCCAGTGGATACCCCACTGCCGACTTCGTGTTGGCGGCCAAAGTTCAGAACCGCTGCATCAGACCGTTGTCCGAACGGAATTGCGTGTTCAAAGTCGTGTCGTCTTGCTCGCAAACCAGGAAGCTCCGGATCATTAACGGACAACGGATCGACGGTTTTTGCCTTACCTAGAACGAGCCTGAAAATACAACGAAACGGGCAGGGGAGACCCTGCTCGTTTGTCGTGCCGTCCGATCATATAAAGCGCGTGGAAATCGTCCGGCCTCCCTGCACGTAAATCCGGGGAACCCGGGCGCCAATGCCGCATACGATCTCGTAATGGATCGTGTGCGCATGGCTTGCGACATCGGCGGCGGTCACTTTGTCATCCGGCGTGCCGAAGAGCGTGACTTCGTCGCCGAGATTCGCTTCCGGAATCGCGGTAACATCGAGCATCAACTGATCCATGCAGATCGTTCCGGCGATCGGCGCAGACTGCCCGCGTACTGTTGCGGTTCCCTTGTTGGAGAGCGCCCGCGGCATACCGTCCGCGTATCCGAGTGGCACCGTGGCAATTTTGGTATCTTTGTCGGAGGCAAACGTGCACCCGTAGCTGACCGGCTCCAACGCCGGGACGTCTTTGAGCGATACGATTTGCGATTTGAGCCGCATGGCGGGCTTGAGGGGAGCGCCTGCGATAGCGCCTCTTACTGACGGCTTCAAGCCGTACAGTCCGATCCCGACACGCACCATGTTCAAATGCATATGGGGATAAGCAATGGTTGCGGCGGTGTTGCAGCAATGCCAGAGAGGAACGGAAATCCCGGCTTCCTCAAAAGCGCCGCGAAATTCGAGAAACCTCGCCAATTGCAGTTCCGTGTATGCCGGACTCGGATGGTCTGCATTGGCAAAATGCGTAAATACACCCTCCAGCGTCACATAAGGGCTCTCGTTCGCGCGTCGGGCGAACTGCAGTGCGGCATCTGTCGACGTAACCCCGAGCCGGTTCATCCCGGTTTCGATCTTAAGATGAATCCGGGATGCCCGGCCCAAGCTCTCCGCTTCGCGCATCACTGTTTCGAGCACCTCACCGCTAAACACCGTCAGCGTCACATCGGCCGCAACGGCCTCCCGGATCGCTTCCGGAGGCGTGTAGCCGAGCACAAGGATCGGGGCGGCAATGCCCGCCGACCGCAGGCGGAGCGCTTCATCCAGAAAAGCGACTCCGAGGCGGTCCGCGCCGGAGCTTAGCGCCGTTCTGGCAGTTTCCACCGCGCCGTGGCCGTACCCGTTCGCTTTGACAACCGCCATCCACTGGCAGCCGGGCCGGAGAAGCGACTTGAAGTACGCCGCGTTCGAGGCGATCGCATCCAGCGAGATTTCGGCCAATGTCGGACGGTGGCTGAAGCTGCCGTCCCAATAGGCGTAGTCTGGCTCGGGCATAATCGAACGGGCGAGCTCTTCGTGCGGTTTCACAATCCTATCGTTCCTTGTGTGCATGTTGTGCTGCTCCTTCGTGGTAGATATAGCATTTTATAAGTTATCAGCGGAGCTGATTGAATTCTATAACGCAAGAAAAGTTTCCACTAAAACACGAATGTATCTTCCTCGAAAAGGCTTCGATAAGAAGCTTTTCTTATAATTTGCTGAATAAATAATAATCTCCCCCGAGGACGGGGGAGTTTTGCTTATTTATCGGCTGGATACGGTTTCCAGTGCTTTATGTGCAGGCACATAGTCGTAATTCAGATCTTTCGCGACTGCTTCGTATGTGATGGCACCGCCTGCTGTGGTGAGACCTTTAGCTAGGGCCGGGCTATCGGCGATCGCTTGCTTCACGCCTTTGTTCGCGATTTGCAACGCGTACGGAATCGTTACGTTGGTCAGGGCGATGGTGGAGGTGTTCGGAACCGCACCCGGCATATTGGCTACCGCATAGTGGACTACGCCGTGCTTGACATACGTAGGCGCATCGTGGGTGGTTATGCGGTCAACCGTTGCGAAGATTCCGCCCTGATCGATGGCAACATCGACAACAACGGAGCCTGGCGACATGCTGCGCACCATATCTTCGCTAACCAGCTTAGGCGCTTTGGCTCCTGGAATGAGCACCGCTCCGATGACGAGATCGGATTGACGGACCGCTTGGGCGATGTTATAAGGATTGGACATAAGCGTCTGAATTTGCGGACCGAACTGATCGTCAAGCTGACGAAGCCGGTCTGCGCTCAAATCGATTACCGTCACATCGGCGCCTAGACCGACAGCAATTTTCGCCGCGTTCGTACCGACTACGCCGCCGCCGATGACCGTGACTTTCGCCCGCTGTACTCCGGGCACGCCGGCAAGCAGCACGCCTTTTCCGCCATACGGCTTCTCCAGGAACTGCGCACCGATTTGCGTCGCCATCCGACCGGCAACCTCGCTCATAGGAGTCAACAGAGGGAGCGTACGGTTGACTTCAACCGTTTCGTACGCAATGGAAACGACACCCGATTTCGTCAAGGCTGTGGCCAATTCCGCATCGGCGGCCAGGTGAAGGTAGGTGAACAAGATCAGTCCTTCCCGGAAATAACCGTATTCGGAAGAAAGCGGTTCTTTGACCTTCATGATCATTTGGGATTTTTCCCAAACCTCTTGCGCGGCATCGGCGAGCAAGGCTCCGGCCGCCGCATATTGCTCGTCCGTAAAGCCGCTGCCAAGACCGGCTCCTTTTTCAATATACACGCTATGGCCCGCCTGCACAACTGTAGACACGCCGGCAGGCGTAATGGCTACGCGGTTTTCATTGTTTTTAATTTCTTTTGGCACGCCGATAATCATTATTGCCATCTCCCTCGATATTGTGGTTGGATCGTTCGGTAAGCTGAGTATATCGAACAAATCCTGCGTTTTTCTTCGTGAAACGAGCTGAAAAGAATTGGATGCTTTTGTGTTTTTTCACAAAACGTAAGCGTTTTCGCAGGTGGGACGGGCTCTTTTGTGTAATATCACAAATCGGTCACATTATTTTTTAGTAACAAGACAAATGCAGACGGGAACGAGTGTGCTACGATATTAGACATCAATTCGTCACAAAAGCGAATGTAAGCGCATACTGTTGTTCCTGCGCAAGTTTTTGGTAAAATTTTAAGCACAGTCGTTTTCGCAGGGGCGGATCGGCTCGCGGCAGATTCATAAGGAGGGAAGTAACAGACAGAAGCAAGTCTCTATCCTTTAAGGCACGAATAATGCAAGCGCAAGCCTGGAAATTAACTATTGGAGGAGATTTTTTGTGAAAAACAACAATGAATTGAAACGGGGACTGGAGCAAAAGCACATTACTTTAATGTCGCTTGGCGCGGCAATCGGCGTCGGCTTGTTTCTGGGCTCCGCATCGGCAATAAAGGTAGCCGGGCCTGCGATACTGATCGGTTACATGATCGGCGGGCTGGCGATGTTCTTCATTATGCGGGCGTTGGGGGAGATGGCCGTTCAGAAGCCGGTGGCCGGTTCGTTCAGCCGCTACGCCCGGGAATATATGAGCCCTGTGTTCGGCTTTTTGACGGGATGGAACTATTGGTTTATTTGGGTCGTTACGTGTATGGCCGAAATAACCGCGGTCGGGATTTATATGGAGTATTGGTACCCGGGGGTGCCTAGGTGGATTTGGGCGCTGGCGGCGCTGGTCATCATGAGTCTGGTCAACCTGATTGCCGTTAAAGTCTACGGCGAGCTGGAATTTTGGTTCGCGCTCATCAAAATCGTCACCATCATCTTCATGATCGTCGTTGGCGTAGGCATGATCGTATTCGGTCTGGGGAATGGCGGCATCGCCGTCGGAATCAGCAACTTGTGGAGTCATGGAGGCTTTTTTGCGAATGGCTGGTCGGGCGTGCTGCTGGCCATGCAGATGATCATGTTCGCCTATCTGGGGATCGAAATGATCGGGGTAACGGCCGGTGAAGTCAAAGACCCGGCGAAAGCGCTCACAAAAGCGATCGACAACGTGTTCTGGCGCATTCTCATCTTCTACGTCGGCGCGCTGTTCGTCATCATGTCGATTTATCCGTGGACGGAAATCGGTCTCAAGGGCAGCCCGTTCGTCATGACCTTCGAGAAGCTGGGCATTCCTTACGCCGCAGGCATCATCAACTTCGTCGTCTTGACTGCCGCGCTTTCGTCCTG
>NZ_JTHN01000093.1 GCF_001399685.1 Paenibacillus sp. A3
GGCTGGGAATATTCGTCTTTTACTATTTTAACGAGCCTTGTCTCGCCGGAAGGAAGCTCTTCGCCGCGGTAAAGAATCGTGAAGCCGTTTTCGCCGATCGGCTCAAGCGACTTTTCATTTACGTTCCAAGCCAATGGAATGCCCTCCGATAAACTGCTTTGTTTCATTTCATTGTACTTTTTCACAGGGGTGGAAGCAACCATTAATCCCAATATCCGCCATCAGAAGAAGCTTGCTGCCAGCGTTTGCAGCACCGGAAGCGGAACGGGAAGTAAAGATTTTCGGCGCAGCATGGCTTCACGAAGCAATTTCCGATATAATGAATGTCAAAAAGATATCAGTGTAAGCGGAGGAACATTCATGAAGGTCGCTATTACAGGGGGGACCGGCTTTGTCGGCAAGCATTTGACCCAGTTGTTTTTACAAAGAAAAGATACGGTAATCCTCATTTCACGGAAAAAGCGACGTTCGGATCATCCGTTGATTCGCCATATGACATGGGATGAACTGGAAAATAACATTAAACCGCTGGAGGGTGTCGACGCGATCGTTAATCTTGCCGGGGAAACGATCAACCAGCGCTGGACGGAGGAAGCCAAGAAGCGGATTCTGGAATCGCGTCTGGATGCGGTTAACCGCGTCCAAGCCCTGATCGAACAGCTGGATAAAAAGCCTGTATTGGTGAATGCGTCCGGCATGTCGATCTATGGCACGTCAGAGACCGAGTCGTTCACGGAGGAAAGCGAGCTGCGCGTAGAGGATTTTTTGTCCGGTGTCGTCGACCAATGGGAGATGGCAGCGGAGCATATCCCCGATACGCGCGTCGTTCTGCTGCGGATCGGACTTGTGCTTGGCAAAGACGGGGGCGCTTTTCCGAAGATGAGCTTGCCATTTAAGCTCGGTGTCGGCGGACGGGTCGGCAGCGGACGTCAAATCATGTCGTGGATTCATATCGAAGACCTGTGCCGGATGATTGAGTTCTGCATCGAGCACGAAGAGATCGAGGGGCCGGTCAATGCGACAGCGCCGATTCCGGTGACGTACGACCAGTTCGGACGCAGCTTGGCCAAGGCGCTTCGCCGGCCGTACTGGTTTCCGGTTCCGGCATTTGTGCTGAAAGCGATGTTCGGCGAAATGTCCGAGCTTCTGTTGAAGGGTCAGCAAGTATTTCCGAAAGTCGTCACCGACCTCGGATTTCGTTATAAATATTCGGTTATCGAACATGCGCTGGAAAATCTGGTTCGCTCCGGCAAGAAAGGGTGAACGCGAGATGATCGAATACGGCAATCCGGACATCCGTGAGCTGCGGTTCGCGCGGTTTCGTTCCCGGGCAGTGGTGCGCAGTGAGCAGTGGATCGATGTGGAAGTAAGTCTGGAGCTGGAAGAGGGCAGCGAGGCGCCGGAAGGGATTGTGGAACTAGGTGCGCTCATCGTCTGTACGCGCCGGGGCGATATCGTCGAGATCGTCCCGCAGGACGAAGGAAGAGACTGCGAATACCAGTTCACGGAGCAGGAAAAAGCGCAGCTGCGGACGTATTATGAACGGATAGTCCGGCCGACGGTGGAAACAATGCGCTAAAAAAGATTGAAGCCGCAATTGGCTTCAATCTTTTTTGTTCTTCGCCATCGCGGCTTTCAGCGCTTCTTCCAGGCTGGACCCGAGCGAAATGTTATCGCTGTACTGTTTGGCGAGCTGGGCTTGCTGCCGCTTGGCCGCGCGTCCACCGCCTCCGGATTCGCCAAGCATCTCGACCACGTTGCACGGACGGCACTGCGCGTATTTGCCCGCTTTGCCCGTATGAATCTCCATCCGCTTATGGCATTGCGGGCAACGCTTGTTCGAAAGCGCAGGCTCCGCAGCTCGTTTATACGCGCATTCCCGGTCGCTGCACACAAGCAATTTGCCGCGCTTGCTCTTGATCTCCTGCAGCGGCTTGCCGCACTCGGGGCAGCGGGAATGGGTCAGATTGTGCGGCTTGTATTCGGCTTCGCTTACCTTCACTTCCCGGACAATGGCCTCGGTTTGCTTACGGATGCTCTCCATAAACTTGCCGGCGTCGCCTTTGCCTTTGGAGATCCGCTCCAGTTCCTGCTCCCAAGCGGCCGTCAGCTCCGGGGTGCGAAGCTCGGGCACGACGAGCTCGATCAATTGGGCGCCTTTGCCGGTCGGCTGGAGCGTATTCATGCGACGCTCGATCGTATCGGTCTGCAGCAGCTTCTCGATAATATCGGCGCGGGTCGCCGGCGTGCCGAGGTTGTGCTTCTCCATGACCGCGAGCAGCGCCGCCTCGGTGTAACGGCCTGGCGGCTTGGTCGTCTGCTTGTGCTGGCTGAGCCGGAACTCCTTCAGCTCCATCCCGGGCTGAAGCGGGGGCAGCGTTTGCCGGGAGGCCGGCTCGTCTTCGGCCGCATCGTCGTCCTCGTCTGCGCCGGCCGATGCTTCATATAACGCCTTCCAGCCCGCTTCTTTGACGATTCGCCCTTTGGCGTGGAAATGCTCTCCTCCGACCTCCAGCGTCACCGACGTCTCGTCATAGCGGAACGCCGAAGAGAACAACGCGATGAACCGGCGCACGATCAGGTCGTACAGCTTGCGCTCCTCGGCCGTCAGATTGTGCAGCTGCGGGCGTTCGTCCGTCGGAATGATCGCATGGTGGTCCGATACTTTGCTGTCATCGACGACGCGCTTGGAGACCGGCAGCGGCTTCGCAAGCAGCGGCTTGATCCAAGCCGCGTAAGGCTGAACGTTCAACGCCTTCAGCTGGTCGGGAAGCGTAGAGACCATGTCCGAGGACAAGTACCGCGAATCGGTGCGCGGATACGTAACAAGCTTGTGCTGCTCATACAGCCGCTGGAGCACGTTCGACGTCTGCTTCGCGGTGAAGCCGTGCCGCTTGTTGGCATCGCGCTGCAGCTCGGTCAAATCGTAGGCAAGCGGATGGGGCTCGCTCTTCTCCGCGACTTTAAGCTGCGCAACCTTGGCCGAGCGCACCTTATTCAAGCGTTCGAGCAGCGCGTCGGCTGCGGCTTTATCAAACAGGCGGCCGTCCGGATGCGCCTGGCTCCGCCAAACTGCCTGAAACGAGCCGAACTGCGCCCGCAGCATCCAGTAGTCCTTCGCCTGGAACGCTTTGATCTCGCGCTCGCGGTCCATCATCGCCGCGAGCGTCGGCGTCTGTACGCGTCCGGCCGCCAGCTGGGCGTTATGCTTGCAGGTCAAGGCGCGCGTAATGTTGAGTCCGATTAGCCAGTCCGCCTCCGCCCGGCAAACGGCGGATCGGTAGAGAGGATCGTATGACTTTCCGGGCTTCAGCGCAGCGAAGCCGTCGCGGATCGCCTTGTCCGTTTGCGAGGAAATCCAGAGCCGCTTGAACGGTTTTTTCCAGTGAACCATTTCCATAATCCAACGGGCGACCAGCTCGCCTTCGCGTCCGGCGTCGGTTGCAATGATGAGCTGCTCCAGATCGCTGCGCTTCGCAAGCTGGGCAATCGCCTTAAATTGCGGCGTCGTTTCGCGAATGATTTTCAGCTTCATCCGCGAGGGCAGCAGCGGCAAATCGTCCAAATTCCAGTTTTTGTACTTTGGATCGTATTCCTCAGGCTCGGCCAGCGTGACCAGATGTCCCAATGCCCAAGTCACCACGTACCCGGGGCCCTCCATATAATGCTTATGCTTTTGATGGCAGCCCAGGACGCGCGCGATTTCTTTGGCGACACTAGGTTTTTCCGCCAATACGAGTGATTTCATGATAGGCTCCTTTCAACGGGGTTCGTTTATTCTTAACACAATAGTACAATAGTCCTAACACTTTTTTAATACGTGTCTGCTATGATCGACAGCACAGAGAAATAGAGGGGGTGCGGTCTATGTTTCAATTATTTATCGCTAATTTGGCATTATTAACTGCATTTATGTTTTTGTCAAGCCGCATCCTGCGCAACCACGAACGGAAGCCGTCTCTGCCGGTTAAACTGCGTCTCGTTATTGGAGGGGCGCATGGCTTATTCGGCATTTTACTGATGTTCTTCAGTGTCAGGGTCGACGGGTCGACCATTCTGGATTTTCGGCAGATCGCCATTATCGCCGCAGCGCATTTCGGAGGGATCTACGCTTCTGCGGCGACGGGCTTGATCATCGCGATCGGCCGGATTGCGATGTTCGGGGTGAATACGTCTTCTATGACGGCAGCTACGACAGCTGTGCTTCTCGGCTTGATCAGCGGCATCGTTGCGATGCGCATTACGGATTATTGGAAAAAATGGCTTATTTCCATCGCGGCGGGCATTGGCGTCATCACCTCCAGCTTGTTCTTCCTGCTCGGATGGCAGAGCTGGAAAGTGAACCTTTACTTTATCGCCATTATTTTGTCCGGCGGTCTGTTCGTCGCATACCTGATCCGCTATTTGACCGACGCCAACCGTCTCGTTTATCAATTGGAGGAAAGCGAAGCCAAATATCGGCGCTCGTTTACGCTGCAGGAGGCGATTTTCCGCTCGGCGACGGGCGTTGCGATTATTTTCACGGACCCGACCGGTGTCGCTAAAGTGTTCAATCCGGGGGCGGAACGGATGTTCGGAATTCGCGCCGAGGAAGCGATCGGGCGGCGGGTTCCAGGTACGATTGTGGACCCTGCGGAATTTGCGCTGAGAAAACAGGAGCTTCAGCTTCAGCTCGCACGACCGGTAGAAGATTTGGAAGTATTCGTGGCAGGCTTGTCCGAAGGAAAAGGCCACGAGCAGGAATGGACCTTTGTCCGGAGCGGCGGAGAGCGATTTCACGTACACTTGATGCTCAGTGAAGTAAGGGAACGTGGGGACCGCTTGCTTGGCTATTTGGCGATTATCGTCGACAGGACGGAGTCGAAGCGGGCTGAAGAGACGATGATGCAGGCCAACCGCATGCTGGAGCAGCTAACGCGCCGCGACGGGCTGACGGGAGCGGCGAACCGCCGGGCATTCGACGAATTTCTCGATGCGGCCTGGGCGACAGCGGCGATGTATTCACAGTCGCTATCCGTCATTATGCTCGACATCGATTGCTTCAAAGCGTA
Organism: Paenibacillus sp. A3; assembly: GCF_001399685.1. Classification (GTDB taxonomy): domain Bacteria; phylum Bacillota; class Bacilli; order Paenibacillales; family NBRC-103111; genus Paenibacillus_G. The sequence goes on from NZ_JTHN01000093.1 coordinate 5,052, forward strand.
TAACGATACGTACGGTCATCAAGGCGGAGACGCTTGTCTGAAACAGGTTGCAGACGCTCTGCAGCGAGTCGTCGGCAGCATGGACGGTCTCGCTGCCCGCTATGGCGGCGAGGAGTTTGCGGTGATCCTGACGGCCTGCGGAAGGGTGCAGGCAGCCGCCGTAGCAGAGAGCATTCGCCGGGGAGTGGAAACGCTTCGTATCCGGCATATCGGATCGTCGGTGTCCGAGTACGTCACGGTCAGCGTCGGCGCCGCTTCGGCCATTCCATATGCGGGGCTCTCGCCGCTCGAATTGGTCGGCATGGCGGACAAGGCGCTGTATCGGGCCAAGCAGGAGGGACGCAACCGGAGCGAAAGCTATCAGCCGGGGAGTTAACCGGGGGATGCCGAGGCTAACGGCGCAAATAGAGCTGCCGGTATTCCGTCGGCGTCATGCCTTCCTGCTCCAGAAATCGCTTGTTGTAGTAGCTGACGCTCGGATAGCCGGCGCGTTCGGCAATTTCCTTCACCGTCAGCTGCGGCTGCTCCAGCAGCCATTGCTTGCTGTTCTGCAGACGGCACAGCGTAATAAAGGTCATCGGCGTCAGATGAGTCGCTTTCTTGAACAGGCGGCAAAAATAATAGCTGCTGACGCCGGCCCGGTCCGCCCAATGCTGCAAATCGAACGGCAGGCAGGCATCGCGCTGCATTTCGGGCAAGAGCTCCGAAATCCGGTTGTCGGCCTCGGGGCTTCGGGCTTCGGACCAGGGAACCGCTTGTGTGACAAACTCCGCCAGGATCGCGTAAGTCAGCGTCGAGACGCGGGTCAACTGCCAAAACCCGTTCTGCTCCAGCTCCTCCAGCAAATCCGCCAAAGCCTGCTCAAGCGGCTTCCACTGCGGTATTTTCCACAAGGGCTTCGGCCCGATGCCCCGTTCCAACAAAAACTCCTTCAGCGTTTTTCCGTAAAAATGCACCCACCGCACTTCCCAAGGATCGTCCTTGCTGCTGTAGTACCTTTGCGATTGTAAAGGGAAGTAGAGAAAGGCGTCCCCACGGTGCAGCGTATGCTGCTGTCCGTCGGTTTCCAGATAGCCTTTGCCGTCCACAATCAGATGGATGCTGAAATTGTTGAGAGCTCCCGCTTTGCGCAGCACCTCATGCTCGGGGTCCTTGTACCAGCCGACCGATTCGGGCAGCAGCAAATATTCGTGCTCGTTAAGCGTCGGCAGAAAGCTTTGGCGCCGCATTTTTACTTCTCCTTTTAAATGACAATATTGTTTTATTCGACTGCAAAAAGATGTTATTTTCATTTTATTCCAGGATCAATATAATGACAATATCTTAGCATATTCATCCAAACCAAGCTGAAGGAGCGATGAGGGAATGAGGGAAAACAAGATTCGTTGGGGGGTCATCGGCTGCGCCGGTATCGCCGTACGCTCGGTCATTCCGGGGATTCAACAATCGGTTACCGGCACCGTGGCGGCCATTGCCAGCCGAGGTCAGGACAAAGCGAAGGAAACGGCGGAGCGGCTGAATATCCCGAAGGCGTATGGAAGCTACGAGGAGCTGCTTGCCGATCCCGGGATTGATGCCGTTTACATTCCGCTGCCGAACCATTTGCACAAGGAATGGACGATCCGCGCCGCAGAGGCGGGCAAGCACGTGCTGTGCGAGAAGCCGGCCGCGATCGATGCGGCGGAAGCCGGGGAGATGGCGGAAGCTTGCCGCCGGGCGGGCGTGACGTTCGCCGAAGCGTTCATGTACCGCTATCATCCGCGCTATGCGGCCATAAAAGCTGTGATCCGGAGCGGGGAAATCGGCGAGATCCGCGCCATCCACGGCGCCTTCACCTTCAATAATGCGAAGGATGCGGACAACGTTCGCTACAAGCAATGGATGGGCGGCGGATCGATCTACGATGTCGGCGTGTATCCGATCAGCGCGGCGCGGTTCATTATGGAACGGGAGCCGGAAGCCGCGACGGTGCATGCCTTCTTCTCGCCGGAGCACGATCACGTCGACATGATGGCTTCGGGACTGCTCGAATTTGCCGGCGGCGTTGCGCTTACTTTCGATTGCGGGATGTGGGCGGCCGGGCGCAATACGCTGGAGATCGTCGGAACGGAGGGGCGGATCGAGGTGCCGTCCGCGTACGTTGCCCATGAAAACGCGCAGGATCATTTTTATGTCTATGCCGGAGGGGAAAAGCGGGAAGTGGAGGTTCCTTACTTGAACCAATATACGCTTCAAGCTGACGCGTTCGGCCGGAACGTCCTGCACGGCGAACCGATGCCATTCGGACCGTCCGACGCGGTGAACAACATGCGCGCCGTCGACGCCTGCCTGACGTCAGCCCGGGAACGCCGCCGCGTGGAGTTGAACTTATAATCATGGGGAGGAACGAGACGTGAGAACGATTCGCATTGAGGGCTTGGAAAAACCGGTGTCGTGCCTGATTCAAGGGTCGGATTATTTCAGCATGGACATCTACGACAAGGTCTGCGGCGTGCTCGACGCGTTCTTCAAGGTCGGAGGCAATACGATCGATACGGCTCACGTCTATGGCGGCGGGAACAGCGAGCGCACGATCGGCCAATGGATGAAGGACAGGGGGAACCGGGCCGATGTGATCCTTTTGACCAAAGGGGCCCATCACGACAGCAGCGGACCGCGAGTAACGCCCGAAGCGATCGCCAGCGATTTGAACGAAAGCCTGGAGCGGCTCGGCACCGATTATGTGGATTTGTATGCGCTGCATCGGGACGATCCGTCCGTACCGGTCGGCGCGATCATCGAAGCGCTTAACGGGCATATCGCGGCAGGCCGCATCAGGGCGATCGGCGCCTCCAACTGGACCGTGCAGCGGCTGCAGGAGGCGAACGACTATGCGGCGGCGAACGGCTTAACCGGGTTCGCGTTCAGCAGCCCGAATCTAAGCCTGGCCAAAGCGAAGGAGCCGTTCTGGGCGGGCTGCGTTTCGGCCTACGCCGACGATTGCGCGTGGCACGAGCGGAACCGCTTCCCGCTGCTGTCCTGGTCGTCGCAGGCCCGGGGCTTTTTCACCGGGCGCTATACGCCCGAGGTGACGGATAACGCCGACCTGGTGCGGGTGTTCTATAGCGACGATAACTGGGAACGTCTGCGCCGGACCGAGATGCTGGGCAAGCAAAAAGCCGCCAGCCCGATTCAGATCGCGCTTGCCTATGTGCTGAACCAGCCGTTCCCCGCTTGCGCATTGATCGGGGCGCAGACGCCGGAGGAGCTGGAGTCGTGCCGGCAAGGAGCGGACATCCGCTTAACGCGGGAGGAGCTGGACTGGCTGGAGCACGGGGAAGGGGATATTTAGGCTTGTCCGGGCCGAAATCGAAAGCGCTATTTGTCTGTAACAGCTTGCATCGGGAATTCCGCTGCAGGCTGTTTTTTTGTTTCCGCATGAACTTGTTGACGCGAAAAACGAGTTAAAGACGCTGAGTCCGGGATTGTGATATAATGATCGGACAAACGCCACCATTTGGAAGCGAGTGAAGCGCAAAGCATGAACGTGCGGGAGCAGTTCGGAAATATCGATATTTATTTGTTCGACCAGCTGCTGAAAGGGAGGATCGCTCCCGGGATGCGGTTGCTGGATGCAGGCTGCGGGAATGGGAGGAATCTGGTCCATTTTCTGCGAGAAGGATACGACCTGTGGGCCGTGGACCGGTCGGCTGAAGCGGTGGAAGCTGTCCGCGCTTTGGCTCGCGAGCTTGCGCCGCACGGAGAGCGCATTTCTTCGGAGGAGCGTTTCCGTATGGAACCGGTAGAGAAAATGAGCTTCGCCAACGATACGTTTGACGTTGTCATCTCTTGTGCGGTGCTGCATTTTGCCGAAAACGAAACTCATTTTCAGCAGATGGTATCGGAGCTTTGGCGGGTGCTGAAGCCGGGGGGCCTATTGTTCGTGCGTCTCGCTTCGGGTGAAGGTCTGGAGGACCGCATCCGTCCGCTTGGCGGCGGCCGGTATGTGCTGCCGGACGGCAGCGAGCGGTTTCTGGCCGACTCCGGGCTGCTGGAGCGAATGGCGGAAAAGCATCATGCTTTGCAGGTGGAGCCGCTGAAGACGGTGAACGTGGAGAACCTGCGGTGCATGACGACCTGGTGCTTGAAAAAGCCGCATATTTTATTTTTCGATCCGATCGAAGAACGGTCGGAAGAACGGTTGCCGGAGGGGACCGGCGAAACGGACGAAACAGAAACGGGAGGATGACTTAGATGAAGCTGAGAGTTTCGGCGGTACAATACCATTTGCATACGATTGGCAGCTTTGAGCAATTTGCCGCGCAGGTGACGAGTTACGTCAGGACGGCGGAGGAGTTCGAATCGGACTTCGTGCTGTTCCCGGAGCTGTTCACGACCCAGCTCATGTCCATAGGCCGGGGGGACGGGAGCGGCGAAGCGCTCCAGATCGGGGAGTTGCCGCAATACACGCGGCAGTATAAGGAGCTGTTCCAGGGACTGGCCCGCGAAACGGGCATGCACCTGATCGGAGGAACGCATATTATTGAAGAAAACGGCCGGTTGTACAATACGGCGTTTTTGTTCTATCCGGACGGCCGGGTCGCTGAACAGCGCAAGCTGCACATTACCCCGTGGGAAGTCAAAGGATGGAACATGGCGGCGGGCGATTCGCTGCAGGTGTTCGATACGGATAAAGGACGGATCGCGATCCTCGTTTGCTATGATATGGAGTTTCCAGAGATCGTCCGGATGGCCCGGGCGCGCGGGGCGGACGTTATTTTCTGCCCGTCGTGCACGGATGACCGGCACGCCTTCCACCGGGTACGGTATACGTGCCATGCCAGGACGATCGAGAACCAAATTTATGTGGTGGCGACCGGTACGGTCGGATCGCTGCCGACGGTCGATTTCATGCGGGGTAATTTCGGGCAGGCTGCGATCATTACGCCGAACGATGTGCCGTTCCCCCCTGGCGGCTTGATGACGGTCGGAGAGATCAACGACGATATGATCATTACCGGGGATTTGGACCTTGCGCTGCTGTATGAGGTGCGGGAAAAGGGCTCCGTTACGACCTGGAGAGACCGGCGTACCGATCTGTATCCGGATTGGAAGTAAGGGAGGAACGGCTGTGGACTCGTACCGGAAAGACATGTACGTATTCGACGGAGACCGTCCCGTTAAGGCGACGATCCGCTCTTACACCGAACGGGACTTCGCCGGCTTGATTCGGATTCAGCAGGAAAGCTTTCCGCCGCCGTTTCCTTCGGAGCTGTGGTGGAACGAGGAGCAGCTTAGGAATCACGTCGAACGGTTTCCCGAAGGCGCGCTCTGCGTGGAGATCGGCGGCGAACTGGCCGCATCGGTGACAGGCTTGCGGGTCGATTTCGATCCCGCGCATGCCGATCATACATGGGAGGAGATTACCGATGGAGGGTATATCCGCAACCATAATCCGTCCGGTAACACGCTTTATATCGTCGATATATGCGCACGCCCGGCTTACCGGAAGCTCGGCCTCGGCAAATGGCTGATGCTCTCCATGTACGAGGTGGTCGTCGAGCTGAAGCTGGAGCGGCTGCTCGGCGGCGGCCGGCTGCCCGGGTATCACCGGGTAGCCGACGAGATGACTGCCGAAGAGTACGTGCGCAGTGTATTGGAAGGGGAACGGAAAGATCCGGTGATGACGTTTCTTCTGCGGTGCGGACGAACGCCGGTGAAATTGGTTTCTAATTATTTGGAAGATGAAGAATCTCTGAATTACGCGATGCTGATGGAATGGCGCAATCCGTTTCTCGCCACGAAGCAGGGATAGGCGTACGGACGGGATACACGCTTCGCAACCGTCTGTCCAGTTAAGTCTGCTCCGCCAGTAATTTCGCGGTAACGGCCGGATGCGAAACCGGGAACTGATGGCCGTACGAAACGAGCCGCGTGTTTGTCTGATTCCGGTATGCTTCCGGCAAAGCATAGGCGCGATCCTTCGTGCCCCAGATGACCGTCGTATGGAGCGAGGCCGGAAGAACGGGCGTCACCGGCTTTGCAGGCAGCTTCCGATAAAGTGAATGCAGCATATCCGCGTTCGCTGCGGCGATGCGCGGGGAAGTCAAGCTGCGGACGATGGCTTCGACGTAGCCGTCCGGGATTTCCTCCGGCGCCGCAAAAACGCCTTCCCGCAGCATTGTGTTTCGCATCGCCCGGGCCGACATGAGGCGAAGGGCGGCGGAAGCCGTACGGCGGGTGCCGCTGACCGCCCGGTGCAATGCCCCAACCTCGGGGCGGTGCAGAACCGGCTGAAGCAGCGTTAGCGTGCTGAGCTTCCCTCCCGCGGCCCCCTTGGCCGTTTCGAGGGCGATTTGCGCGCCGAAGGAGTGCCCGACCAGCCGGACCGGAACGGGGGAATCCGCAATCGCTGCGCTTACCGCGTTCGCGTAGCTTTCCAGGCTGTGCCGGCCCTCCCGCAGCAAGGGCGAACGGCCGAAGCCCGGCAAGTCAAGCAGCCACACCGGGTTTCCGGTGCTGGCATGGAGATGCTCGGCGAGCGGTACGAAGTCGTCGGCGCCGCTCAGCAGTCCGTGCACGATAACCCAAGGCTCACCGAGACCTTCCCGCACAAGCGCGGCAAGGTCTCCTTTGCGTTCGCGGGTCCAATGCTCAGGCTCCGCCGCGCCCGGATGCGTGAGCCGGTAATCCAGATCAGCCACGACCATCGGCAGCAGCTCCGTAACCTCCAGTGGCTTTGCTCCCATCCGTCCGATAAGCTTCTCCGTCGTTTTCGTATCGAACGACCGCTCCGTGATAAATGCTATCGATTCGGCGGGAATGCCGGTCAGACGGCCGAGTCCGGTCTTCATGACACCGCGGAGCAGGGAAACCGGCAGCGCTCCCCGGGGAGCGGGGACGGCAAGCTCCCGGGCGATGAGATCGAGCAACTCCTTCATATTCGGGCCGGCTTCCTTGCGCCCCAGCACATTGTAGGTGCCGCCTTCAGGCTTGGCTTCGCGGGCCAGGTGGACGATTATGCCGGCCAGAGCGTCGTTGGCCACGAGTGGGACCCAATGGGAAGCGCCGCCCGGTACGACCGGCATCAGCCCTTTTCTAACCGCATGCACGAGGATGCCGAGTCCGCCGGTTTGTTCCGTTGCACCTGTAGGGCTCGCCCCGACGACGGTGCTCGGATTGACGACCGACAGCGGATAACCGTGCCGCAGCGCCTGCTGTCGAATGAGCAAATCGGCCAAAAACTTCATCCGTTCGTAAGGGCCTTCGCCTTTCATAAAATCATCCATGTGGAATACGTCTGCATCCGGGTCGACGTTCCCGTCGTGAATCGGGCTCATGTAGCCGACGACATGGATGAAATGGCGAAGCCCGCGCGCTTTATGAACCCTCTCCGCCAGCTCCGCAAGATGCCGTGAGCCTTCGAGAAACGTCCGCTGCGCCTTGGCGTTATCTAGTGTAATGCTCATCGGGCCTCCCGCATGAATGATGACATCGGCTTGCATCGCCCGATTGTAGTCGGCGGGATTCAACCCGAGGTTCGGCTCGGATAAATCGCCTTTCAAGAACTGAATCCGCTCCGCGGCATCGCCGCCGCCGAATCCTTGCTTGCTCAAAGCGGCCGCCGCTTTTTCCGGAGAACGGACCAATAGCAGCAGCCGCTCCTCACCCTGAGCCAACTGCTTCAACACTTGTTTCCCAATAAATCCGGTGCTGCCCGTAATCAATAATTCCGACATTGCTGCTCCTCCTTATGATCATATCATTAGTACTGATTAGTTCTAATCGAAGTTAAAAAAAGATGCTTCCGCTAGCGGGCTAGTGAAGCATTTGGCAAAAGCTGCGTACCGTCGTTTCCATGACAGACAAATCTTTTGTCGTCTCGGACAGTACGAGTGCGCCTTCCAAACAAGCGATAAACAGCAGGGCGGCCTGCTCGGGATCGAGCTGCTGACGAAATTCCCCTTTGGCGGCGCCTTGACGGAACAGCTTGACGAGCATGGGCCGCAGCTCGGTAAAAAACAGCGCGATCCGCTCTCTCACCGGCACTGCATTTTCCGGACACTGCAGATAGAGCGTCATGAACGGACAGCCGCCGTGGCCGTTTCGCCGGGCTATTCCTTCGGTTAAACCGTCCAGGAACGTCATGATCCTTTCTTCCACGGGCAGCTCGCTCCGGCTGAGCAGGGCGAATAAAGAGCGCTCGTAGGACTCGGCCCAATAATTGACGACGGCGAGAAGCAATTCCTCCTTGCTTTTGAAATGGTAGTAAATATTCGACTTGGATACTTGGCTTTCCCGCATGACATCGTCCATGCTCGTATACGAGTAGCCGCGCATAAGAAACAGCCCGGCGGCCGTTTCAATTACATGCTGGCGGTTGGACGGCGGAGAAGTGGTTTTGTTCTTGTTCATGGATAGAACTATACAGTACTATTGATTTGGAGTCAAGCCGCTTCCTAAAGCTGCCCCTGTTCCGGACGTTTATGGTCTCCGATTTTGGTAAACAATGGTCTAATGTAGCTTGCGGAACGTTAAGGAGGGAGCAATCTTTGGGAACGCGATGGAAAACTGCGGCAATTTCCGCTGTATCGCTGCTTGTGCTGAGCGGCTGTCAGCAAGACCAGCGGGCTTGGTTCGGACAAACAGAGAAGCCGCAGCACCGGCATGAGCCGAAGCAGACGGAAGATAGCGCCGCCGTGATGGCGAATGAAGCAAAGGAAGCCGTTCATGTGGACATCCTTGGCAAGCAGGGAACGGCGATTGGAAAGGCCAAGCTGACACCGGCCGGCCCGGGAGGCGGCGTGCGGATCGAACTGGAAGCGGCTTCGTTGCCGCCGGGGCCGCACGGCTTTCATGTGCATGAGACCGGCAAATGCGAGGCGCCGGACTTCGTCTCGGCCGGGGCACACTTCAATCCCGAGGGCCGGAAGCACGGCTTGAACAATCCGGAAGGACCTCATACCGGCGACCTTCCGAATCTCGAAGCGGATCAGCAAGGCAAGGTTAAGGCGGACTTTGTCGCCAAGCAGCTGACGCTGGAGGCAGGAAAGCCGAACTCGCTGCGCAAGTCCGGCGGCACGGCGTTCGTCATTCACGAGAAGGCGGACGATTTCAGGACGGACCCTGCCGGCAATGCGGGCGGTCGTATCGGCTGCGGCGCGATCCGATAAATAAACGGCGAATCGGCGGTTATAAATCGTACCGTCGATTCTTTTTTTGCATTCCTTGCTTTATCGGGCACGGTTAAACCACCGAAACAAGAGGAAGCCTACTACGACGCAGCCCAAGCCGATAAAGAACACCTTCAAATTTCGTTCGATCAGCATAAACATTTGCTCCCACTGCTCTCCGAAGACATACCCTACCGCAAAAAACGAAGCGACCCACAGCGTAGTGCCGGCATATGCATAGATGACAACCTTGCGATAAGGGACGCGGATAATGCCGATAAAATACCCGATGAACTGCCGGACGCCGGGAACGAAAAAGGCGATAAGCAGCAGCCTGTCCCCGTACTTGTCGTAGTACCGGCGTGTTTTCTCCACATGGGACGGCTTTAGGGACAGCCATTTGCCGTACCGCTCGATCAGCGGCATGCCAACCTTGTGCCCGATCCAATAAGTCACGGTCACGCCGATGAACGCCCCCGTCAGTGCCGCGGCAAAGGCAGGAAGCCGAGCGAGCACGCCTTTGAACGATAAATAACCGGTATAGGCCAAGGTGCTGTTTCCCGGAGGAATCGGCAGCGCAATAAAATCCAAAGGCAGACCGATCAGTAATACGAAATATCCGTACTGCTCAAACAACTGCTGGACGACATGCAACAGGTTCATCTCTACCTCTCCTCATCACTCCATTCCTTTTATCATAGTAGATCTTGCGAGTAAATAAAACCCGAAGCATTTCTGAACGAAGTCCTAAATAAATCTGAAGGTTATCTTAAGCTTAAGGCGAGCGGATTCGAACTTTTTGCCTCTATGACGAGGGGCGGCCTTGTAGTATACTAAAATTCGGCCTTTTTACGGCTTGATTCAGATACGACAGAAGGGACGCTCAAGATGAGATTTGACGTGGACTATATTTCGTTTTTTGTCATTCAAGTGGACGGGGAGGACGGAACGCCGGGCAAGCGCAGCAAGCACTACGTCACCATGGACGGTGACGATTACGCGTCGTGCGAGCTCAGCGGATTTCTGGACGGCGAGTTCGCCAAGACGGCAAAGCGCAAGGCCGAGCGTCATGCCAAAGCCGATCAGGTGCCGACCAAAATCGGCCGTTTTGCGGTCGAGCCCGGATATGATCTGGACAGCAACCCGAATTACAACTTGTTCGCCAGATTGCGCGCAGCCGAGACGCTGGAGCATTTCAAAGGCCATGCGGATGAGCTCGTCACAACTTACATGGATGCCAGCGCGATTCGCGGCGGGGCCATGTTTATCGTGCGCGCAAGGCTCAGTCAATATTCCGACGAGCCGTTCTTGTTCGTGTTCAAATGCGACTTCGAGCAAAAGATCGCTCGCATTACGGACGAGCGGAGTCTGCTCAATAAAGTCGAGATGGCGATCAACGCGAAAAATATGAAGTCGATCATGTATCCTTATATGCCGGAGCCGGGGATGACGGAGCTGTGGGAGCTGAAAATCCACCAGTCGTCGCATGCGCGGTACTTCGAGGATTTTTTGAAATACGTCGAATATGAAAAGTCCGTGCCCGAGCTGATGAACGAGCAGGTGTTCGGCTTCGTGCAGCAGTATGTCGAGGAAGTATTTGAAGACCAGCCGGAGGCCAAAGAGCGGGAGCTTGAGGCGATGGAGCTGTGGGCGTGCAGCGAACAGCGCGAGCTGCAGGAGAAATGGGATCAGGTGCAGGTGATGGAAGCGACGTCCGTTATGGTCGAGCAAAAACCGGACCTCGAAATGAAGCTCAAGCTCGGTAACATGTCCGTCCGCGCCTTGCTGGCCGATTTCGGCGACCGGCTGCATATTGCCAAGCTGGGCGACCGGTATGTCGTTGTGCTGGAGGGCGACTTGCAGTTCGACCGCGGGATCTCGCCGGTGGAGCTGCTGGCCCCAGAGCCGCTGGAATCGCTGATGGAACGGCTCAAGCGGAAAGCGGCGGAGGAAGAGCGCGAAGGGATTTATGCGTAAACGAAAGGGCTGTGCTCAGGCCGTTTAGTGGCAAACTAAGCTTGAGGCAGGAAAAAAGAGGGAAGCTTGAACTACGGCTGACGCGGTTACGAACCGACGTCAGCTTTTTTTATGAGGCATCGCGGCAAGCGGTCTGCAACCATAGAAAAACGATTGACTTCAAGCTGGAATCGATGGTAATATCTTCATTACATTACTAACACGAGGGTAATAAAATATCAAAATGTAATCGCTTTACTAATCATTTTATGAGATTTACTTCTTTAAAAACACGGTTTTCCTATTGTTTTATTAACGACAGTGGAGAAAATAAAGAGAAAGGAGCAGGCATACGTCATTTTAGTTTGGAAGCGCAAACAGGAAAAATTATTAAAGAATCAATCCGGAGGCGTGTTGCATGAAAAAATGGGCATTTTGTTTCGTTAGCTTATTGCTAATATTCAGCGTGATGTTGTCCGGCTGCAATTTTACCGGCGAAACTCCCCAAGGCGCGGAATCGCCAAGCGGCCAAAGCTCCTTGAAAGACGGGGAGCAGCCGTCAAGCGGAAAAGCAATCACCTTATCCGTGGAAACGGAGATTACGGATTTGAACCAATTTTCCGCATCCGACAATGTTGCCTTCGCCATTCTGAACAACGTCAACGAAGGGCTGTACCGTCTGGACCCCAAAAACGTGCCGCAGCCGGCGATGGCCAAAGAGGTCGATATTTCCAAAGACGGATTAACGTACACCTTTACGCTGCGCGATGGCGTGAAATGGAGCAACGGCAGCCCGGTGACGGCGGCGGATTTCAAATTTGCATGGCTCGGCTCGATGAAGCCGGAAACGTCGCTCAGCGGGTACGCCTTTATTTTGACGGATTATATTGAAGGCGGGGCGGAGTACGCCGAAGGCAAAGCGGCCGATGTTTCCGGTATTGTGGTGAAGGATGACAAGACGCTCGCGGTCAAGCTGAAAAATCCGACGCCTTTTTTCCTCCGCCTGGTTTCCTTTATTCCGTATTACCCGTTGAACGAAAAATTCGTGAAGGAAAAAGGAAAAGACTTCGCGCTGAAATCGGAAAATATGCTGTACAACGGGCCTTTCGTGCTCACCCAATTCGATCCGGCCGGCGGCGCGGTATTGGAGAAAAACCCGAATTACTGGGACAACGGCTCAGTGAAGCTGGATAAAGTCAATATTAAAGTGGTGAAAGAAATGAACACCGCTTTGAACTTGTATAAGGTCGGGGAGCTGGATCGGGTGAATTTGTCGTCTGCTGATGTGAGCGCTAACAAAACGAGTCCCGAATTCGGCTCCGACATCGAATTTGCGACGACCTACCTGCAATTCAACTTGAAAGCCGACGACGTATCCAACCCAAACATTCGGAAAGCGCTTCAATTGGCCTATGACAGCAAGGTTCTGGAGCAGCTTTTGAATAACGGATCGAAGGGAGCCGTAGGATTGATCCCCGATCTTATGAACGGAGCGGGCGGCAAGTCGTTCCGCGATATGCAGGGAAAGGTGATTGCGCCGGACGCCGCCAAGGCCAAGGAGCTGTGGGCTCAAGGGATGAAAGAGCTCGGTCACACGCCGAAAATCAAGCTGCTGGTGTTGGATGATACGGTGAATAAAGATGTCGGCACGTTCCTGCAAAGCGAATTCAAGAAAAATCTCGGCGCGGAGATTGAGATCGAGTCGATGCCAAAGAAGGCCCGCAACAAGCTGATGGACGACAGCAGCTATCAGATGGCTGTCACCGCTTGGGGAGCCGATTACGACGACGCCATGACGTATCTGGATCTCTGGGTCAATCACACGCCTTATCGCGGGAACTACAACAATCCGAAGTACGACCGTCTGATTGCGGAAGCCAAGAAGGAAGCCGACGAAGCGAAGCGCGCGGAAATGCTGCTGCAGGCGGAAAAAATATTAGTCGGCGAGGACGCCGTCGTGGCGCCGTTATTTTATAAAGGCCACGCCTTCCTCCAGAAAAAAAATATCGAGGGACTTGTTTACCATCCCTATGGCGCGTCGTGGGATTTCAAATTTGCGGCCAAAAAATAACAATGAATCAGGAGAGGAAGCGGGTTCTTTCTCTCCTTTCCTGTAGGCCGACGTGGCGCGAAGGTGTGAAGATCGGTACAAAGAGGTGCAGGAATGAAAAAATATATCGCCATTCGGGCTGTGTACATCTTGATCACGCTGTGGATCATTGCGACGTTGACGTTTTTTCTCATGAAGCAGCTGCCGGGATCGCCGTTTGACGAAGAAAAATTGGCTTTGCTGCCGGCTACGGCGAAAGCAGAGATCTACGCCAAATACAGCCTGGATCAGCCGGTGTGGAAGCAGTATGTGCATTATATGGGCAATTTGGCGCGGGCCGACTTGGGTACTTCCTTTTTTTATAAAGGCCGGCCGGTGCTGGACATTATGTTGAACCGCCTTGTCCCATCTGCGCTCATCGGCGTCCAGGCAATTGTACTCGGGGTTGCGCTCGGTCTGATCCTCGGAGTGGTTGCGGCGCTGCGCCATAATACGCTGTGGGATGCGGTCACGATGTTCATTGCGGTGATCGGGGTCTCGATTCCCAACTTCGTCTTTGCCGCATTGCTGCAGTATTATGTCGGGATGAAATGGGGGCTGCTGCCGGTTGCCTTTTGGAAAAGCTATTCCAGCTCCATCATGCCCTCCATTGCGCTATCGCTGATCGTCATCGCGCTGATCGCCCGCTTTGTCCGCAACGAAATGCTGGAAGTATTGCAGCAGGACTATATCGTACTGGCGAAAGCCAAAGGGCTCAGCCCGTTCGCCATCGTATGGAAGCATGCGATCCGCAATGCGCTGATTCCCGTCATCACGATTCTGGGTCCCATCACCGTGAACATTTTGACCGGTTCGCTGGTCATTGAAAGCATATTTAGCGTACCGGGGATCGGTAGCCTGTTTGTCGATGCCATCAAAATGAACGATTATACCACGATTATGGGCGTTACGATTTTTTACAGCGCGTTTTTTGTGCTGATTGTGCTGATCGTCGATCTGCTGTACCGGGTCATTGACCCGAGAATCCGTCTGGCGGGAGGGGAGAAGTGACTATGCTGAATTACGAATCTCGGGAGCTCGACCGCTTGTTCGTCTCGACCACCGTCGATCCCCACGAAAGCGAGAGCGTATCCGGCCCTCCCTTGAACGCGTTTCAGGAAAGCTGGCGGCGGCTGCGCCAAAACCGCGGAGCGCTCGTGAGTCTGTATCTTCTTCTTTTCCTCGGTCTCATGGCCGTGGCTGGCCCTTGGATGAGCCATTATACGTACTTCGATACGAATTACAGCGCCGCTTACCAAGGGCCGAACGCCGATCATTGGCTCGGCACGGATAAGTTCGGACGAGACCAGTGGGTCCGAATTTGGCAGGGCACGCGGATCTCGCTGCTTATCGCCCTGCTGGCGGCGGCGCTGGATCTGTGCATCGGCGTCGCGTACGGGGCCGTCTCGGCGCTGCTCGGCGGCAGAACGGATACGATCATGCAGCGGATCATTGAGATTTTGGTCAGCGTGCCGAGCCTGATTGTCGTCATTCTGCTGATGATGGCGATGAAGCCGGGCATTTTCACGATCATTGTGGCGATGGTCATAACCGGCTGGGTCAACATGGCCCGATTGGTACGGGCGCAAATTTTGAAGCTGAAAGAGCAGGAATTCGTGCTGGCCGCCCGTACGCTGGGGGCAAGCAACTCGCGTCTGATCTTGACACATCTCGTTCCGAACACGGTCGGAGTCATTGTCATCAATACGATGTTTACGATTCCTTCGGCGATTTTTACGGAAGCGTTCCTCAGCTTTATCGGTCTGGGGCTGCAGGAACCCATGGCTTCGCTCGGCGTGCTCATCAATACGGGGTACCAATCGCTAAACACGAACTACTATTTGCTCCTGTTTCCGGCTTTGATCATTATTGTGATCATGGTGGGCTTCAATATATTGGCCGACGGATTGCGAGATGCTCTGGACCCCAGAATGCGCAAATAGCTAAAGCGTTATGAAGCTGTGAACGAGAGAACAAGGAGCGATACGAGGATGGAGAAAATTCTGGAAGTCAAGGACCTGGAAATTTCGTTCCAGAGCTACAAGGGGGAAATCAAGGCCGTCCGCGGGGTCAGCTTCGAACTGGCAACAGGGGAGACCTTGGCCATCGTCGGGGAATCCGGCTCAGGGAAGTCGGTCACGTCTAAAGGCATCATGCGTTTGCTGCCGCATCCGTTCGGGAAGATCAAGAACGGGAAGCTTTTGTTAGCGGGCGAAGACTTGATGGAACGCTCGGATAAGCAAATGCGGGACATTCGCGGGGCCGAAATTTCGATGATCTTCCAAGACCCGATGACGTCTCTCAATCCGACGATGACGGTAGGAAGTCAACTCATGGAAGGCTTAATGCAGCACCGGAAGCTAGGCAAATCGGAAGCGGCGGAGATCGCGCTGGAGCTGCTGAAGCAGGTCGGCGTCCCCAACCCGCAAGTGCGGATGAAGCAATACCCGCACCAATTTTCCGGGGGCATGCGGCAGCGTGTGGTGATTGCCATTGCGCTCGCCTGCAATCCGAAGGTGCTGATCGCGGATGAGCCTACCACGGCGCTGGACGTCACGATTCAAGCGCAAATTCTGGACTTATTGAAGGAGCTGCAGCGGGAAAAGGGGACGTCCATTATTCTCATTACGCATGATTTGGGAGTCGTCGCCAATATCGCTCATCGGGTGGCCGTCATGTATGCCGGGCAAATTGTCGAGACCGGAACGGCGGACGAAATCTTTGTTGATCCGAAGCATCCGTATACTTGGGGCCTGCTCTCCTCCATGCCGAAAATCCACGAGCATACCGAAGCGCTGCTGAGCATCCCCGGGACGCCGCCCGATCTGATTCATATGCCGGCCGGCTGCACTTTTGCCGCCCGATGTCCTTATGTCATGGAAGTGTGCCGGGCTTTGCCGCCGAGATCGACGGCGATCACGGGGACCCATCAGGCCGCTTGCTGGCTGTTGGACGAGAGAGCCCCGCGTATTCAGCCCCCGCAAGGTGTGGCGGGGAGAGCTGCGCGATGAATGGTTTGCAGGGCGCAAGACCATGAAAGGGGAAAAGGTAAAGGTGAAATCAATCAACTGGACCGAGGAAGTGTGGGCAAGGAAAGAAGCGCTGCTGAGCGACCTTGCGGAGCTGCTCAAAATCCCGAGCGTTAAAGATGTAAGCACCAGCGAGGCGGGCAAGCCGATGGGGCGGGAGATCGCCCGGGCGTTGGAGTTGATGCTGGGGCTTGCGGAGCGTGAACAGTGGCGGACGTGCAACTTGGACGGCTACGCAGGCTATGCGGAATACGGCCCTGCCGAGAGCGCCGATTATATCGGCGTGCTGTGTCATCTGGACGTTGTCCCGGCGCCCGGATCATGGACTTCTCCGCCGTTCGAACCGGAGGTCCGCGACGGAAAATTGTATGCGCGCGGAGCGATCGACGACAAAGGGCCGACGATGGCCGCATTTTATGCGATGAAAATCGTCAAGGAACTGGGCCTTCCGCTGAAGCATCGGGTACGGATCATCTTCGGCACGGACGAGGAGCATACGATGAGCTGCATGGAATATTACCGTCGCGTTGAGAAGATGCCGGTGGCCGGGTTCGCACCGGATGCGGATTTTCCGATCATTCATGCGGAAAAGGGGCAGATCAATACGAGAATCGTCCTGCAGAAAAGCGGCGATGCCGGCGAACAAGAGGGAACGGGACAAGGGATTGTGGAATTAGTTTCCTTTCATTCCGGGAGTGCGGCGAATATGGTTCCCGCATCGGCGGAAGCTGCGGTGACCGGAGAGCTTTCGCTCCTCGCGGCGTTGGCCGGGCAATTTAGCGATTATTGCAGTGGAAATCGTCTGAAAGGCACGGCGTCCGTTCAAGATGGGACGCTCGTCTTGACTTTGCAAGGGAAGGCTGCGCACGGCATGGAGCCGCAGTTAGGCGTGAACGCCGGGCTCAAGCTCGTTCATTTTCTGAGGGATTACGATTTTCAGCCCGATGCGCAGCATTTTATCGCCTGCTTGGACGAATATTTTTACGACGATCCTGCGGGGCGGAGCATCGGGATCGATTGCGAAGACGAGATTATGGGGCCGTTGACGGTGAATGTGGGGATTATGCGGTATGCGGCTTCGTCGGAACCTTCGTTTGCTTACCTCAATATCAGGTTTCCGCTTGTGGCGGATGAGCTGCGGCACGTCGAGACCATTCGCGACAAGGTCGGGAGGTACCGTTTTACCATGGAGCCGCCGATTCTGAAAAAGCCGCATCATGTGGCAAAAGACCATCCGATGATCGCAGCGCTTCAGGCCATTTACCATGAAGAAACCTCGCTGGAGCCGGAATTGCTCACGACCGGCGGAGGCACATATGCCAGCTTCCTGGATAACGGCGTCGCGTTCGGCGCGTTGTTTCCGGGAAAAGAAAACGTTGCTCATCAGACGGACGAATATATTGAGATCGACGATCTGCTCAAAGCGGCCGTCATTTATGCCAGAGCGATTTATGAGCTGGCTAATTTGGATTTTTAATCATATTCGCCTGCGTTTTCCTTTCGTAGCATTCGGAGCTACGTATGGATCGCAGGCGAATGTGCGTTTTTGGACGAACCTCCTCGCCTCCTAATCCATCGAACGAAAAAGCCCTTCTGCGATGCCAACATTTCCAAACTTAACCCCCGACATCCGATACCGGTTATTTGCGGTATAATAAACTTTTTAACGCGAAATATTTTTTATCATTTCCAGTGAACCTTATGGAGCGACGGAGCCAATACATCGTGTATACAATTTCGGGGGGCCTCCAATGGATAACGAACAACTGAACGTCTGGCTTGACCGGCTGATCGACGGGGATCCAGACGCTTTTGAAGTGATTTACGGCATGACCAAGAACAAAGTGTATGCGACCGTGGCGGCGTTGGTGGCTCATCCCGCCGATGTCAACGACATTGTGAGCGAGATTTATTATCAGCTGTGGCGGGCTTTGCCGGGCTACGACCGCACGCGTCCTTTTTTGTTCTGGCTCAACGGGATCGTCCTTCGGCAAATAAGCAGCTGGCGGCGGCAGCTTTGGAGAAGATTCCGTTTGCTTGAGAAAAAAAACCGTTTGAGCGTGGAGCAGCATGTGGAACGGCCGGAGGAACCAGTGCTGGAGAACGAAGCGCAAAGAGAAATGCAGCACCTGATCAATCAACTGCCGTTCAAGCTGCGCATCGTGATTATATACCGCTTTTACTATGATTTTTCGCACGAGCAGGTAGCGGAGCTCCTGCAAATTCCGCTCGGCACGGTCAAATCCAGAAATCATCTGGCCTTGAAGCAGCTGCGCAAATGGTTGGACACTCAAGCAAATGAGGAGGCTGGTTCCGAACATGTCAATCTCGGACGAAATTAAACAATCGCTGACGGAGCAATTCGACAAGACGCAAGTTCCGGAAGACGTCGATCGGCGGGTAAGACAATCTTTCGTACAATTTCATGAGAAAAAGGAGAACAAGAAAATGAAAAAAACGATCATCGCTTTCAGTATTGCGGCAGCCGTATTAATCCCGACAGGCGCTTATTCGCTCACCAGCTCTTATTTTGCTAAGGATCAGGCGGACATCAACGGATTGGTCGGCAGCGGGGTAAAACGCGCGGTGTCCGAAGGGCTGTCGGTGCCGATCGACCGTAAAATAACGGATCAAGGCATTACGATACATTTTAAAGAAGTGTATGTCGAGGATACCAAGGTTCTGCTTCATTACCGGATCGAGAAGCAAGATGGCGCGCTCGTTCCTTGGGAATTTGATACGACCGGGCTGCAGGTCATTTCCGACGGGAAGAAAGACGGCAAACAGGTGGACAATCCGACCTACCAGGAACCGGGTGTGGAAGGTTTCAGCCGGCTTAACTTTATCGGTACGGAACGGAAAGAACAACTTCCGTTTCGCCTGACCGATGCGGCGGGCAAAGAAATCGAGACGGGCATTGCGGACAAGGATCAGCCGGAAGGGGTGATTGCCTTCGTGACGAGCGGCGGTGCTTTGCCGCAAACGATTAAGCTTAATGTGGATATCGACCGCATCGGCAAAACCAAAGGGAGCTGGAAGGGGGATATCGCCATCGATCAAAGCAAGGCCAAGCAGGCCACCGAAGCGGCCAAGGCCAAGCAGGCTACCGAAGCGGCTCGTTAAGCAATAGGGGTAGGGGGAATTTTCCTCCTACCCCTTTGTGCTAAGCACGTCCAGCAGCAGCTCTTCGCTTTGCTGCGTTTCCCATGTGGCGGCGAAGCGCACTTGATGCGACACGCCCAAGATCTCGTAGCGCTGAGCGAGATGCTGGCGCGCCGTACCGACGATCAGCGAGTGCAGGCGCACCTGCTTCGAGCGGCCGAGCTCGGCCAGCGCTTCGCGTACGGGCGGGGACACCGCGCCGACGCCGTCGGTTACCATGACGAAATCGGCGTCATGGTAACGCGGCTCGGCGGACACGAGCTCGATGCCGCGCCGCAGCGGAGCGTCGAAGTGCGTGCCGCCGCCGAAGGCGAGCCGCGACAAGGCGTAGAACGCCGGCCAGTCAGGCTTTCGCCAGTAGAGCGGGTGCTCAACCAGCTCGCCGCGCGCGCCGAACAGGAGCAGTCGAAAGTCGCGCTTCTCCAGCAGGCTGAAGGCGGCGAACGTGGCGACGAACAGCTGGGCGAGCCGCAGCTTGCTGCCGCGCATCGAATGGGACGTGTCGAGCATGCAGACGACCGGCCCTTTCAGAGGCTCGCGGGTCCAGCCCGTGACGTTGTAGGTGAGCAGCTTGCGCTCCAGCCACTTGACCATAAAATACGCTTCGTAGTCTTCGTCGGCCAGCAGACTCGCTTCGCTGGGCAGCATATGCGTAATATCGCCGGACTGCCTGAGGTCGTCATAGCTTTCCGGGATGCGCGGCGACCGGACCTTCCGGCGTTGTGCCTTCAAGTGCTGCACGTTCCGGCCGATTTCCTGCAAGAAGGCGATGAGTTCGGGGTGACGCTTCAGCTTCTCGACCCATTGCAGGTAATTGGCGAACTGCTGCCGGTGCAGCCGCCCGAGATCGCTGCCCCAGCGCCGGTTGGCAATCCGCTGGCTCGCTTGCAGCAGCTCGAACAGGTTCAAGCTTTCGCTGTCTTCGCGGCCGAGCGATTCCTGCAGCGCCCGGTTGAGCCAGCCGCCGAGCTGGGCTTCCAGCTCCCGCAGTGTCTCCCGGTCGCGGCGCTCCAGCCGCTCGACCCGCTTCTCGCGCTCGCCGAGCTCGGCTTCAGCCTTCTGGAGCTTCTGCCGAAGCTTGTCGCGCCGGACGAAGTCGGTCCGCATCTCTTCCTGCAGTGAACGGATGCGTTCCTTCAGCGCGCCGATCTCCGCTTCTACGAGCGGCCGACTGTCCAGCGCCGCCTGCTTCTCCTCGACGTTGCGCTTGCCGCGCTGCAGCGTGTAGCCGACGAGCCGCAGCTGCTCGATCTGCTTCTCGTTCAAACGTTCCTGCACCTGCGGTTGGTCATCGCCTTGCCCTTGACGGCTCTCGCTTAGGCCGATCGTCCGAAGCTGCTGCTCCTCCTGTTTGCGCCGCTTCACTTCGTCTTCGAACGTTTGCGTCAGCCACATGAGCGCCTTCAGCGCCGTTTTGAACGAGGCGTTGACCTCGCCCGTCGTTCGCGGATGGATCGTACGGTAAAAGAACTGCTTCTGCAACTCCGCCACAAGCCAGCGATGGAACGGCGCCGCCTCCTGGCTGCGGTCAAGTTCGGGGCGGGCCAAATAGAAGCACATGAAAAAATCGGCAAACAGCTCCACCGAAAACCACGGCGTTTGCGTCTTGGCCTCGCGAATCCATTCCTGCGCGGCGCGGGAGGAGTGGACATATCCGTCAAATACGTAGCGGTCGATTTTTGCCGACCGGATGATCATGCCGAATCACCTCGCTGCCGAGGAAGTCCAGTGAATGATCCGCTTGCGCTGCGGCATCTTCATTCATCGGGCTTCTAGAGTGTGTAGTCGTATTGAACGCCCGGAATTTCGCGGTCGAACAGCGTCCGGTACAGCCCTTGCATCGATTGCAAAATGCGCTCGCCCTGGATGCGCAGGTGCGTATATTTCGCCGCATACTCTGCCGTTTGCAGCAGCAGGAAATTGCGGTTGCGGATGTAACCGGGCAAGTCTTTTTCCCGCTGTAGCCACTGGAGCAGCTTGCGTTGCAGCTCCCGAGCCTTTTCCTCCAGCTCCAGCCGGCATTCCTCCAGATTGGCTCTCGCCTTGTCCTGCTCTTCCTTGCTCAGTCGGCCGCCGACTTCTTTTTTGAACTGAAACGAGTGAAGCGCGTCTTCTTCTTCGAGCCAGTGCTTGGCGATCCGGTCATAGCGGCGGAGAGGCAGCTCTTTTTCCGTCTCCTGCTTGAGCCCCTCCTGAAATACCTTCTGAAAGATCTCCTTGAGCGTACCGTAATCCTCCGGCAGATCCCACAGCATATGCGGCGTATAGACGGTATCCCACACGTTGACCTCGCGGCGGCCGTTCAGCGCGGCCGATGTTTTCCATACCTGTCCGATTTTGCGCCAGCGGCGGTCGGACAGGGCGAATTCCTTCGCTTCCAGCTCGGTTTTGAGCTGATACAGCATATAGATCAGCGGTTCGGGGATGACGACATCTGCGGTCGCCCGCCGTACGGTCTCGATATCCCGCAGCGAGAGCAGGGCAGGGAGCGGCTCGCCCGGGAGCTGGAACATTTTTTCGTAGCTCGACATTTGTTTCAAATACCCGACCTCGTAGCGGATCAGGAAACGGTCGTATAGCGCAGCGAGCTGTTCGTTTTCCTCCGGCAGCTCGTTGGAGGCGGCGATCAGAAACAGCAGCGGCACGCTTTGCTTCTCCTGTCCGTTGAAAAACACCCGTTCGTTCAGAATGGATAGAAGCGCGTTCAAGATGGCGCTATTGGCCTTAAAGATTTCGTCGAGAAAAGCAAAATCCGCCGCAGGCAAATAGCCGTCCGTCTGCCGGACGTATTGATCGGCTTTGAGCCGCTGCAGCGATACCGGCCCGAACATCTCGTCCGGCGTCGTGAAGCGCGTCAGCAAGTAGTCGAACCAGCGTCCGCTACCGAACAATTGGGAGAGGGCGCGGGCAAGCTGCGATTTGGCGGTGCCGGGCGGGCCGATCAGCAAAGCATTCTCGCCGGCCATCAGACCGAGCAGCAGCACCCGGATCAGTTCTTCGCGTTCGAGAAAGCGGTCTTCCAAATGCCCGATCGCTTGCTCCAGTTTATGGCGTATCGATTCCAGCTCGTTCATATCCATCGTCGCATCCCGTCCGAACGTTGCAGCCGTCAGGCTCGTATGATGATAGGACGGAGACGCTCCCTCCCTCGATCGTTATGTTTTCCTGTGACATCCATTTTCATATTGTAGCAGACCACGGCTCTTTTCTCTAATGATCGTGTGGAGTTTTTCATTCCAAACCGCTTCATGCTACAATAGAGTTCAGGGCATTTATGGAAAAAGGAGCGATGGGACATGTCGGTTTACGATTTTTCGGCCGCAACGATTCAAGGCGCGGACAAGCCGCTGTCGGACTACCGGGGCAGCGTGCTGCTGGTCGTCAACACAGCGAGCGCCTGCGGCTTGACGCCGCATTACGAAGGACTTCAAAAGCTGTACGAAACCTATAAGGATCAAGGTCTGGTCGTGCTCGGCTTTCCGTGCAACCAATTTGCCGGACAGGAGCCCGGGACGGAGGCCGAGATCGCACAGTTCTGCGAAACGCGGTATAACGTGACGTTCCCGCTGTTTGCCAAAATCGACGTCAAGGGAGAGCACGCGCATCCGCTCTATCAATATTTGGTCTCGCACGTGCCCCAGCCTTACCGGACGGGGGATATCGAATGGAACTTCGTGAAGTTTCTGGTCAACCGTCAAGGCGAGGTCGTCAAGCAGTACTCAGCACGCACGGAACCGGCGGCCATCGAGGGAGACATTCAAAAGCTGTTAAGCGAATAAAGTGGCGATGCGAGCAGTCTGTTCCGTACCGGGACAGGCTGTTTTTGCCGTTCATGCGGGGGAGAAGGCGAGCCTTCGAAAAATTACACCTTTTTCCGAAAGGAAAAACGGTCTATAATAAACTGGTATGAAGCGGTATAACCGTAGATTGCAAACGTGTGCAACCAGAACGACTGACGCCGCGGCTTGCGCAAAAGGGAGGCTGGACCTATGGCAACCATAGAGCAGGTTATAGATCAAAAATACGCCAAGCTGGGGGACATTTTGCATTCGATGAACAAAGTCGTCGTCGCGTTCTCCGGCGGGGTGGACAGCGCTTTTCTGCTCAAGGCGGCGCTTGAATTTATGGGCAAGGACCGGGTGCTTGCCATTACGGCCGATTCGGAGACGTATCCCGAACGGGAAAAGCTGGAGGCGATCGCGCTTGCCGGGAGCTTGGGCGCACCGCATGAGGTCATTCACACAAGCGAGCTGGATATTCCCGGGTATGCGGAAAATCCGACGAACCGGTGCTATTTTTGCAAAAACTCGCTGTTCGATCATTTGATTCCGATCGCCCATGCGCGCGGCTACGAGCATGTCGTATTCGGCGCCATCGCCGACGACCTCGGGGAGCACCGTCCCGGGCTGCAGGCCGCACATGAACGGGGGGTCCGGGCTCCACTGCTGGAAGCGGGCCTGAAAAAATCAGAAATCCGCCATCTGTCCCGCAAATTCGGGTTGTCCACGTGGGATAAGCCGTCATTCGCCTGTCTGTCTTCGCGAATTCCGTACGGGGAAGCGATCACGGCCGAGAAGCTGTCCATGATCGATCGGGCGGAAGACTTCCTGATTCAGCTCGGTTTCCGCCAGGTGCGCGTACGTCAGCATGATACGCTGGCACGGATCGAGGTTCCCGCATCGGAGCTGGCCGATGTGCTGGCTGTCGCCGAGACGGTTCACGCGCAGCTGAAGGAGATCGGCTACGCCTACGTGACGATGGACTTGAAGGGGTACCGTTCGGGCAGCTTGAACGAAGTGCTTTCGCCGCAGGAGCAATCGGTACAAGCGGCTGCGCAGGCGTAAGTTCGGAGAGGAGCCGATTCGATGAGCAAACCGAAAATTTATATTTCCAAAGCGATCCCTGAACCGGCGCTTGCTTATCTGGAGCAGTACTGCGAGTGCCGGATGTGGGACGGACAAGGCGCCGCATCCAGACAAGGGCTTCTCGCAGAGCTTCACGATGTAGAGGGGCTGCTGACGACCGGAGGTCCGATCAACCGGGAGCTGCTGGACCATGCCCCCAAGCTGCGGGCGGTCAGCAGCATTTCGGTCGGGTACAATCACTTCGATCTGGAAGCGATGAAAGCCCGCTGGGTCATCGGAACGAATACGCCGCACGTGCTGGACGAGACGGTCGCGGACCTGGTGCTGTCACTTATGCTGTCCGCGGCACGGCGTATCCCCGAGCTGGATGCGTTCGTGAAGCAGGGCCGCTGGCAGCGGGGCAAAGGGCTGACCGACGAATATTTCTTTGGTATGGACGTGTACCATCAGACGCTCGGCATCATCGGGATGGGCCGGATCGGCGAAGCGATCGCCAAGCGTGCGGTGGACGGCTTCGGTATGAGCCTGCTTTATCATAACCGCAGCCGGAAGCCGGAGACGGAAGAAAGGTTCGGCGCTCGCTACTGCAGTTTGGACGAGCTGCTGCGGGAGTCGGATTTCGTCGTGATGATGACGCCGCTGACCCCGGAGACGGAACGAATGATCCGCTTGGAGCACTTCAAAATGATGAAGCCGACGGCATTCTTCATCAACGCTTCCCGCGGGAAAACGGTGGACGAGCAGGCGCTGATTCAAGCCTTGCAAACCGGACTCATCCGGGGAGCGGGACTAGATGTGTTCGATCCGGAGCCGCCGAGCCCGGACAATCCGCTGCTGCATATGCCGAATGTGGTCACGCTGCCGCATATCGGCTCGGCCACAGGCAAGACGCGGCTCGATATGGCGATGCTTGCCGCACGTAATCTCGTTGCGGCGCTGACCGGCGGACACCCGCCGAATGTCGTGCCGGAGCTGCGGGAGCTGCTCGAATAGACGCTGTCGGACGATGCTGTAAGTTTAAGCGGCTTCCAATCAAGATTTCCCGATGACCCGGGGTCCCCGCAAAGTATTCGGATTAAGCTTCCTGATCCAACTTCACTTTGTGGGGTGGAGCCCATCGTAACCTCTATTACCTCAATTGACCACTTCTCAACAAGCTCAGCCGCTAAACGCGGCTTTTTTGCGTGTCATGATACAGGGAAAAGCGAGAGCCATGGGGAAATTCGCAGCCGATTATTCTGCCACTGTCGCGGCTTACAGCCGGTCCGAAGGTTTATCCGATATAGCGGAAGCCAAATGCTTTATTCGTGTCGAAAGATGTTTATTTGTTGAGAAATACGATGGATAGCTACATCTGAGTTCCGCTATTGCACGAAAAAAGACAAAATGATGGAGATAAAGAACATCAGTTCCTCTAGCTCGAAAGCGGGTGCTAAAGTGTCGGGGCCACACAGGAATGATGCCGGTAATCGGCGAACGAGGGATGGTAAAGATCTGGACAAATTGAAGGTTCGACGAGGTTCCAACTCGGCCTTATCAAGAACGCGAACCAAATGATCATCTGGTCATAGAGATTTCTACACTGGCGGTAAAACAAGGCATGGCGACGCGATTATCCGTTTGGGTGTTCAAGCGTATAGGCACGTACCGTTACGAAATGCGGACTGTGAGTATATATTGCTGCATAACAACTAGACGGAGGACTGTATGAAAAAGCCGACTATAGGTATTCTTGCTCATCGAGAAGGTAATCTATTTCCGAACTCCAAGTTTTTAAGCGACCTTGTAACGGAAGGGAGGAAGCTAGGGGCTAGCGTATACGTATTTTCTCACAAGGATGTAAAAGAAGTGAGCAGGACGATTCACGGCTTTACCCCGATAGCTGAAGGAAGATGGGCGGGGGCGACTTGCCCGTGGCCGGATGTCGTAATCGATTTCTGCCGAAAGCTGTACAAACCGTTTCGTGATATGCGCCGTCGCAAGGATTTGTTCGTTTATGCCAATCATAAATTTACTTACAAATGGAAAGCGATGAAGCTGTTTGCCGAATCCGACAAGTTAAAGCGCTGGATCCCAAAGACGTTTCTTTACTCGCCACAAGCGTTAGAACAGATGATTGAGAAATATGACTTAGTCTATGTGAAGCCGGGGAACGGGACCGGCGGGCATAGCGTTCTTAAAATCACGAAAACGGGCGGCGGCTACCGGCTTCAAGGTCGAAAAAAGTCAGGCCGTGTCGTGGCAACGCCGGTAATGACCAAACAGAGGGTCATTCGTTGGGTTAACCGTTGGGTGCAAGCTGAAAAAATACGATCCGGATCATTTATGGTCCAGCAAGGACTGGATTTACAGCTTATCCCCGGTCGACAGGCGGATGCTCGATTGCTAATTCAAAAGAACGAATTTGGAAACTGGAAAGTGACCGGCAAAGTTTTGCGCGTAGGCGCTGAGAATAGCCCAACCACGAATTTAATCTACGGGGATGGGAAAGTGCTTGTATTTAAGACTTTCATCAAAGCCCGTTTCGGATTGGATAAGGCGAAAAAAATTGAGCTGGAATGCGAGGAGCTTGCTCATCGGTTGATGGAAGTTGTGGAAGAGCGGTTTGGCTCTATGGTCGAGTTTGGATTGGATGTGGGAATTGATGTCAACGGAAAAGTATGGCTGATTGAGGCCAATCCTAAACCAGGCCACATGGCCTTCATCAAGTCCAAAGAAATGGCCACTTACCGAAAGTCCATCAGGCGGCCGATTCAATATGCCATGTATTTGGCCAATGAACAATTGGGCGAAGATACAAACGATCCAATTTGTGAAGAGGCAATCACGGAAACGAATCTCGAAATGGAGGATCTCTAGCATAATGGTCGTTTGGACAACAAAGTACAATAAAGGCCAGGCAGAGCACCTGGCCTTTATTGCCGGAAAAGCTTGTTTGTCCATGCCCACATTGTTTTTGGTTGCGGACAAGTTCCCTTAGCCGTGATCAAAAGCAGATGGCCGGCCCCTGCGTTAAAGCCCGGCCTTCACAAAATCGTCTTGGACGCCGGCGATCAGCGGGGATGGCTCGCCCGAGTAGTACAGCTTCAACTCGTGCAAGGCCCGGGTGCAGCCGACATAGAGCAGCTTCGCGTCCTGCGGCGTCTGTGCGTAATGGACTGGATCGACGTCCACGAGCAGGACGGAATCGAACTCGAGCCCTTTGGCCATGTACACCGGAACGACGGAGACGCCGCCCTCGTACTGCTGCTGGCCCGGGACGATCAGGTTCACGCCGTCGCATCCGGCGGCGTGCAGCTGCGTGTGCAGCTCGCGGCACCGCTCCTCCGTGCGGGCGAGGACGGCCAGCGTGCCTGCGCCCTCGCGCTGCCGGTGTTCCTGCACGGCTTCGGCGATAAGCTTCGCCAGCGCCGGACCGTCCGCCTGCGCGAGCTCGACCGGCTCGCCGCTGCGGAATACCGGAACCGCCAGCGCCGGCGGTTCGGCTAGTCCACGCTTCAGCACTTCGTTCGCGAAGTAAATGATTTCCATTGTCGACCGGTAGCTGCGGTTCAGCGTATAGTACGCGCGGTTCTCTTCCGGGAACAGCGCCAGCAGCTCTTGCCAATCCCGAACGCCCTGATAGGCGTGGATGCCTTGCGACAAATCACCGAGGATCGAGAACGAACCGTTCTTCGTGTGCAGTGCCAGCAGCGCCACCTGGAATGGCGAGAAGTCCTGCGCTTCGTCAATGACCGTATGATCGAAGCGCAAATCGCCGTGAATGCCTTCGAAGCGCTGGCGAATATAGAGCAGGGGGGCGAGATCTTCCGGCTGTACCAGCTTCTTTTTGGCCGCCGTGAGCGTGGATTGCCGCAGCTCCTCGGGAATGAACCGCTCATCCGCTTCGGACACGAAAGGCAAGGAGCCGGACTCCGCCGTACGGAACAGCTCCCTATAGAAGCCGAAAGGGGAGTAGGCTGTCCATAGCTTGCCGTAATCGCGAAGCCGGGCGGAGCCGCGCTTCTTGTAGTCCTTCTTCAGGTGGACTTCCCACACTTTATCGAGCTCCATCTCCAGCCAGCGCTTGATCCGCGCCAGCACCCGCTCGCGGCGCTTCATCAGCGGCTCATGCTTGTATTCCACCGCGTACCAGTCGCGGATGGTGCGGTACGGGAGCTTGGCGCCGTCCCACGGAACAAAATCCGTCTGCGGCACCGCCTGCAGCTCGTATGCGTTCAAGAGCCCGTCCAGCCACTGCATGAAGCGGAGCGAACCCTTAAACCGGCCGGGCGCCGTATCGTCCATGACCGGACGCGCCGCGCCGACGGTGAACCAATGTCGCAGCGCCTGTGCCGGATCGGCCAGCTTGACCTCATGGTCCAGCAGCTCCAGCGCCCAGTCGGCGAAGGTAGTCTGCTGAATATGCCCGACGCCAAGCTCAGGCAGAACGCCGGAAATGTAATCGAGAAACATGCGGGAAGGAGCGAAAATGATCATTTTTTCCGCTTTAACCTGATCCCGGTATTGGTAGAGCAGGTAAGCGAGCCGGTGCAGGGCCACGGTCGTTTTTCCGCTTCCGGCGACGCCTTGAATAACGAGCGCATGGTTTTTGCCGGCCCGGATGATCGCATCCTGCTCCGCCTGGATCGTCGAGACGATGTCGCGCAGCTTGTTGTCTTTGTTCTCGCCGAGCCGGTACAGCAGGAACTCGTCCGTGACCGCCATCGCGTCCGATTCGCGGTCGAACGTATCGACCACGCGCTGTAAAATTTGCTTGCGGATCACGAGGTTGCGCTTCAAGTAGACGAGCCCTTGCACGACGCCGTCCGGCGAATCGTAGCTGGCCGCTTCGGCGCCACCCGTGAACGAATAAAAAAGGCTCGCTACCGGAGCGCGCCAATCGATAACCATCAACTCGGGAGAGTCCGCCTTTTCCACGCCGGACTTGCCTATATAGAGCGGGGCCGGACCCGGCTTTCCCGTTTCGTGAAAATCCAGTCTGCCGAAGTAAGGCTCGGGCAGCGCGTGCGCCAAGCTGCGCCGCTTGGTTTCGCGGATCGACTCCAGCACCTGCTCCGTCATATCGTGTCCCGTATAGGTCGGAATAGCCTGAAGTGCCTCCAGATGTCTTTCCATTTCGTGTATCGTTTGCTCCAGTCTTTCTTTTTCCTCCAAGTAAGCGCTTTGCAGACCGGATTCCATGGGTCCGTACCTCCGTTCGTGTTATGAATTCCCAAAAATGGACAGGAGTAATACTATAGCACAACGGAGCTTGGCGTTGCAAGCGTTTTAAACGTTTTTGTACGGGAGGTCGGCCATTTTCAATCGTTCGGTCGGTCCGGCAGTTCTTATGGATCAATGAGAACTTACACCGGCGGAATGCTTTGTGCGAACCGGAACACGTTATCCGGGTCGTATTTCCGCTTGATCCGGCGCAGCGCGTTAAGATTGGAGCCGTAATACGCTTGCGCCCAGTTGGGGTCGAAGACGTTAGGGTAATTGACGTACTGGCCGAACGTATAAGGCAGCAATGCCTTCCGAATGCCCTCGGTCCAGCGGATATGGGATCGTCAGCCGCCGGATATTTCGAGAACCGGGCATTGTAATTCATCCTCGCGTCATCATATTCCGCGCTTCCGGGGAGCGCAATCCGGCCGGTAAGCGCACGCGTCGATCTCATGCTGCGGCTCCACCCCCTTTATTCGAAGCAAAGTCCCCGCCGTTCATTCCAATATATTCATGACCTGACTGCCCCATGAGAGGACGATGGGGGCAAGGGAGAGCCTGCTTGGATAAGCGGTTCTTGATGGTTTATCGGACACCATATTATGGCGTAAAGTCCAAGCCAATGCATGATATGGAATAAAGTAACTGCGAACGATGAATACTACTTTCATTAACTTAAGATTGAGGTCGAGGAACCATGCAGCATTTTTCTCGCAGCAACCAAAGCATGAACCGCTCGCAGGCCTCACAGCAAACCAACCAGCAGGAAGGCGGCAACAAGCCGTCAGGCAGAGGCAATAACCCATCGGACGTCGAGAAGCCGCTGAATAGCGAGCTGCAGCATAATCTGGAAGCGATCAAAGGACAGTTTGGGAACAGCTCCGATCTTATTGTCAGGATGATTTGTGTCGGACCGAACGCTGCGGTCCAATGCGCTTTTGTCTACATCGGAGGTCTTGTAGATTCCCAATCCGTATTTCGTTTCATGGACTCGTTTCTTGCCGATGCCGAAAAACACGAGTTGGGCGATTCCCATCAGGTGATGACCAATATGGATTGGATTTTGCGGCATATGCCCGTTACCATCGGGGATATCCATATTCAAAACCAACTCCATGCCCTATACTCTTCCTTGCTTGTAGGACACACGGTGCTTCTGATTGACGGATGCCGACAGGCGCTGTCGGTGAACACGGGCGGCGGGGAATACCGAAGCGTCTCCGAGCCTACCGCACAGACCGTCGTCCGCGGGCCCCAGGAAGGTTTTACCGAATCCGTCCATACGAACATAGCCATGATCCGCCGAAAAATTAAAAGCTCGAACGTAAGGGTGGAGTCAAGGCAGGTTGGACGCGTGACGCAAACGGACGTCTGCATCATGTATATTCATGGCCTTGTCAACGACGATATTCTCCGGCGCGTACGCGATCGTCTCGCACAGATCGATATTGACGGCATCCTGGAAAGCAACTATATTGAGGAATTTCTTCAGGACAGCAAATATTCCGTTTTTCCGACCGTTAACAATTCCGAGCGTCCGGATGTGATCGCCGCAGCCTTGCTTGAGGGACGTGTCGCGATCCTGATTGACGGAACGCCCTTTGTTCTGGTCGTGCCCGCAGTGTTTACCCAGTTTCTGCAGGCGGCCGAAGACTACTATCATCGGTCGGACTACGGGTTGATCCGCATATTACGATATATCGCGCTTGTCATATCCTTGCTTGCGCCTTCGCTCTATATTGCGATCACCACCTTTCATCAAGAGATGATTCCGACGACTCTGCTGATCAGCCTTGCCGGGCAACGGGAGGGGATTCCTTTCCCCGCTCTGATTGAGGCGCTCATGATGGAGGTAACGTTCGAGCTGCTGCGTGAAGCAGGCATTCGCATGCCCAGAGCCGTCGGCACCTCGATATCGATCGTAGGCGCTTTGGTGCTGGGACAAGCCGCGGTCGATGCGGGCCTCGTTTCTCCGGCGATGGTCATTATCGTATCGATTACGGCGATTGCCGGCTTTATATTTCCTAGTTTTGAACTGGGAATTTCGGTGAGGGTTCTCCGATTTGTGTTTATGGGGCTGGGCGCATCCTTCGGGTTTTTCGGTATCATTATAGGGCTTGTCGTGCTGGTGCTGCACTTGAGCCACTTAAGCTCCTTCGGCATCCCGTACTTGTCGCCAATAGCGCCGTTCAGGCTATCCGATCAAAAGGATGCCATTATACGGGTTCCGTGGTGGCAAATGTATACGCGTCCCGATGCTTACCACCCACTGAGTCAGCATCGCGTTTCGAAACCATCCGATCCGAAGAATGAAAAGCAGCACGACAAGGAAGAGCAGACTCAAAGGTAAGGGGGAGGACGTACTTGCGGCGAATCGCAATATGGATCCTATGTTGTCTGATTCTGTTGTCGTCGCTTACCGGCTGCTGGAGCCGGCGGGAGCTGAACGACATTTCCATTGTCGTCGGCATTGGCATCGATAAGCAAGATAATGATTATTTGCTGTCCGCACAAGTCGTCATTCCCGAAGCCGTAGCGTCGAAGCAGGGGACGGGAGGAGGGGTCCCGACGGCCATCCTGCAATCGGCGGCTCCCACCATGGTCGAAGCGATCCGCAAGATGATCAAAACCTCCCCGAGATACTTTTACTTATCGCATCTGCGGGTGCTGGTAATTAGCGAACAGGTGGCCCGCGAAG
Source organism: Paenibacillus sp. A3 (assembly GCF_001399685.1). Taxonomy (GTDB): domain Bacteria; phylum Bacillota; class Bacilli; order Paenibacillales; family NBRC-103111; genus Paenibacillus_G. Next base: position 37,211 of record NZ_JTHN01000093.1, read on the forward strand.
GGATTCAAGACATCTTGGACTTCTTTTCGAGAGACAGCGAGCTCCGTGCCGACTTCTACATCCTGCTTGCCAAAGGTCAACGCGCGGAAGACATCTTGAGCGTCATCACGAGACTTGAAAAATCGCAGGCTACCAAGCTGTTTAAATCGTTGGAGTGGAACCGAAGATTAACCGGGGAAACGGCAAACGTGTTTTTGGACGAACTACTGGCTGACTTGATCAGTACGGGGAAAATGGCTGTGTTGTCGGGTGTCGAGATTCTAGGTAATAAAAAGCAGGCAGAGCAAATCAAGAACATTCAAAAAAGCGCTGACTATGCGCATTTCAAGATGTCATCGATTGGCGTATTCAAAGACGATAAGCTGGTCGGCTGGTTAAACGAAAGCGAAAGCAGGAGCTTCAACTATATTACCGGGAAAATCCGAGGCTCAGTGGAAAGGGTGGCCTGCCCCAAGAAAGATACTCTTGACCTGCGCGTGAATCGGATCCGAAGCAAAATCAAGGCCAACGTGGTAAAAGGAAAGCCTCAGGGCAGGGTGGATCTTTTCCTGGAGGCCGACGTTTCGGAAGTGAACTGCGTCATCGATCTGGATAAGCCGGAGTCGTTGCAAACGCTGGGAAAAAAATTAGCGGAGAAATTGCAAGCCTCCCTAAAGCAGGTGGTCCGAAAAGCGCAGAAAACGTACGGTGCGGACATTTTCGGCTTTGGCAACGCGATTCATCGCGCCAATTCGATAGCGTGGAAAAAGCTGAGCAAGAATTGGAAAAAAGAGTTCGTAAAGATGCCTGTTACCATATCCGTCCATGTGAAAGTCAGACGGACGGGTACGCAGTCCAATTCGTTTATTAACGATATCCAGAAGAAGAAGGAGCAATAGGTCATGCTGGCGATTGCAGGCATTCTTGCTTTCGGAGCGGTTATCGTTTGGATGGAAGTGCCCTATCTGCTGAAGAACAAAAGAAAGAAGGACCTGTGGATATTTTCCTTTCTGTTGGCCTTGGGCCTCGGGCTAAGTATTGCCAAAAGCATGCGGCTGGAAATCCCGAATCCATTGGAATGGATCGCGTACTTATACAGGCCGGTCAGTGATTATGTATTCGGAATGTTGGAATCATCGGATTAGCGGGTGATCGGGGATGGATGATCGAATCAGCGCAAGACAATTTTTGCTGCTTGTCATTTTTTTTACGATTGGAAGCTCCGTTTTGTTTGTACCTACGGCCACTGCTGCCACCGCCAAACAAGATGCATGGATCTCCATCGTCACGGGAATCGGACTAAGCTTTCTTCTGATGTATCTGTATATCGCCGTTGGGGATCGTTATCCCGGTCTAAGTCTGGTGGAGCTGAGCCAAAAACTGCTCGGCAAGTGGCTCGGCGCGGCGGTGTCGGTCTTTTTGATCATCAATACGTTCATGGTCGGAGCCGTAGCGTTAATCGATTTCGCGGGAACGTTCGTAAGCCGGCAAATCATGCCCGACACCCCTGTATATGCAGCCAATATTCTCTACACGATGTCGGCCGTCATCGGTTTACGGCTTGGATTGCGAACGATAGCCCGCGCTGCCGAAGTGCTGTTTCCGATCATCACGGCGCTCTTTATCATCATGATTTTAACCGTGTCGCCAAACATCAATACGGATAATTTACAGCCCGTATTTGAAATGGGTTTCAAGCCGCACGCCAAGGCCAATATTTCTTATTTCGCCTTCTCTAGTTTTCCCACGGTCTTTTTCCTGATGATCTATCCTTCTTGCGTGAGGGAAGGGAAAAAGGCATCGACAGCTTTTCTGCTTGGCACCCTGATCGGCGGCCTGTTTTTGCTGATCATCACCACGGTCTGCATAGCCGTACTTGGAGCGGAAGGAACCGCCCGGCAAGCTTATCCCAGCTATACGCTGGCCAAGAAAATCAATATCGCCAATTTTTTTACGCGCATTGAAGTGCTTATGGCGGCCTTATGGCTGGTAGCGCTCTATTTTAAGCTGATCGTTTATTTTTACGCGGGGATGCGAGGATTGGCGCAATTGTTCAAAATGAAAGATAGCCGCTCCCTGGTGCTCCCATTAGGAGTAATTGCCGTTGCCCTCTCCCGCATTATATATCCATCCGCCGCTTACCGGTACGAGTGGGATACGAAGATATGGCCTTTGTATGCTGGAACCTCCGGATTGATCCTCCCCTTGCTTCTGCTTGGGATAGGGGCCGTCCAAAAGAGAATCCGCAACCGTTGATTCGACAAAAGGGGGGGATCAGATGGACAACGACAAAAAAATAACCGTCAGGCAATTTTTGATGATGGTCATTCTTTACTCGATCGGCAGCTCCATCTTGTTCATCCCGTCAGGTACCGCCACTTATACGAAACAAGGAGCATGGATTTCCATCCTGGCCGGTATGGCGACGGGAGTGCCGATTATTCTGCTGTTCTTGAACTTGGCTCGCCGTTACCCCGAAATGACCTTTGTCGAAATCAGCAACCGGCTGCTTGGAAAATGGTTGGGTACGGCCTTTTCGCTCTATTGGATATTAACCGCTTTTCTCGGCGGAGCGACAACGCTGGTGTATTACATGGGCAATTTTATTACGACGCAAATTATGCCCGATACGCCGGAATATACGATTAATATCATGTTTACCGGTATCATCGTCATGGGCCTTTTGCTCGGATTGAATACGCTTGCCCGTGCTGTGGAGGTGCTGTTTCCGGTCGTTATCGTGCTGTTTTGCGTTTTGATCGTATTCGTCTCTCCCAAAATACAAATCGAGCATTTCCTGCCCGTCATCGATGTCGGAATCAAGCCGTTCATCAAGGCTGTCTTATCATATGTCAGCTATACGTCGGCTCCCGTTGTCTTTTTTTTAATGATTTACCCCTCTTCTGTACGGGGAGGGACAAAAGCTGCGAAGGTGCTGCTGATAGGAAACCTGCTCGGTGGCTTGCTGTTATTGATCATTACGGCGGTATCCGTCGGCGTGTTGGGGGCGGGACCGACAGCGCGGCAATTTTATCCCAGCTATGCGCTTGCCAAACGGATTAATATTGGAAATTTCGTTACGCGAATCGAGGTCATCGTAGCCACATTTTGGATCATCGGGCTTTATTACAAGACGGCGATCTACTTCTACACCATGCTGAAGGGGACCGCCCAATTGTTTAATGTGCATTCCGAGCGTGTGCTTGCGCTGCCTCTGGGGCTGATTATGTTGGTTTTGTCTCTGGTTGTTTATCCAAATTCTGCATATCAACTGCAATGGGATGAGCGGACGTGGTCGATGTACGGTACGACGGCCGGGCTGATCTTTCCGCTGGTGCTGCTTGCCGTCGATACGTTCCGCAAAAAGAAAAAACCGTAACGGCAGGTCACGGCTTGTAATATAAAATGACGTCGGATCCTCGGCCGTTTATTCCGGCGCCTTGAGGCATGGTCCGATAAGGGCGCGGGTTCCCCGGGAGTAGTGGAGCAGGGCAGGAGTCCCCAGCTCCAATCCGAATCCGCGCGTCAACGTGTTGCAGACGATGTCGGCTTCAGCCGTTTGCAGCCTCCAAGGTTCGTGATACACCTCTCCCCGGTACAGTCCGCCGCTGCGGCCGCACCGGCAATAGTAGATATAACGCTCCATAAGCCAGTGCTCGATCGTTCCTTGCCGGGCGGCGAATGGGGCGGAGACAGGGCGGTATGCGGCGCAGAAGATTTCGTCCGACCGGGAGGCCGGCAGCCGCCTGTTCTGAATCGCAATGCTTCCGCGGTCTGCACGGAAATGCATCTTCGCTTGATGGTACGGAAGCCGATACCACTGCTTGGCGATAGGAACAAGCAGGGGATGGGACGCGTCCATGGACAAAAAAAAGATGGCGGATTCCCCGCCCGACCGGATATACGTCCGGACGTTAATCTCGGGAAACGAGCGCATCCAGGGCAGGGAAGGCATATATTTCAACCGTATTCCGCCGATGCGGAAGGGGAGGATGCCGATCCATGCCTGTCCATCCCAAGTGTCGATATCCAGCGCTTCAGGCACGAAGGAACGGATCGCTTCGAGAGGAACGGGCCAGTGGGAGAACAGGAAGTGTTCCCAGGTCTGCTTCATCGTCCATCGGAAAGCGGGCATCGGCGTATTCAATTCGACCCTCCCTTTCTGCAGCAGCTCATCATCCATGCAGATTCGCTCCTGGCTTCTCCCAGGGCTCGTAGGCCAATTTTACTTTGGTCACATGACTGGTCCACGCATCGAGGGCGACCATATCGTCGGCATTGACTTCCCGCAAGGCGCGTTTACCGAGTGCGCTGATCGCCAGCTTCATCTCGTCCGTGCAAGAGTTTAAAAAGTTTTCCAAGTAAATGGCTGCCTCTTCTTCGTTAAACTTTTCCTGCATCATTCCGGTGTAGTAAGTAAGCTGTGTCGGAGGCTCCCAAGGGACGGTTTTCATCACTTGATCGTGCGTCATGGCCCATAACAAAGAGGTGCCCATATACACTCCATCGGCTCCCAAGGCAATGGCTTTGAGGCATTCGCCAGGCTGCGAATAAGCGCCTCCGGTCAGAAGGCTGATCGAGTCCTTGACGCCCCGTTGGCGAAGATAGCGGACCGCGCGCGACAAGGCGTAAATCGTCGGCAGCCCGAAATCGTCCTCCAGAATCGGCGCGCCGCCTTTCGTCCCCGCTTGGCCCCCGTCGAGGCTGATAAAGTCGACACCGGCTTGAATGGCAATTTCCAGATCGTGCTCCAGAACGGCGCTGGCGCATATTTTTACACCGATCGGCACACCTCCGGTCAGCTGCCGAAGCCGCTCAACCACTTGCTTGAGATCCTGCGGGCTTGAAATATCTTTATGGCGGCTCGGAATGACGGTGATTTCCTCGTTCTGCACCTGCATGATCTCACTGGCTCTTCCTTCCAGATCGACGCCTTGCAGGACACTTGCCGTTCCCGCCAACGCTCCTTGACCGAAGCGGATTTCAATCGCATCGGCTTGCTTAAGAATTTCGGGTGATTTGGACCAATGGCCCGAGTTGTATTGAATAATCAAGTGTTTGGCATTCTGCCGTTCTTCCGGCAAAAATCCTCCTTCGCCGGTATTTGTGCTTGTCCCGGCTTTGGCCGTTCCTTTAGCGATGGCGATTTTCACCTTTTCGCTTAAGCCTACGCCATAGCCCATCCCGGCAGCGAGTATGGGAATGCGAAGCACCAGCGGCTTTTGCGCTTTGGGCCCAATGACGGTTGTCGTGTCGATCTCGACGTCCTGTTCCGTAGGAAGCGTAGACAATTGCGCGGGAGAGAACACGAGTCCCTCGAAATGAAGAAATTTGCGCGGGCTTCCGAACGGACGTTCGATCACGGCGCCGGAAGCGGCGCGAATGCTGTTCTCCACGACGGTAATGGGACTGATTCGGGTCATCGCCGTTACCATTTCCCAGATGTTGGATTCGTAGGGATTGGACATTAGCCGTTTTGTAAAGCGCCCGACGATCCACTTGATGATGCTTCTTGAGCACAATAGGGCGACCAAGCCGGAGAGAACGACGGCTACAAGCGATCCGACAAACGAGCCGAACATAAACCAAGCCCATTTCGTTGACATAAGAAAGACCTCTTCCGATTCGAATCGTCAATTTAGAGAAATGCAGGGTTAGTGTGTGCACATAAGAGGTGGAATATACCAAATAAGGGATTTTCATCATCGGATTAGCCGCTCACGGAGCGAAGTCTTTAAGAGGTGCCCGGGAACCATCCCGGATCGCCCCAAATCATCCGCCATAGCGGGTCCGGGATAACGAGACGCTGCTGCGCGTCGGCCCGGAGCGTCGTTTCGATGTCCGCCTCGCGTCCTTGCTTGACCTTCTCGATCCAGTCGGGATCGATCACCAGCCCGCGGGCGAGCGAAATGAGATCTATACCGGTTTCATACGCTTCAAGCGCTTCGTCGGCCGTGTAGATCGAACCCCCGCCGATGACTGGCGTACGGCTCCCGACCGCTTCCTTGATCAGTTCAAGTCGGGTGCGAGTAACGTCAGCTTCACGGCGCGGCCGGGAGCGGTAATCGTTCGTCAGCACGTGAATGTAATCAAGCTCTTGCTTCGCCAGCACATCGGCCAAGTGCAGCGCGTCTCCCATCGTAAGCCCCGGCGTTGTCGCTTCTTCGGGGGTAAAGCGGTATCCGACGATAAACGGACGGTCGGCGTATCGGGCGACGGCTTTCTTTACCTCGTCGATAACCGCAAGAGGAAAGGCCAGTCGCTTCTCGACACTCCCGCCCCAACGGTCGCTGCGGCGGTTGCCGTGCGGGGGATAAAACTGCTGGAGCAGCAAGCCGAAAGCGCCATGGATCTCGACTCCGTCGAATCCGGCGATAACGGCGCGGCGCGCGGCTTCTCCGAACTGCCGGATCAGCTCCTCAATCTCATGCTGCGCCAGTGCCCGGGGGAGGACGAACCCTCCGGCTTCATCCTTTATCGCGCTCGGGCCGACGACGTCGCCGTTCGGCACGAGTTCGGGGTCTGCGTTTCGCCCGCTATGATGAAGCTGCAGGACGGCTTTCGTTCCTTGCGCTTGAATGACTCGGACCCAGCGAGTCAGCTCCGGTATCATTTCGTCGCGGTCGGCTGCTGGCTCCCCGGCGACGTCTTGTCCTCCCGGGGCGATGTAGGCGCACGCCGTAATGACCATGCCGGCGCCTCCGGACCGTCGGGCTATAAAATCCAGCTCCTCGTCAGTCAACGTTCCGTCCGGACGGGACGAATAATGAGTCATCGGCGCGACGACGATCCGATTGTCAAGCGTGATGCCGCTCCGCAAGGTGAGTGGTTCGAACAAAGGGGCATAAAGTGGATTCATAAGACGAATTCGACCTTTCTTTGGAAATATAGTATACTATTATGTATGTTAAGTTGATTTAATCAAAAGGCCGCACAAAAATCAACCCATTTCTACAGTCTGCGGTCCGATAGGCGGAAGCGGCCGGTCGATCCGGCGGCGCCCAAGGCTTTTTAATTTTTTCCAAGATGGGTAATCTTAACTAAGATGTACTTATGTCAAGGAGGATGCTAACGATGGAATTCCGAACCGAAAGAGATACGATGGGCGAAATTCAAGTGCCTGCAGACAAATTATGGGGTGCTCAAACGCAGCGCAGCAAGGAGAATTTCAAGATCGGCACGGAGCGGATGCCGCTGGAAATCGTCCGGGCGTTCGCGCTGCTGAAGAAAGGAGCTGCGGCAGCCAACCTGAAGCTGGGCAAGCTGGAGCCGGAAAAGGCGGAAGCGATCGCCCAAGCGGCCGATGAAGTCAGCGGCGGACAATGGGACGACCATTTTCCGCTTGTCGTATGGCAGACCGGCAGCGGCACGCAGTCCAACATGAATGCGAACGAAGTCATCGCCAGAAGGGCGTCACAGCTGCTTGAAACGAAAGGAAGCGGGCTGCGGATTCATCCGAACGACGACGTGAACCGCTCGCAAAGCTCGAACGATACGTTCCCGACCGCGATGCATATCGCCGGCGTGCTGGCGGTGCGGCAGCAGTTGCTTCCCGCTCTGCAGCGGCTTAAGGAAACGCTAGGGAATAAAGCCAAGGAATTTGAGGATATCGTCAAAATCGGACGTACGCATCTGCAGGATGCGACGCCGCTGACGCTCGGGCAGGAAATCAGCGGCTGGTGGGCGATGCTGGAGAAGACGGAGCGGATGATCCGTGAAAGCTTGGAGCCGATGCGGGAGCTGGCGATCGGCGGCACGGCCGTCGGAACGGGATTGAACGCCCATCCGAGATTCGGCGAGACGGTGGCCGAGGAAATTTCCCGCTACACGGGAGAAACCTTCGTTTCGGCCGAGAACAAATTTCACGGGCTGACCAGCCACGATCAAATCGTATACAGCCACGGCGCGATCAAAGCGCTCGCCGCCGATCTGATGAAGATTGCCAACGATGTCCGGTGGCTGGCAAGCGGCCCGCGCTGCGGCATCGGCGAGCTGCGCATCCCGGAGAACGAGCCGGGCAGCTCGATTATGCCGGGCAAGGTGAACCCGACCCAGAGCGAGGCGATGACAATGGTCGCCTGCCAGGTGATGGGCAACGATGCGGTGATCGGCTTTGCCGCCAGCCAAGGGAATTTTGAATTGAACGTGTTCAAGCCGGTCATTATTCACAACTACTTGCAGTCCGTTCGTCTGTTGGCGGACGCGATGGATTCGTTCAACGAGCATTGCGCCATCGGCATCGAACCGAACCGCGAGGTCATTCAGCGGTACCTGGACGAATCGCTGATGCTGGTTACGGCGCTGAACCCGCATATCGGCTACGAGAAAGCGGCGGCGATCGCCAAATCGGCGCACAAGGAAGGATTGACGCTCAAGGAAGCGTCGATTCGGAGCGGCTATTTGACGGAGGAGCAATTCATATCGATCGTGCGTCCGGAGGATATGATTCATCCGAAAGAATAGACGGTAAAGAGACAGCCTGTATGCGGGTTGTCTAAGAGTATTGAGAAAGTGGTCAATTGAGGCGATGGGTTACGAGGGGCGGGGTATCCACCTCCGGTCGCTCTTGTCTGCAGGAAATTTGATTGAAGCCGCTTAAACAGCGGATATTTCCCGCAGACAAAGGCGAACGCTGACGCTCCTCCAGTGGATACCCCGCCTACGTATGTATCTTTATTTTT
>NZ_JTHN01000094.1 GCF_001399685.1 Paenibacillus sp. A3
GTTACGAGGGGGTGGGGTATCTACTTCCGATCGCTGTTGTCAGCGGGAAACTTTGATTGAAGCCGCTTAACAGCGGATATTTCCCGCAGACAAAGGCGAACGCTATCGCTCCTCCAGTAGATACCCCACCTCCGTATGCTTTTCTATTTTGTCAAAAAAATACTTTCTTAAGCGCTCAAAGCTTCCTAAACAAGGAAGCTTTATTTCATACAGGCAATACAGGTCCTAGAGGGAGAAGACGGCAAGCAATACGCAATGTTCGCGTCGGAGTTCGTGAAGACGATGCTGCAGAAAGGAACCGCTACCGGTTGGCGTGTTGTCGAGGAGACGAGGCAGAAGTCTGCTTCTTACTATACTTCTGTTCCAATCTAGATTCTCTCTTTTGCTTGACTTTTTCTAGGTCTGCAATTCTTTTTTCTACAAATTTCAGTTCTAGCACGTCCCTCGCTACTTCTCGAATAATTTTTAAGAAAAGCAACGAAGATGAGAATCCTATAGCGCAGTACACTAGTATTCCCAAAGTAGTTATAGTGGATGGATTTAAAATCCCCCAAGTAGGAATAACATCCTTAATGAAGTAAGTACAGCAAGTTATAGTGAGCCCAATAATGACTGGTATATAAGCACTTTGTTTGCCACCCTCAATTTTTGCTTCTAAGGTACCTTTTCTCAGTAATAGCGAGTCCGCCGAAAGAGATCGAATCTCGTCAACAGATGCATCAGAGACATTAAGTTTATATCCCATAACTATTCCGCCTCCCCTATAAGATGTTATAAATACTAGGATCGGTATATTTTAACAGATTCTTTAGAGGTTTACGGAGACGGTATTAAGAGGTCGAAAACCCGCGCAGAGTTTGACACTCTTATACCACTGCCCGGCGTGCGGCGACGGCTCTGATGGCCGCGCTATAACGGAAGTCCCGACGCCTTCACTTAACGTTAAAATCCGTAAACTCGACCCGGACGCTACCGTACCTACTTACGCCACGGCCGTCGTAGCCGCCTTCGATCCTATCGTGGTCGAGGACGTTATGATCACGCTCGGCGAGACCGCTAAAATATCGCACGGCCTCGCGTTTGAGATTACGCCCGGCTACGTAATGTATGTTTGTATTATTTTTTCTGAAAATTTTTCCACGCACTCCCACACACAACCTTCCTAAGAGATGGGCATTGACCACTACCATTTCAAACGTTTTTAGTACTGGATTCCCATCACATTATTCCTTGCTTTTCGTGAGGGCGATCTGCTGAAGCTGATCGAGGGCGGCTTGGGGCGGCATGTGGTCGACCAGGACGGCCTGACCCATTTTTCGCGTTCCGTCCATGACCTTCTGCCAGGCAGGGTGGTTAACCGGATAAAATTTGGCCGTCTGAAGTGCTTCGAGGCTGTCTTTTGCGTTCTTGTCCTTGGCCGCAAGCTTGTCCCCCACGGACTTGGTCACAGGCAGGAAGCCTTCACGCAGAATGATGCTCTCGTAGCGCGCATCGTCATACAGAAAGCTGATGAATTTGGAGAGCGCCTCTTTGTTCGTATGATCCGTCTTGAAGGACACCAGCACATCCTGCACGCCGAAGGAGATGGGCGGAGTTCCGTCCTTGACCGGCATCGGTCCGATGCCCCATTTCAGACCGGGAAATTCCTTGGGAACGACGGAAGTGAAATAATTGCCCGAAATCATCGTCCCGAGCTTTCCGTTCCCGAGAATGCGGTGCTTCTCGTCGCGCGTCGTGACGGTCGGCTCGGTATCGGTCAGCCCTTGGTCGTAAAGCGACTTCAGAAAGGTCAGCCCTTCGACGTTTTCCGGCGAATTGATCGTCCACTGCCCGTCCTTCATCCAACCTCCGCCCGCTCCGAAGAAGAAATAGGACAAGTAAGCCTGGCTTTCGTTGTCCGTCAAGTCCACGCCGAAGCCTTCGGCTTTGCCCGTCTGCTTGATTTTCCGCGCCGTCTCGACCAGCTCGGACCACGTTTTCGGCGGCTCGGTCAGCCCGATGTCGTCAAAAATGTCCTTGTTGTAATACAGGTTGCGGACGGTGGCGAGATAAGGGATCGCGTATTGGGCGCCGTTCCAATAATCCATTTGCAGGAACTTGGGAAGAAGGTTCGCCTTCAGCTCCGGGGACAGGATATCGTTCCAATCGTTGAGCAGGCCGTCCTTGGCAAAATGGGCATACACGTTCGTATTCAACAGGTCCGGCGGCTGATTCTTGCTGATCATGGTCGTATAGACGCCGTCGAGAATGTCCCAATTCGCCACCTGCAGCTCGACGTCAATGTTCGGATATTTCGCTTCGAAATCTTTCACGATGCTCTCCAGCAGCGGTCTCGTATCCGTACTATACTCCGCAGCCAGGAACTGGATTAGCGCCTTCGGGTCCGCCGGAGCGGGAGAAGGGGAAGAGTCGATCCCGCAGCCGGACAGCGGCATCAGCAGCGTCAGCGCGGCCGACACGGTCGCTGCGGCGGGCTTCCGTCGGTTCATCGGTCCACCTCGATTCTTGGATTGATCGCCCGAGCCGGGGCATGGTTTCCTTACCTTTCCACAAAAGGGAACAGCAGCTTTTGATTTTCCGGATCGTACATGTTCTCCTTGGTGACGACCGTCGAATCGATGTTGTCTCGCGGGTTCGCTTTTTTCCCGTCGATGAGCTCCACGGCGGCCTTCACGCCCAAATAGCCGATGTTAAAAGGCTTCTGGACCAGCGTGGCATGCAGCGCGCCTTCCTCCAGCAGCTTGATCTCATAGATCGAAGCGCCGAAGCCGACGAGCTTGACCGAGGCGCTTTTGTTCATTTCCTTGATCGCTTTGGCGGCTCCCAAGGTAGCCGTCTCGTTCAAGCAGATCATGCCGGTAATCTCCGGGTGTTCGGCCAGCAGCTGCTTGGTCGCTTGGTAGGCCAGCTCCTCCTGATTCGCAGCATACCTCGTGCCGACGACGACCGCCGGCGGGTCGGCGGCGAGCGCGTCCCGAATGCCGGTTTCCCGGTCTGCGGCGGTGGGCGAGCCGCCCTTGTCGCTAAGGATCGCGACGGCGGGCCGGCCATTGGTCATGGAGGCCAACGCTCGTCCGGCTTTTCTGCCTGCGTCCAGATTGTTGCTGGCGATAAAGCTGTCTCCGGGATTGCCGTCCAACGGCGAATCAATGACGACCAGCTTGATTCCGGCTTGGCGGACCTTCTCCGCCACAGGAACGAGCAGGTCGTCGTCGGCCGGGGCCAGCACGATCGCTTGGGGCTTCTCCGCAATCGCTTGCTCCACGAGACCGATCTGCTCATGCACGTCGGTTTCCTGCAAGGGACCGCGAATGTCCGCTTTCGCTTGAAATTCTTTGGCGGCCGTCTTCGCCCCGGCCCGGATCGTCTGCCAAAATTCCGTGCGGATATCGTTGCTTTTCATAATGACGATAATGCTCTTGTCCTTGCCGCTTTCGGTCCGGACGGACTGGAGCAGGATGGCGGTATAGGCGCCCAAGGCCAAGAGGGGCACCAGCATCCACACGATTTTTTTATGCGTCTGCATCGGCGGCTCCTTTCCTACTCGCTTTTCGGGATCGTCAGCGTGACCCGGGTGCCCTTCTCCGGTTCGCTTTCGAAGCTCACGCCGTAGCTCGTGCCGAAATAAAGCTGAATCCGTTCGTGCACGTTGGCGATGCCTACGCCCGTGCCCTTGCCGCGTTCCGTTCCCGTCTTCGGCACCAGAATGTGCCGCAGCTGGTCCGGCGTCATGCCGAGGCCGTTGTCCTCAACGGTGAACACGATCCTGCCGTCCTTCTCCCCGCCGGAGATCGTAATGAGCCCGCACCCCGGTTTGTTTTTGATCCCGTGATAGATGGCGTTTTCGACGAAGGGCTGGAGCAATATTTTGATCGTTTTGCAGGCCATAATGTCTTGGGAGACGGCGATCCGGTAATCCAGCTTTTCCTTGTACCTCATTTTCTGGATCAGCAGATAGCTGCGGATATGCTCGATTTCGATGAAGAGGGGCACAAGCTCGTCGCTTTTGTTGATGCTGGCGCGGAACAGCTTCGCGAGCGCGGAGGTCATGAGCACGACTTCCTCGTGCTTCTTGCCCTCGGCCATCCAGATGATCGAATCGAGCGTATTGTACAGAAAATGCGGGTTGATCTGCGACTGGAGCACCTTGAGCTCGCTTTTGCGCTTCGTTTCTTCGTTGCGGATGATTTCGCTCATCAGCTCCTTCGTATGGCCGACCATCAGGTTGAACGTGCGCCCGAGCTGGCCGATCTCGTTCTCCTGCTCGATCTCGGCGCGAATGTCGAAGTTGCCTTTTTCCACCTGCTTCATCTTATCCTGAAGGTTCTTGATCGGTTTGGAAAACCGGTGCGAGAGCACGAATGACAGCAGCAGGGTAATCGCCAGCCCGAAGACGGCCAGCAGCAGGAACGAGCCTTGAATCGTGTGCTTGTTGGTGACGAGCTCGTCCGTGTAGGCGACGCCGACGATTTTCCAGCCGAATTTCGTATCGTGGACCGAATAGATCCGCGATTCGTCGCCGTCGTATGCGACGAAGCTGTCCGTATGCATCACCTTGTCGATCAGCTCGCTCTTCAGGTTGCTGTAGATGAGCTGCTGCTGCGGGTGGTAGACGATGTTGCCGCCGTTGTCGACAATGAACACGTAGCCCCGCTTGCCGAGGTTGACCTGGCTGCAGATTTCGCTGATGACGCTCAGGTTGAGATCGACGAGAAAAATGCCTTCCCCCGCGATCCCGTCGGTGCTTTTCAGCTCCCGGCTGAGGGAGACGACCCAGCGGTATTCGTTCTGGATCACATGCTGGACGTGGGAGGAGGAGACGACCGGCTTGCCGCCTTCCTGCTTCGCCTGCTTGTACCAGAGCTGCTCCTCCGGCTTCGCGTTCGGATTGAGGCTGGTGCTGCGCCGGTCCGACACGAATTTGCCGTTATAGCCGAACACCATGATGGAGGCGATGTCTTTGCGGGTGTACAGAATCGACTGGAACATGTCCGAGATGCGCTTCTCGTATACCCGGCGGTCGGCCTCGCTGATGAACACCGTGTTGGAGATAAAATATTTGACGTCTTTGTTCGTCAGGGCCAGGGTGGAGATGTTTTCCATGTTCGTGAAGTAGGACTGGATGTTGGCGCCGACCTGCTTCATGACTTCGGAGAGGTAGGCTTGTGAATTTTTCTCCACGGCGTCGGCGGACAGCCGGTAGGAGATGAAGCTGGTGATGCCGACGGAGACGAGAATCAAGCAGGAAAAAGCCGCAGCGATGCTGGAGCGGATGCTCTTGAATTGGAACCGTGGCAGCGGAGGGCGGAGCATCGGCTTCATCGGCGGAGCTCCTTGGCCGCAGTGTCCCGGTATTCCGTCGGCGTGAGGCCGGAGTGCTTCTTGAAGATCAGGCTGAAATAGTTCGGATCGGCATAGCCCACCTGTGCAGCAATCTCATAGGATTTGAGCGGGGTATGCAGCAGCAGCTCCTTCGCCTTGTCGATGCGCACCCGCGTCAAATATTCGACGAACGTTTCGCCGAGCTGCTGCTTGAACACGGTGCTGAAATAGCTCGTGCTCATGAGCGTATGCCGGCACAGCTCCTGCAGGGAGAGCTTGTCGTTCGCGTAATGCTCGTGGATATACTCGGTGGCCCGCAGCACCTGCGTATGCGTCAAGCGGCTCCGCTGCTCGGAGATTTGGTCCAGCGCCAGGCTTAATATTTGCTTCAGCCAGTCCTGGATTTCGTCCAACGTCTTGAACCGGTACACGTCCGTCAGCCAATTGCCCTCGCCTATGGCTGCGCGCGGTTCGTCCGCTCCGAGCTCCCGGACCGTATTCATCAGCGTGACGATCACCGACTGGATCTGCCAATAGCACGCTTCGATCGGCATCCGGGACGTTTTCAAATGGGTAACCAGCTGCTCGATCAAGCGGTGAACGTCTGCGGTTGTGCCGGTTTTCACGGCGGAGGCAAGCAGCCGGTTCCATTCTGCGCCGTTGTCCGGAGCGGCTGGCGGCTGTCCCTCCATATCGACGATGCCGAGCACTTGGTTTTTGCCGAGCAGCAGCCGGTATTCGAGTGCGGATAAGGCGCTTTTGTAAGAGAGAGGAAGCTCCTCCAGCGAGCTGCATACGCGTCCGACGCCGAGGCTAACGGTCAGTTTCAAATATTTCTCGACAAACTGCCGGATTGTTTCGGCGAGCTGGTACGCGAGCTCGTACAAAGGCATGGCCGCAAGCCCGGACACGATGGCCACGACGCGCTCCTCGCGGGTGCGAAAGGCGATTCCATTCTCCTGGCCCACGATTTCCTCGACCATATTGTATACGGCAAAGCGCAGCAGCTCCTGATCCTGATCGGAGGGCAGATGTCCGCTGCCGCCGAAATCGTCGATGTCGACGACCACCGCCACATAGTCGGGCAGGAGCTCGGGAAGCCCGAAATAGTGAAGCCGCTCGCGGATTTCCGTATCCCCCATGGCGGTCGTCGCCCATCGTTCGAGAAAGCGTTCCTTCAGCAGGGGCAGACTTTGATTCAGCTGCATGTGCAGGCGCGTCAAGTCTTCCCGCTGGCGGGTTTCCTCGTCGAGCTCGCCTTTCACTTTCGTCAGCAATACGCGAAGATCAGCCGCTGTAATCGGTTTCAAAATAAAGTCATAAGCTTTGAGCCGCAGCGCTTGCTGTGCATAATCGAAATCGTCGAAGCCGGTCAGGATGATCACCTTCACGAAAGGGTACCGGGTCCGGATCAGCCGCGTCAGCTCCAGCCCGTCCATAAACGGCATGCAAATATCCGACAGCACGAGGTCCGGTCTGAGCTGCTCCATCGCTTCCCACGCTTCCCGGCCGCTCGCATAATCGCCGACGAGCTCGAAGCCAAGCCCGTTCCAATCGATATGCTCCTTGATGCCCTCGCGTACGATCGCTTCGTCGTCCACAATCATGATTTTGTACATGCGCACCCCCGGATTTCCAGCGTAACTTTGTGTTGAGTGTACTGTAAAAAGGGAAATTCAGGCAAGAGGGTTGTGTGCGCTTTTGCATTTTTTTGTAGAAACTTAACATGCCGCCCTCGCTCATCGCAGCTACGGCATCCGTAATATGAATCGTGTCCGCCTTCAACGAATCGTCCGCATGCCGTACGATGGCTTCGACCAAACCGAAAAGGAGAAAGCATCTCATGATCAAATAACCTGCGGTGTTAAGCCGCAACCTGTTCGACAAGCAATGGATCGGGGAATCGATACATCTACAAAAAAATTGCTCCGCATAATTTCAAATGAAAAAGCCAGCATTCTTCAGAGAAGAACGACTGGCTCGCAGCTTATTGTGAAATGTCGGTTTGGCGTTTTTCTTTTTTCCGGCGTTGAATTTTTCGCACGAGCAGCCAGCATAATGCAATCACTGCGCCGGCAGCCAGCATGGAGATGGTGAGCGTGCTTCCGCCGACCATATTTTCTGCCGCATGGCCGTAAATGTAGAACAAAATTCCGACGACATAAAATTTCGCCGCACGCCCGATGGCAGCATAACCGATCAGCTTCCAAAGGGGATAATTCATACAACCCGATACAATGGTAAAAATCTTGAAAGGAATAGGAGTGAAAGAACCGATCATAATGGCTGCTTCTCCATGACGACGGAACATTTCGGTAACGGAATCCAGCTGCTTTTGTTTCATAAATTTGCGAAGAATAAGATTGCCTGAAGTTTTACCGATGGCGTAGCCGATTGGCGTACCGATCATACAACCTATAAAGCCGAACGTAGCCAGCCATAAGGCGTTCCCGGGGTTTAAAGCGCTCAAGGAAACTTGAAGAAAAAATGCGGGAATTGGAAAAATAATAGCGTCGATCATGGCGTGAATGAAAAGCCCGATATCCCCGAAGCTGCGCAGAAATTCCAAAACTGAATTAATCAAGCCTGTTTGCCCCCTCAACGAAAAGAAGGGCTTGTATCTTAGTTCCAATCATTTGCATTATCCTCGCAGTCCTCTGTCGGCAATTTCATAATATTTCGTTACTTTCATAATATCAAAAAATGGAGCGAAAGGCACTATTCCGAGGTATAGTTCCCGTCCTAGACTGAAGTCTTGGAAGCCGGACTTTTCCTATTTAAGCTCGAGGAGTTTCAATCGTATTTAACGGAATTGACGGCAATCGAAAAAAATCCCCCTTTTCGCCAGTGAAGAGAATGAAAAACGGGCATAGTCCTCCGAAAAGTGACAAGTTGGGGAGTGCTTTCAGAACGGAAGATTACGGGTCAATTGCGAATCTTATGTCAAATCACGATCCACAGATGGTGATTAACGTAAGGTGTTGGTACGGTGAGGTAACCGGCTTTCGGATAAAAGAAATTCGGAGAACTTCTGCTACGGAGAAAAAAAGTAGTGGTATCTGTAACAAGCCGCCGTAATAACGCGCAGCAGGTATAGACGGCTGGGAGATTAGCTCGTATGAATCCGACCTTGATTACAAACTGCCTGGTTAGTATCCGCATATATCGAAGTGGCAAACAAAAAAAGAGTGTCGCAAAAGCCATGAAAATGGCTGAGGGACACTCTCTTGTTCATACAGCTCGTGTGTACACTCTCTGTAAGGATAGCTGGATGGAGGCCATGCTAACCGGTAGAGGGATTCGCCTCATTTCGCGCGATGCACGGTCAGATTCACCTTGTTCGTCTCGCACATGAAGGTGGAGAGATGAACCGGTCGGTCGTGCGAATCGTAGGCGATTTTGACGATGCGGAACAGGTTGGAGCCGACGTCGCATTCCAGCGCTTTCGCTAGATCCTTTGTCGCTCCGATCACGTTGATAATTTTATCGTTGCTGTCGATTTCCGTCCCGTAATCTTCCTTCAAAATCTTGTACGTCGATTCGTCGCGCGCGATTTTTTTCTCCAGATCGGGGAAGCGCGTCAGCGGGTAGTGGGCCAGATCGTAAAACAGCGGCCGCTCGTTGACATACATCAGCCGTTCGAGCTCAAGCACCGGGCTTCCTTCCTCGATTTGGAGCCGCTGGGCCATATCCGCGGAAGCCGGAATCACTTCGCTGCGCAGTGTGCGCGAATTGGGGATCATCCCCAATTGGTGGCTGAATTCCGAGAAGCCGCTGACCGACAGCAGCTCGTTCTGGAATTTGCTCGAGGTGACGAAGGTGCCTTTGCGCTGGATGCGGGTGAGCGTGCCGTCCTTGACCAGCTCCTCGATCGCCTTGCGTATCGTGATGCGGCTCACCTGATAGATGTCGCACAGCTCGGCTTCCGTTGGAATCTGCTCGTCCGGTTTGTATTTTCCTTCTTGAATATCGTTCTTCAGCATTTGCCGGATTTGCATGTATAAGGGCTGCGCTGTCGATGGATTTAAGTTCATAGCGTAAAATCGACTCCATGTCGCCATTGTTTCTTCTCATTATACATGCAACTTTGCCGCGAATTCCAGCTACCAGGCCCCGAAATACGTAATCGTTTGCGCCGCGGCCCGCGTTCCTTGCTCCAGGCACTGCATCAGCGGAAGTCCGTCCATAATCCCGTACAGGAAGCCGGCAATGAACGAATCGCCCGCGCCCATCGTATCCACGACGGTGACCGCTTCCGCCTCGCGCCGGAAATAACGCTCGCCGTCGTAGGCAAGCGAGCCGTTTTCCCCCAAGGTGGCGACGGCGACCCGCGCCCCGAGCGCATGCGTTTCTTTCAGGTAGCTGCGGATATACGCGTCGTCCTGCGTATAAGAGAAGAAAGCGTAATCAACGAAGGCCGGGAGCCGCTGGGTCAAGTCGTGATGAAGCTGGTCCGAGAAGTCGAAGGAGGTGATCAGGCCCTTCTCCTTGAACCGCGGGAAATACGGCTCCGCGTGGCCCCAGATTCCGGCATGCACCAACGCGTGCCCTTCGATAAACTGCAGATCGGCTTCCGTCAGCGCGAAGTGCTCCATCACCCCTTCGTGATAGTCGCCGAATTTGCGGTCGCTGCCGATCAGCTCGACATAGGTCACGGCGGTTTGGCCTTCTTTTTGGTGCAGATGGCTGACGTCAATCCCTTTGTCGCGGATCGCCCGGCGCATTTGCTCGCCGTAGCTGTCGGTGCCGACCCAGCCGACATACGAGGCATCGCCCCCGAGCCGCTTTAAGTAGACGGCCACGTTCACGGGATTGCCGCCCGGGTAGCTTTCCTGCCTCGACAAGTACACGTCCATACAGTTGTCTCCGACGGTAGCAGCTTTCATCTTCCCATTCGCCTCCTACAGGAGCGTAACCCCCTGTCCGGAAGACAGGGGGATCGCGCCTTTCTAGTATTCGACGACTCCGTAGTAACGGCGGTCATCGGGGTTGTGGTCTCTCGCGACGGCGAAGTAATAAGAGAACCATTCCAGCGGCACGAACATGACCATAGGGGCCAGATCCGGATGCAAGCCGCCGGACAATTCCTGATAGTCGAACACGATGTGCTCGCCTTTGTATTTTTTCACAAAGCGCAGGGCGCGTTCCGTAATGTGGCGGGAAGCGTCGGTGCCGACCAGGAAGACGAACGGAACGCCGGGCTCGACGATTTCCAGCGGGCCGTGACGGAACTCGCCGCTTTCGATCACCGCACCGTGACCCCACATAAATTCCATATTCGTGATGACGCCTTCTTTATAAGCAAGGGACACGAGCGGTCCGGCCGCCACCGTATAGAAGCCTTTCCAACTGCTGACCGATTCCGCCAGCTTCAGCGCTTTTTCCTCGAACGAATCGATATGGCCTGCCAGGACGGCGGGCAGCTTCGGAATATCGGCCAGAATGCGCTCGACCTCTTCGGACGGCTCGACTTCCCGAATCCATTGCAGGGCCAGGAAGTACAGGGCCAGCAGATGGCATTCCCACATCGCATGGGCGTTGTAATCGATCACGAACTGGGCTTCGTCGCCGAGCGGATTGCCTTCCTTCTTATTCACGACGCTGATCGTCACGGCCCCGGCTTGGTTGGCTTTCCGCAGCGATTGAACCACTTCCTCCGTCGTGCCGGAGTGGGAGATGACGACGACCGCCGTGGAAGCATCCAGAGCGCGGGGCGTATGGTCGACGAATTCCCAGCCGGTATACACGTTCGAGACAAGCGTGCTGTATTTGTCGATCAAATATTTGGCCGCCGCGCCGACAGCCTTGGAGCTGCCGCAGCCGACGAAGTATACGCGCCCGATCTTTTGCTGCGCCAGCTTCTGCGCGATGCCGGCAATTTTCGGCTGGCCTTCCTGGATGAAGGTTTCGACCTCGGGGATCATGCTCGACGTTACCAGAAAATCGACTTTTGTTTTGTCCAAATGCAGCATGGATTCAACACGCCTCTCTTTTTAGATTTATTTGTTATGTTTTGTATTATAACAAAATAGAATTAAAAATCAATCCAAATTAGGCTTCTTTCGGAATTTCATCATGGCCGATGCCAGGATCGCGATGAGAGCGATTTCTTTTTTTCCAGTAGTGGTACACCGGAAGGCCGGTGACGATGACGATCCCTGCCGCGAGCAAGCCCTGCCAAGGGGCCCAGGTGAACGTTCCCCATGCGAGCCACGTGGCGCCCAGAATCGCGAGAATCGTCGTCAGACGCCACACCGGCATGCGGTATACGGGCTTGTAATCGTCGCGCTTGCGGCATTTGTAGATCGCGACGAAGTCCATGATGTTGATGGCTAATTGCGTGAGCGTAAAATAACCGAGCAGCGTCGTCAGATCGCTTAAAAAGACGAGCACGCATGCATAAACGACCTGAACGATGATGGAGAAGCTCGGCGTCTCGTATTTGGGGTGCACCTGGCCGAACCGTTTGAAGAACAGCCCGTCCCGGGCCATGACGTATTCGAGGCGCGGCTGGAACATGATGCACGAGCTGAGCGAGCCGAGAATGACAATGATGGCAGTAATCGAGACAAACGACGAAGCGATATGCGCAAGCCCGGGAATAAACGAAACTGCCTCGGACACCGGCGCTTCCGATTTCATCAGCTGCTCGAAGGGCATTAAGCCCGTAACGGAGACGGCCAGCGTCGTATAGAGGGTCAGCACGATCAGCACCGAGCCGATCAGGGCGCGGGGGAGCACTTTCCCGGGATTTTTGATTTCACCGGCCATGAAGCAGATCGCCGCCATGCCCGTATAGGCCCATGTCGTGGCGGAAATGCCGCCCATGAGACTTGTATTGGCCGTGCCGCCCGGAGGGGTGTAGGCGAAATTGTCGGTATTCATATACATAAAGCCGAGCGCGACGACGATGACGAACGGAACGATTTTGACCGCGGTAATCAGGACCTGGAACACGCCGCCTTCCTTCACGCTGCGGTAGTGGATCGCGGTGATGGCCAGAATGATGGCGACGGCCAGAAATTTTCCCGCGATGCCTGCGAAAAACGGGAAAAACACGGCGGCGTAGGACACGATCGCGATAGCCATGATCGCAATCGAAGGGGGATCAAGCGCCCAGAACGTGGCCCATCCGTACAGAAAGGCGAGCGGCCGCCAGCCGGCTTTGTTCAGGTACACGTACCCGCTGCCGTTCTCGGGATAAGCGGTCGACAATTCGCCCAGAACCATCATTTGCGGAATGGCGATCAAGCCGCCGATCAGCCAGGCCATGATCGAGACCGTCGGGGTGCCGGACGCGCGGGCCACCTCGCCGACCGATACGAAAATGCCCGAGCCGATCGTGGTCCCGACGGCGAGCGCCAAGGCGGACCAGAATCCAAGTTTTCGTGTGAGACTGCCGTTGCTCATACACGATTCCTCCATGTTCAAGTTGTTAAACCCTATGAAGAAAATCCGAACTGCCGGAGCTTGTCCAGCGACTTTTCAATGGCTTCTTGCGGATTGGCATAATAACGCGAGCCCATGATTTCCAGCGTGCAGCATCCCCGGTACCCGTGCTTTTGCAAGCTCTGCACGTAGCTTTCCCAGTTCAGCGCCCCGTCTCCAAGCGCCAGATGCGCGTCCGACTGACCGTCTCCGTCGATCAGATGGACATGCGGCAGGCCGCCCGGCGCGGCAAAATAATCGTCCGGCGTTTCGCCGGCCAACTGCATCGCGACGGTATCGATCATGCCGCGCAGGGAAGGGGAGCCGATCTCCGCCATCATGTTTCGCACGTCCCGAAGGCTCATGATCAGGTTCGTTTCAAATGACGTCAGCGGCTCCAGCGCCAGAAACAGGCCTTCCGCTTCGGCGATCCTGGTTAATTGCGCAATGGAATCGCTTGCAAATTTCCAAGAATCGGCCTGTGGCACCGCAAAATCGCCGATCCCCGACGTGACGAGCATCATCGGCGCCTCCAGCTCGGCCGCGGCGTACAGGTTTTCCTTGAAATAAGATACGCTCCTCGCTCGCCAGTCCGGGTCCGAGGCGGCCAAATTATACGGATAGACGCACTGTTCGGGGGTATAGCATACAACGTTCAGCTTTCGCGCCTTCACCTCCTTTCGAATGTTCCTTAGCGTGGAGAGTGGGTTACGTCCCACATAGAAATGAGGTTCCCCGGCCCATAGCTCGATGCTGCCGATTCCCGCGCGTTCCATCCCGTTCAAGAAGTGCCCGAACGGAAAATGACGAAACGTAATATTCATGCCTGCGATGATCATGTGAACAGCTCGCCTCCTGCATTGGTTTATTTGTTATGTTTTGTATTATAATTAAACAGTACATAATATGGCAAGCGCTTTCTTTGAAATGTTTGAATTTTCAACGCAGCCGGCTTCACGGTTTTGTCAAAAACGAACGTTCCTCTTAAACCGGCATGGAAATGGTCATACTGACATCATGGGCAAGACGGCGGATAAAAAATCTCATGGATAGGATTGACAGAGGGTAAGCGATAATGCATAATAATATATGAACACATGATCATATATAAAACATACGGTCGGAACGCCGCAGCGGATCGCCCGTATCTGGGAGGGACGACCTATGCACAGTCATAACCATAGTGCGCATGCGCATAGCGGAGGAGCAGCTCATAAGCACGACCATGGACATGGTCACCATCATCACGGCCATGGTCACGGACATCACCATCACGATCACGCCCGGGAAGGGAACAAGAAGGGCCTGATTATCGCTTTGTCCATCACGGCGGGTATTTTGCTGCTGGAGTTTTTCGGGGGGCTTCTCACGAACAGTTTGGCGCTGCTTTCGGATTCCGGGCATATGCTCAGCGATGCCAGCTCGCTCTTGCTCAGCTTGATCGCGCTCAGCTTCGCCGCAAGACCGGCTTCCCCGGCTAAGACGTACGGTTTTTACCGCTTTGAGATTCTCGCAGCGCTGTTCAACGGCATTACGCTGTTTCTCATCGCCGGCTTTATCATATGGGAAGCGTACGGCCGCTTCTTCAACCCGCCGGAAGTCGCCAGCGGCTCGATGATGCTGATTGCTTCCGTAGGGCTGCTCGCCAACCTGATCAGCGCGTGGGCGCTCATGCGGAAGGGCGACGTGAAGAACAACGTCAACCTGCGCAGCGCTTATCTCCACGTGCTCGGGGACGCGCTCGGCTCTGTCGGCGCCATTATCGCGGGGCTTGTGATGATGGCCTTCGGCTGGTACATCGCCGATCCTATCATCAGCGTGCTCGTTGCGCTGCTGATTCTGAAGGGCGCTTGGGGCGTCATCTCCCATACCGTGCACGTGCTGATGGAAGGAACGCCGGCCGGCGTGAGCCAGCAGGAAGTGAAACAGGCGCTGGAGAGCATCGAGGGCGTTGTAGACGTGCACGACCTGCACATTTGGACGATTACGTCAGGCCTCGATTCGTTCAGCTGCCACATTCAGATCGAGGACGATCGGGACAGCCAACAGGTGCTGCAGCAGGCGATCGGGCTGATGGCGGAACGGTTCAATATCCACCATGCGACGATCCAGATCGAGAAATCGGCTATACGCCACGAGGAATTGCGGGTATAATCCGGGATCCCGAACGAATAAAAACGGCCGTTTCTTCCCACATTAACAGCAACCCTGTATGTGGAAAGGATGACCAAGAATGACCCGTTACGAATACGACTCCAGCCTGCAATCGCAAAACCCGGTCTCGCAAGCGCAAAATTCGGTGGAAAAGGCGCACAACGCCGTAACTCAGGCGCAGAGCCATCCGTCCGCCCAAATGATCGAGCAGGCCGAAACGGCCGTGGAAAAAGCCGAGCGCTCGATTGCCCAAGCCGGGCATGACGAGAACAAGCCCGCCGTAGAGCAAGCGGCCGCGCAGCTTGCCGATGATCAATCGGACCTGCAAAATCTGCAGCCGCTGGAAGAAGAATAGCGGCCGAGCAAGTCTCAAGACCCGTTAGCCCCTCTGCTTAGGAGAAGTGGGGCTAACGGGTCTTTTTTCGGCTCGATGCAGCGTGTAAACCTGCCTGCGGCGCCGTTTGCCAAGCCGGGCGACGGCTTCGTCATCACATCGCTTTCGGCTTTTCCTTTGTGCTACAATGGGAGCATACGGCACGTGCTTCAGAGCACGCGAGAAAGAGGAGGGCTGCATTTGGAAGCGTGGCAGCTAACGGCGGAATTGATTTTAGACGGGAAGGCGGCGCTGGGCGAAGGGCCGGTATGGGATCACCGCAGCGGACGGCTGCTGTGGGTCGATATCGAGGGAATGCGGATTCATCACTATGATCCGGTTCAAGGAACGGACCGTTCGATCCAGCTTGATCAGCGGGTGGGGGCTGCGGTGCCGAGAGCGGAGGGCGACGGTCTGGTGCTCGCGCTGGAGCATGGCTTCCATCTGCTCGATATTGCGACGGAGCGCCTGACGAAGATTGCCGACCCGGAGGCGGGGCTTCCGGAAAACCGGTTTAACGACGGCAAGTGCGACGAAGCCGGACGCTTCTGGGCGGGGACGATGAACCGCAAGAGCAGCGGTCCGACGGGGGCGCTGTATTGCCTGGAGCCTGACGGGTCGCTGCGGAAGGCGATCGATGGCGTGATTTGCTCCAACGGGCTCGGCTGGAGCCCCGACGGGCTCACGATGTATTACATCGACTCGCCTACCAAGCAAGTCGTCGCCTACGACTACGAGCCGGAAGCAGGAGCGATCTCGAACCGGCGCACGGTGGTCACGATTCCGGAAGGCGAGGGCGTTCCCGACGGCATGGCCGTCGATCGTGAAGGGATGCTGTGGGTTGCCCAGTGGGGCGGCTGGCGGGTGTCCTGCTGGAATCCGCAGACCGGCGAAAGGCTCGGCTTCGTCCGCGTTCCGGTTGCGCAAGCGACCTCCTGCGCGTTCGGCGGTCCGGAGTGGGACGAGCTGTACATTACGACGGCCCGGACCGGGCTGAGCGAGGAACAACTGACGCAGCAGCCGCATGCCGGCGGCTTGTTCCGCGTCAAGACGGGTGTGAAGGGCAGGCCAGCTTGCTTTTATGGCGGATAACAATCGGACGATGACAGACGAGGAAGCCTGGGATGAGCGTCACCCGTTCATCGCGCAAATCGAGCGCCGCCTGTTGCCGGAGCTGCGCATCAAGAGTGAGCAGCCGCACGATCCGATCGCCGTATACCGCGTGCCTGTCCCTTGGCGATTGATGGGCGCGGGCAACTATGCGGCGGTTGTCGCGCACCCGGATTACCCGGAGTATGTAGTGAAGGTGTATGCGCCGGGCCGGCCGGGGCTGCAGGAGGAGGCCGAGGTGTACCGCCGTCTGGGGCGGCATCCGGCATATTCGGAGTGCCTGTACTATGGTGGCAGCTATCTGGTGCTGCGGCGGTTGAACGGCATCACGCTGTATGATTGCATCCGAAAGGGCATTCCGATACCCCGGCAGGTGATCGACGATATTGACGAAGCGCTTGCCTATGCGGTAAGCAAAGGGCTACGCCCGCACGACGTTCACGGCAAAAACGTGATGATGCGGGACGGCCGCGGCGTGGTGGTCGACGTGTCGGATTTTTTGAAGCCGGAGCCGTGCAGGATGTGGGACGATCTGAAAAAAGCGTACGACCGGTTTTACCTTCCGCCCCTGCAGCGTGTCCCGATTCCCGGCTTCGTGCTGAATGCGGTCCGGAAAGGCTATCGTTTGCTCAAAAGATAATTTAAATATTGCTGTTCCGGCATGGCGTTCCGGCGAAACCGCCCGGCACTCCGCTGCGTATTGAACCGCAGAGCTACAATAACTTTGGCGTACTTCAGGCGGGAGGCAAAGACAATGTCCATTTTTAAGAAAGTGCTTGCAAGTGTAGGGATCGGTTCGGCGAAGGTGGATACGAAGCTGGAACATGCGCAGGTTTCACCAGGAGAAACGCTTGACGGAGTCGTGCATATTCAAGGCGGCCAATTGGATCAGCAGATTGAAAGCATCTATGTGTATTTGAAAACGCAGTATGTTAGGGAACATAATGATTCGAAAGTGACACACGTAGCGGAGATCGCCAAATACCGCATCACCGACGCCTTCCTGCTGCGAGCCGGCGAGAGCCGGGAGATCCCGTTTACGCTGGCGATTCCCGAATACGCTCCGCTTTCGCTGCGAAACACGCCGGTCTGGGTGGAAACGGGACTCGATATCGACATGGCGGTCGATCCGACCGACCGGGACCACATCGACATCGTTGCGGGCCCGAGCGTGGCTACCGTGATGGAGGCGCTGGATGAGCTCGGCTTCCGTCTGCGCGAGGTCTCCAACGACTACGCGCCAAGATTAGGCGGGCCGCTGCCGTTTGTGCAGGAGTTCGAGTATGTGCCGACGACGAATTTCCGCGGTGCGCTCGACGAGCTCGAAGTGCTCTACTTCCCGAGAGGAAACGATCTGGAGCTGTTCCTGCAGATCGACCGCCGCGCCCGGGGCTTCCGGGGAAGATTGGAAGAACAAATGGGGCTGGACGAAAGCTTCGTCCGCTTGACCATCCCGGGCAGCGAGCTGCGCCGGGGCTCGACAATTGTTGCAGGGCAGCTGCATGACCTCATTTCGCGGTATACTTAATCGTATATTTGCCAGGAAGTCCGTTCCCTCGGGAAACGGGCTTCTTTTTTTTCGCGGCGGCAAGCAGGAGAAGAATGTCCGGCTAGCGAAAAATGTAAGGATATAGGATAATAACCGGACCCTAGGAGAGTATACATATGGCTGAACCGCAAGTGAATATACTGATTGTCGACGATCGGCCGGAACATTTGCTCGCTATGTCTTCCATACTGCAATCTCCCGATTATCGCATCGCCACCGCCAATTCCGGAGAGGAAGCGCTGCGGCAAGTGATGCAGGAGTCTTTCGCCTTGATTCTGATGGATATTGAAATGCCGGGAATGAACGGCTTTGAAACCGTTCGCATGCTGAAATCGCAAGAGCGGTACAGGTCGATTCCCGTGATCTTCGTTACTGCGCTCAGTCAAGCGACGGAGCATATGGTACGAGGCTATGAAATCGGAGCGATCGATTTTATATTCAAGCCGGTGCAGCCGGTTGTGTTAAAAGTAAAGGTCAAGCAGTTCGCAGGCATCTACCGGGACCGGGAGCAGCTTAAGGCGCAAAAAGAGCTGATCACCCGGCGCACGATTGACCTGGAGCAGGCGCATGCCCGGCTTCTGGACAATACGGAAAAGCTTCGGCGGATGGAAGCGATGGCCCGGGCTATCAGCGAGACGTCGACCGACGCTTTCTTGACCGTCGACGCAGAGGGAACGATTCTGTCGGCCAACCCCGCCGTCCGGCCGCTGTTCAGGTACGGCCCGGAGGAGCTGATCGGGAAGCCCGTGTGGCTGGTCGTGCCGTACACCGAGCGGCTGTTCGGCTCGGGGGAAAGCGGCTCCCTGCTGCCGGATTGCGGCACGAGGGAAGCGACGGACGTTACGGCCGTGCGCCGCAGCGGCGGGACGTTCCCCGCCGAGCTGCAGATCGGAAGCGCCTGTATTGGCGACCGGCCGATCTACGTCTGCTCGGTTCGCGACGTGACCGAGCGTAAAATGCAGTATATCCGCATGGAGCAAGCCGTAGAACAGCGCACGTATGCGCTGCGCGAAGCCAACGGAAGGCTTCAGGCGGAAATCCGGCGGCGGCATCAGGTAACCGAGCAGCTGCTGCGGTCGTATGACCGGATCAACGATATTTTGGAGAGCATCACGGACGCATTTTACGCGCTCGACCACGACGGGGCGATCGTCTACATGAACCGTTCGGCCGAGCAGCGCCTCCGCATCGTGAAGGAGCAGGCGCTTGGGCGGCCGTTCTGGGATTATGCGCCGGTGGAACGCTCGAAGTGCTACGATTTGTTTTTGCGCGCAGCCTTGGAGCAAGCGCCGCAGCGGGCGGAATTTTATTCGAATCTGACGGATAGCTGGGTCGAGGTGCGGGCTTTCCCGTCTTCGCTCGGCATCAGCTTATATATTCAGGATACAAACGAGCGGCGGCGCATGGAGCAGGATGCCCGGGAATCGCAGGAGCGGTTTTATACGATTTTTCAGGCGACGCCTTGCCTGATGGCGATTCAGTCGTTAAGCGGCCGGACGTATCTTGACGTCAACGAGAGCTGGATGAAGCATACGGGATACACGTATGAAGAAATGACGTCGGGAGCCGCCAATCTGCAGATGACGCTCATCTCGGACGAAGGGCTGGTCGAGACGGCCCCCGTGGATTTCGCCGATACGGTGACGGACGTGAAGGTACAGTATGTGACCAAGTCGGGTGAGCGGCGGACGGGGCTGTTGTCCACGGAGATCATTGAGACGCCGGATGTGCCGTGCGTGCTGGCGGTCATTACGGATATTACGGACCGGGTGGCGCTAGAGAGGGAGATTGCGCGGCTGGACCGGCTGCATATGATCGGGGAGATGGCTGCAGGCATCGCGCATGAAATCCGCAATCCGATGACGACCGTCCGCGGCTTTCTCCAGCTGATGCGCGCGAAGAAAACCCTCCCGCCCAAGGACATTATCGACGTCATGGTGGAGGAGCTGAACCGCGCCAACGGGATTATCAGCGAGTTTTTGGCGCTGGCCAAAAACAAGACCACCGACCGCCGTCCGCAAAATCTGGCTCAGGTGATCGAGGCCATCGGTCCGCTCATTCAAGCGGAGGCGACGCTGGCCGATAAGCAGCTTCACCTGCGGCTCGAATCGTGTCCCGAGCTGGAGCTCGACGAGAAGGAGATCCGGCAGATGGTATTGAATCTCGCGCTGAACGGGCTCGAAGCGATGGACGCCGGAGGACGGCTCGAAATCGCCACTTACACGGAAGAGTCGGAGGTCGTGCTGGAGGTCAGCGACCAAGGCCACGGCATGGACAAGGACGTACTGGCCAAGGTCGGAACTCCGTTCTTTACGACGAAGGAGCGAGGAACGGGGCTTGGTCTGGCGGTCTGCTTCAGTATCGCCGCCCGGCACGGAGCCAAGCTGACGTGGCAGACCGGACCGGAGGGGACGGCATTCTATGTCCGGTTTGCGGTACCGCCTGAGCCTGTCGCCGCGAACGATCTCTAGCCGATTCCTTCGGTGCGATGTATAAAAGCGGCTTCCGTTTTTCATATTAACTAGGGATAAGCTGGAAAAGAACGCGATCCAAGGAGGAACGATCCATGTCCAAAAGCTTAACGGAAGTGCTGAACACCCAGATAGCGAACTGGAGCCTGCTGTTCATCAAGCTCCACAACTACCATTGGTATGTGAAGGGACCGCAATTTTTCACCCTGCATGTGAAATTCGAAGAACTGTATAACGAGGCGGCCCTTCACATCGACAATTTGGCCGAACGGCTGCTGGCGCTCAAAGGACAGCCGGTCGCCACCATGAAGGAAATTTTGGAGAAAGCGACCCTGCACGAAGCTTCCGGCAGCGAGAATGCCGAGCAGATGGTCCGCTCCATCGCCAACGACTTCGGAACGCTGATCGGAGAGCTGAAGGAAGGGATGGCGATTGCCGAAGCGGCGGATGACGAGACGACCGGCGATATGCTGCTTGCGATCCACAGCGAGCTGGAGAAGCACGTTTGGATGCTTGAATCGTTTTTGGGAAAATAGCGTCCCGGACCGGGGGCATGGCGACTTGCGGATGGCGCAGGGGGCCATGCCTTTTTTTGCCAGTAACGACCTGATTGCCCGCTGCCGCTGTGTAATCGTCGCTTCGGCGGGAAGGCTTGTCGCATATACTGTAGAGCGGAACCCAATCGGCAGACCGCTTGCGGCGCTGCCCAGCAAAGGAGTGACAAAAACAATGAATGCGAGTCCAAATAAAGACGGGGAACGTTTAATGAAGGCCGAGACCCGGCTCGAGAACATCGAAGTCGCCGTTACGCGCATGGAAGAAAAGTTGGACAAGTGGCATGGAAACTATATATCCCGAATGGAATTGAACGAGATGCTGCGCGCTCGCGACGAACGCCTCGAACGGATCGAAAAAGAGCGGCTACTCAACAAGCAGCTTTACCCCGGCTGGATCAATATCCTCATTGCTTTTGCCGCATTGCTTGTTGCGTGGTTCCACAATAAATAAAGCAGCAGAATGAAAAATAGCCCGGACAGGTCGCTTTTCCTCGCGCCGTTTGGGTATAATGGGATGAAAAGGGATGGGAGGCTCTGGCTCTTATGAATCGAACGATTTCCCGGACCGCAGCGGGACTGCTCCTTGCGCTGCTGCTCGCCGGCTGTGAGGAGGAACGTCTGGCGGCCCCTGCCACGGGCACGGCACCTTCTGCCCCGTCTGCGGGCGAAGCGTCCAAAGCTGTCTTTCCTTATAAGCAGGAAACCGTAGCTGCAGGATTGGCCGTGCCGTGGGAAATCGATTTTGCGCCGGATGGCCGTATTTTCTTTACCGAGCGCGGCGGTGCGCTGCGCGTCATCGACAAGGGAAAGCTGATCGAGGAGCCGGTGTTTCAATTTAACGGCAGTTTGTACAAGCAGGGCGAAGCGGGACTGCTTGGCTTTACGCTCGATCCGCAATTTGCACGCAACGGCTATATTTATGCCTACTATACGTATTTCAAAGGCGACCGGCCGTTCAATCGGGTCGTCCGCTTGAAGGAACAGGGCGGGAAAGCCGCGCTGGACAAAGTGCTGCTGGACAACCTGCCGGGCAACCGGATACACGACGGCGGGCGGGTGAAGTTCGGGCCGGACG
Source organism: Paenibacillus sp. A3 (assembly GCF_001399685.1). Taxonomy (GTDB): domain Bacteria; phylum Bacillota; class Bacilli; order Paenibacillales; family NBRC-103111; genus Paenibacillus_G. Next base: position 22,040 of record NZ_JTHN01000094.1, read on the forward strand.
GCATGCTGTATATTACGAACGGAGACGCCGATGACCGCCCGTCCGCTCAAGATGTGACTGCATTGTCAGGCAAAATATTCCGCATTGCCAGGGACGGCTCCGTGCCGCCGGACAATCCGTTTCCCGGCTCGCCGGTCTACAGCCTCGGCCACCGCAATCCTCAAGGGTTTGCCTGGCATCCGGAGACGAAGCGGCTGTACAGCTCCGAGCACGGCCAGACGGCTCACGACGAGATCAATCTCATCGAGGCCGGGGCCAACTACGGCTGGCCTCTCGTCGAAGGCGACGAGACCGAGATCAAGCCGGCCGATGCCGGGAAAAAAGGACCGGGACCGCTAAGAGCACCGGTCGTGCACAGCCGCGACGTCACGTGGGCGCCGTCGGGCATGACCTTCGTCAGCCGCGGACCGTGGAAAGGGCACCTGCTGGTCGCCAATCTGCGCGGGACGCAGGTGCTGCACATCGTGCTGGCGCAAGACGGCAAGAGCGTCCATTCCGTCGAGCCGCTGCTCGCCGGCGAGCTGGGCCGGCTCCGGACGGTGGCGGAAGCGCCGGACGGTTCGCTCTATGTGCTGACGAACAACCGGGACGGCCGTGGGCAGCCGCAGAAGGACGACGATAAGATCATCCGGTTGATACCGGAATTTAAATCATGAACTAATGGATTGGAGAACGTGAAGCGGGATGCAAGAGCGGGAATTGACGGAATTGACGGGCCGATTGTTTCAGGAAGGGACGCTGATCCAAGCGACGCTGAGCCAGGTGCGGAAAAGCGATCCGGACGGCTGCACGAAGGTGACGGTGAAGCCCGTACAGCTCAAGGGGGCTTTGAACTATCAATTTAGCTCCTTCTGCGGACCAAAGGTGCTGCATGAGAATTTGGCGCCGGAAGCGGCGGAGGCGAGGCTGAACACGCTGCTTGCGGAGCAGTTCCGGCAAGGGCTGCTGCAGACGGGCGAAGCGGACTATCAGGTGCTGATCAGCAAGAAAGGCAAGATCGGCATCCTCCGCAAGCCGGCGACCAAGCAAGCGGCGGGCGGAGCGCCCGCCCATAACCGGAAAAAGAACTACGTGCTGGAGGAAGGCGTTCCCGTTCCTTTTTTGATCGAGCTGGGAATTATGAACGCGCAGGGAAAGGTGCTTGCCCCTAAATACGACAAGTTCCGCCAAATCAACCGGTTTGTCGAAATGATCGCCGATATTTTGCCGCATTTGCCGAAGGACCGGACGCTCACCATCGTCGATTTCGGCTGCGGCAAATCGTATTTGACGTTTGCGATGTATCATTTTCTGAAGGAGATGCAGGGCTTCGACCTGCGCGTCGTCGGCCTTGATCTCAAGGAGGATGTGATCCGGCACTGCAGCGCGCTTGCGGAAAAGCTCGGCTATGACGGGCTGCGGTTCCTTGTCGGCGACATCGCCAAGTATGACGAGCTTCAGCAGGTCGACATGGTCGTGACGCTGCATGCCTGCGATACGGCGACCGATGCGGCGCTGGAGAAGGCGGTCCGCTGGGACGCTTCCGTCATCTTGTCCGTGCCTTGCTGCCAGCATGAGCTGTTCCGGCAGGTGCGCAGCGACGTGCTCGGTCCGCTGCTGCAGCACGGCATTTTGAAGGAGCGGTTTTCCGCGCTGGCCACGGATGCGATTCGGGCGAAGCTGCTCGAACTGGTCGGCTACAAGACGCAGCTGCTTGAATTCATCGATCTGGAGCATACGCCGAAAAATATTTTAATCCGGGCGGTTCGAAGCGACCAACAGCCGAAACCCGCCGAACGGACCAAGCTGGCGGAGGAGTACCAAGGATTCCGGAATTTCCTGCAGGCGGAGCCATACTTGGAACGGGCGCTGCAGGACAAGCTGGACCCTTGGCTGAAGCCGTAAATTTCAGTTAGAGAGGGAGTCCCATGACATAAGTGGGGCTTTCTCTCTTTTTTTGTCCTTTTCCATTCATTTGTCCTAAAATTCGACAAAACTTCTTCGCTTCTTGTGAAACTTTTCTCCTAGTTTCCGTAGTACAATGGAAGTTAAACTCCAATTGGAATATGGTTCCATCCATGGATTGGAAAAACTGAGAACCGAGGTGCTTGTATCATGAGAAATCCACTTCATTCGTTAACGGGCCGATTTATGGTGTACAGCAGCCTGGTGCTCCTGCTCTTAATGGGTGTGGTGTTCGCTTATCAAAGCAGCATCATTCGCCGCCATGCGGAAGCTTCGTTGTTCGACAAAGGACGGACGATGGCCATATCGTTATCCAAAAGCTTACAGAGCCTGACCGAGTCGGATCTGCGTACCGGGGTGACGTTGCGAGACGGTAAAAAGCTGTCCGGCGAAGAGCTGCGGACCCGGTTGTTCGACGACCGGCTGGAGCCGATCGCCGCGAGCCGCGAGGAAGCGGAGAAGCGGTCGAAGGATAAGGAATACGCTTCGGCGAAGCAGAAACGATTCGACGGCCAAGACATCCCGCTCGCGCAATACGAGCTGAAATATACCAGCGCTTACGGTGCTTACACGGATGAACGGTGGCAGGCGCTGGTCGACGGATTTTTGACCGACCCGCAGATCGTGTTCGCCGTTCCGATCGCCTACTCGGCGAATCCGGACGCGGTCGGCTTCATCGCGACGCACAACAGCAGCTACAGCCCGCAAGGCGAGGCTTCGAAGGACCGCTGGGGAGCGGAGGGGCGGCTTAGCCAAAAATACCGGGCTAATCGCGTATTCAACGACCCGACGGGCTATGCGGCTGCGGCGTATAAGGACACTTCCGATGTGCTGCTGCAAAAATACCCGCGAAGCGTGGAAGGACACGTCGTCGAGACGTGGGACATGTCTTACCCCCTTTTCTTCGAGGGCAAGCATTGGGGGGCTGTTCGCGTTGCGCTCAATAAGGAAAAATCGGACGCGCTGATCGCGCAGCAGCAGCTCACGGTCGCCGCAGAGCTTCTGATCGTGCTGCTTGTTGTGCTTGGCTTGCTGTTCGCGCTGGCGAAGTTTTCCGTCGCCCGCAAGCTTCAGGCGATGCTGGATGCGACGGCAAATCTCAACTCGCAGGAAGCGGATTTGACCTATCGCCTTGCCGTAAGAGGCAAGGACGAGATGGGGCGGCTTTCGGGGGAGATCAACCGGTTTATCGCCCACTTGCAGCAAATGATGAAGGGGATGCATGCTCTTTCCCTTCGGGTAACGGACGGCTCGCACCAGCTGGCGGCGCATGCCGTGCAATCCCGCGAAGCTTCGGAGGCGATTGCGCATACGCTGGACGAACTGGCGGCGGGCGCCGAAAGCCAAGCCGTCAGCGCCGGGGATAGCGCCAAGGCAATGGAGGAGATGGCGGCGGGCATTCAGCGCATCGCCGAGGCGTCGGCCCACGTTACGGAGGCGTCGCTCGCGATGGTGCAGGAGGCCGAGGCGGGCAACCGCACCTCGGTTGGAGCCATGGAGCAGATGGGGACGATGCGCCAGTCGGCGCAGCAGGTCGGCCAAGCGATCAGGGAGCTGGAAGGCCGCATGCAGTCGGTGCAGGAGATGGCCGGCGCCATATCCGGCATTGCGTCCCAGACGAGCCTGCTCGCGCTGAACGCGGCTATTGAAGCGGCCCGGGCCGGAGAGCACGGCCGAGGCTTTGCGGTCGTCGCGGGCGAGGTGCGCAAGCTGGCCGAGCAGTCCGAGGCGTCGGCGCAGCGCATTCAGGAGCAGATCGAAGACATACAGGCCTCGATGGCTTCGGCGGTAGCCGCTATGGCTAAGGGCGGCCGCGAGGTGGAGAAAGGCGTCGGGGAAGTCGGGCAGGCCGGCGCGGCATTCGAACGGATCTTGACGATGGCGCAGGGCATCACGGCGCAAATTCAGGAGATATCGGCCGCCTCCGAGCAGTTGTCCGCCGGCACCGAGGAGGTGACGGCCGGCATCGAGGAGATGGCCCGCATCGCAGGGAGCGCCTCGGAGCAGACGCTGCGGGCGGCGGCGGCATCCGCCGGTCAGCTCGACCTTGCAGGTCAGGCGTCAGGGGAAGCCGAACAGCTTCGGAAGGCGGCGGACGAGCTACAGCAAACCGCAGGACGGTTCAAAGTATAACCGCGTCCTGCGGTTTTTCTTTTGGCTCCGCTGTGTGTCTGTGTTGGAGTGGCTGTGCTACAATGAGGCTACTTGGGTGTGAAACGAATGAACGGGAGGCGATGCATCGATGGCAGCAGATAAGGAACGTCCCCGCTTGACCGGGTTGCCGCCGGTCGCGGATGAGCGCTGCCGGCTGCTGATTCTCGGATCGATGCCGGGGGAGGCGTCGTTGCGGGCGCAGCAGTATTACGGCCATCCGCGCAACGGCTTCTGGCCGCTTCTCTACGCGCTGCTGGACGGCGGGGAGCCGGCTGCGGCATACGAGGATCGGCTCCGCTTTGCGTTATCCCGCGGCGTAGCGCTGTGGGACGTGCTCGCGGCCTGCGAGCGCGAAGGCAGTCTCGACACGGCGATCCGCCGTCCGGAGGCCAACGATTTCGCGCGGTTCTACGCGGCGTATCCGGGCATCCGCCATGTTTTCTTCAACGGCAGCACGGCGGCGGACCTGTACCGCAGGCAGGTCATGAAGGGGGCCGCGGACGACGGAAAGAGCTATACGCTGTTGCCGTCGTCGAGCCCGGCGCGGGCCATGTCGCAAGCGGCCAAGCTGGAAGCATGGCAGCCTGTGCGGGAAGCTTGGCTCGCCGTCCGCGGCTAGCGGCACAGCGGGACGGATTATTCCTTCTCCTTCTGGGTGGCTCCGATCTGATTGACTGTGGTTTTCACCTGATTGAGCGTATCGTTAACGAATTCCATATCTTGATTTTGGACTTTCATCGAAGCCGTGCTTTCGTAATTGCCATCGTGCTTTTTATTTTCCGACATGTCGTTCCCTCCTTTCGGGATAAGGTTAAATATCGTCAGTTCATGCTTAACGTGCGCAGCCTGCCCGGAAAATATTCTCTTTTTCCAAAAGGCATACTTAGTGAAATCCCATTTCTGCAAGCGACGAGAGGAGGATGCCGGATGGCAAGACAGACGAGCCAAGTTCCGTTCGGGTACGAACTGCCGAATGGGCGCGATACGGACCGCGGAAGCTTGTGGATTTACGATGCGTTCGAGGATTATACGGAGCAGGAGCTCGTGCGCGTCCTTGCGCTGGCGAGCGGGCGCGGCATCGCCAAGGCGGTCTTTTACCCGCTGCACGAGGAGACGGTCCGGCGCATGGAGAAACGGCGTTCCGTAGCTCCCTACTACGAGAGGGTCGAAGCGCTGGAGGCGCTGCTCGCCGCTTCGGACACGGATGCCGATTATGCCGTTGAACCGTTCGAGGGGAAGCGTAAGAAGTACACTCCTGTAGACACCGCTTTCCGGTTCCTGGAAGAGAAATACGCCGCTCCCCATTTCGTTTGGATGACCAAGACGACAGCCGAGCTGCTCGCAGGCTACGAGTCGTTCGAGACATGGATCAAAAAAATCCGCTGGTTCGTGAGCGAGGAGGGAGGTCCGGTCACGCATCCCCGGCTGCAAGCGTATGCCCACCGTTGGGACCCGGTCTGAAGGCCTGGTTCGGATTGCATCCCCTGAAAATGGCATGAAAGCCCGAACCCTATAACGAACTCTGTTCGAAAAACAACGGGCGACAGCTTCCAATGCCTGTTACAGGGGGAGAGAAACGATGGGGAAACTTAAAAAAACGGTCGTGTGGGTTATTGCAGCCGCGCTTTTGGGCGGACTGGTTTATGGCGTCACTTGGGTGGGCGATGCGCCCGTATCGGCAGAAATATCGACGGAAGCCAAAGGGCGGTTCGTCGGCTTGACGGACGGCAGCAAACAAATCAAAGTGTCTTACGACGGAACGGAAAAGACTTATCCGCTGACTGCGGACGTATGGGTATACCGCAATTTGCAAAAAGCGGCGATCACGGATTTGAAACCGGGCGATTCGCTGGACATTATATTGAACAGCAAAAATCAAGCCGCCTACATTAAGGCGGCGGCACCCGAACAAACCGCTGCGCCGCAGAGCCCGGCCCCGCCGGCCGCCGAGCCGAACGCGGCGGCGGCGCAAGGCTCCGGCGCATCGCAGGGGCCTGCCGCGCCTGCGTCTTCCGGCAGCAAGGCCACCGTGCCGCCGGCCGGTCCGGCGCCTACGCCTGCGGCCTCGACTTCGGCTTCGGCTGATCGTGCGTTTGCCGCGGAATCGGCTAAGCCGGCGGCAAACGGGAGCTGGCCTTGGGAGCGGCTGTCGTTGGAGCTGAAAAGCCGGGAGCTGGCTTTGAAGGTAAAGCAGGAGCAGACGGACAAGGGCGATGAGGCCGACGTTTATATCCAAACCAAGGATCGCGCGGTCGTTCATCTGAACGGAGCGCAGGCGGAGCAATTGCTTCTTCTGCTGATGCAGGGGCTGCCTTCGGAGAAAGACGCTTGGGAGAAGGCGCTCAAGCAGCGCTTGGCGGCGCAGTTCAAGCTGAAGGACGATTCGCCGGATTGGAAGATCGACGTGAAGTGGAAAGACGACGCCAAATTCGTCCGTACGCCGCCGGTACAGGCCGGGAAGCCGGAGTTTAACGGCCACGGAGCGGACAAGGAGCACGGAAAAGGCAAGAATAAGGAGAAAGAAAAAGAAAAAGAAAAAGAAAAAGAAAAAGCGAAAAACCGCGATAAGCACGACGATGAGAATGACGACTGATCGGAGGGCTTTCGCTTTCACCGCCTGCACAACGGCAGCCCGTCTGGAGATGATTAACGCTCCGGGCGGGCTGCTTTTTTTGCTGCGTTCGTCTAACCGCTCTAGTCCTCGGGAGTCCGGTCCAAATACAAACGGGAGACGAGAGTGGCATCTCCGCACCGCACTTCTTCCTCCGTCGCCTTTTCCTCCAAAGGATCGTGTGTATTCATGCCCGGGGCGATGGTCGGTTCGTTGGGCCGCCGCGCCTCTTCTTTCTTGCCGGTCACAATTACTTCTCTCCTTCCGTCTTAGAATAGGCAATCAGCGTAATCGGACTGCCGGTCAGTTCGGCTAACCGCTCTTCCGTCTGTTGAATGATATCGATGACTTTTTCTTGCTCGAGAAGCGGGGCGATTTGGTAATCGGTCGTTTCGATTTTCACGGGCGTTGGGCCTCCTGTATGGGATAATATCGATTTCCCGGTTAGAATTCCCTTCGGGAAACCCCCGCATGCGTGGAAGGCGATGGAAACCGGTCTGGAAAAAAACGCAAATACATGGCTCGGTATCACACCGCTGTGTTATATTGAAGCTACTGTTCCGGGAACACGGTGAAACGACGAAGGGGGAAGGAACCGCATGAAATGGAACCGCTTGGCCGTGATGGCGAGCATCGTGCTCGCCGTGCTGATTTCGTCGATGGATACGACGATCATGAATACGACGATGCCGCGGATCGCGGAGGAGCTCGGGGATGTGAAGCTGTACGCGTGGAGCTTTGCTTCTTACATGATTTTATGTACGATCGTGACGCCGCTCAGCGGCAGGCTTTCGGATTTGTTCGGACGCAAAAAAGTGCTGTCGGTCGGCATTTTGGTGTTCTTGCTCGGGTCCGTGCTGTGCGGTACGGCAGCGACGATGATACAGCTCGTGCTGTACCGGGGGCTGCAAGGGCTCGGCGCTGGCGCGATGATCGCGTTCCCGGCCATTATCGCCGGGGATTTATTCCCGGTGGAAGCGCGGGGCAAAATCCAGGCGTTCTTTACGGGCATGTGGGGCATCTCGTCGGTGCTGGCGCCGCTGCTTGGCAGCTTGGTCATCGAGCATTTAAGCTGGCGGTGGATTTTTTATATCAATATTCCGATTTGTCTGGCGTCGCTGCTGCTGCTTGTGCCCTACCGGGAAGTGTACGAGGCCCGCAAAAGCCGGATTAACTACTGGGGAGCCCTCTGGTTCGGACTCGGCATCGGGCTGCTGCTGTTCAATACGGTGGTGAGCGAGGGCTTTCTGCTGTATACGGCGGGCGGTGCGTTATTTTTGCTGCTGTTCGTGTACAACGAGCGGAGACATCCTTCACCGATTATGCCGATGGCGCTGCTTAAGAACGGCTCCGTCGCCTGGATGAACCTGAATGGCTTTTTGACCTGCGCGGCGTTGTTCGGCACGTCCAGCTACATTCCGTTTTATTTGCAGCAGCACGGGTACTCGCTTTTCGTCAGCGGGCTGTCGCTGCTCGGCATGTCCGTCGGATGGATTCTTGTAGGCGTTCCGGCCGGCAAATGGGTGCTGCGCTACGGCTACCGGCCGCTGCTTTTTACAGGCAATGTGCTGCTGGTGCTGTCCGGGCTGCTGCTGCTGTTTTTGCCGGACCAGGGAGGCTTCTGGTACGTCAATGCGATCATGGTGCTGCAAGGACTGGCATACGGGCTGCTCTATACCGTGTCGGTCATCGGAGTGCAGCAGCTTGTCGCCGCCGATCAAAAAGGGATTTCCACGTCGCTGCAGGTCTTCTCACGGAATATCGGCACGGCGGCCGGGGTTACGATTATGGGCGCGCTTCTGACGTCGGCGCCGGCTTTTATGACGGGCATCCACCGGCTGTTTCTGTACGGGTTTATCGTCAGTTTGGTCGCGCTGGTGTCCACGGTTTTTCTTTTTACGCGCCGCACGGTGTCGATTTCCGGGAGCGGGGCTTAAGAGCGGCGGCGCGAAAAGCCATCGAAAGAACAAAGGGCGGTCTGCTGAATGCAGAACGCCCTTTGTTGTCGCGCAGCCTTTCTTCAGTCGAGGTACCATTCGCCGGACCAAGGATCTTGCACCCAACGGGTATGATGGTGAAAATGATGCCCCCACGGACTATGCCAATGATGGTGGTGCGGATGGAATCCAAACGGATGGAAGCCGTGGGGATGGAAGCCATGCGGATGAAAACCATGCGGATGGAAACCGTGGGGGTGGAAGCCATGTGGATGGAAGCCGTGGGGATGCCAGTGATGCGGATGATGCGGACGGATGTAGTCGAACTCCTCTGCGGTTTCGGTTTCGATTATCGTCTCTTGAGACATGTTGATTTCTCCTCTCTGATTAGAACATACTCCACCATATGTCAGAGAGGAGGAATTGGGCACTTATCCATCTTAAAAATGGGCTTAATTATCTTGTTTTTTTCTTAACCAGCCGGGACGGTGCGTTTCCGGCTGGCCGCCGCGCTCCTGCGGTTCCCCCGTTTCCGGCGTGCGTCCGTCTCTTCCGAGCGGTGAGCGCAGCTGCGCCTCCTCCAGGGCCCGGCGCACTTCTTCAGGTACCGGAAAATCCGTCACCGGGGTATCCTTCAGCGCTCGGGTCATGATTTCCCGAAACAGTTGAGCAGGCACCGCACCGCCCGATGTCGTCAAATAGTGGGTCTTGTCCGTCTGATCGTACCCAAGCCAAATGGCGGCCGTCAGCTCGGGGGTGAAGCCTACGAACCAGGCGTCCTTAGCGCCGTTCCGGCCGATCGCCTCGAATTCGGCCGTTGCGGGCAGCTGCGTCGTCCCCGTCTTGCCTGCGGCGGGACGGCCGCTGAGCGCGGCAGCTATCCCCGCTCCTTGCGCGACGGTTTCTTGCAGCAGCCTCGTCAGCGTATAGGCGTAGACCGGCTCCGTCAGCTTGGCCGTCAGCGGCTTGGCTTCAACGAGCGTATGGCCGTCCTTGGTCGTAATTTTGGTGATGGCGTGGGCGTTCTGCATCACGCCTTCGTTGGCTATGGCGCCGTACGCCTGCGCCATCTGCAAGGGCGAGACGCCTTCGGACAAGCCGCCGAGCGCAAGGCTCAAGTTGCGGTCCGCCGGAGGCAGAGCGATCCCGGCCTTACGCACATAGTTCATCCCGGCGTCGATGCCGATTTCATTCAGCAGCCAGACGGCCGGAATATTCCACGAACGCATCACGGCCTCCCGAAGCGAGACTTGTCCCCTCGTCTGTCCGTCCCAATCCTTGGGACGGTACCCGGAAATATCGAGCTGGCCGTCATACAAGATCGACTCCGGCGTATAGCCAAGCTCAAGCGCAGGCCCATAGACTGCCAGCGGCTTAAACGACGAGCCGGGCTGCCGCTTCAGCTCGGTGGCCCGGTTGAAGCCGCGGTAGGTTTGATCCCCCCGCGCACCGACGATCGCACGGATGCCGCCGGTTCGCTGGTCCAGCACGACCGCTCCGCTCTGCACCGGGCGGTCGGGAGGACTTTGCGGGAAGAGCGCATCGGTGCGGTACACCTCTTCCGCCGCCTGCTGCACCTTAAGGTCCATCGCGGTATGAATCCGCAGGCCGAGCGTCAAAATCTGCTGCTCCGTAAAGCCGTAAAGCTTCTCGGCTTCATCCATGACGTAGTCGACATAGGAAGGGTGCCGCCCCTTCAGCGACTCTCCGTTGTTCGGCTTAAGCGCAATCGGCTCAGCGACGGCCTTGTCGTAGGCGGCGTCGCTGATGAAATGCTGCTCCTTCATCAGCGACAGCACGAGATTTCGCCGCTCCAGCGCCTTGTCCGGATGCCGCACCGGAGAGTAGAGTGAAGGAGCTTTGGGCAGACCGGCCAGCACGGCCGATTCGGCAAGTGTCAGCTGCTGAACGGATTTGCCGAAGTATTGCTGCGCCGCCCCTTCGACGCCCCAGCGCCCTTCGCCGAAGTAAATGCTGTTCAGATATAGCTCCAAAATTTCGTCTTTGCTGTAAGCAAAATTGATTTTTATCGCGTAGCCGAGCTCCTTGAATTTGCGGTTGAACGATTTGTCCGAGTCGAGAAACAAATTTTTGGCAAGCTGCTGCGTGATCGTGCTGCCGCCTTCCTCCAGGGCTCCGGCTTTCAAGTCGCGGATCAGCGCGCGGCCGATCGACCACACGTCGAAGCCGGCATGATCGTAAAAACGCCGGTCTTCTACCGCAACGACGGCATTCCGCAAATCCAGCGGAATTTGGCCGAGCGGGACCGGGACGATTCGGGAGGAGGACAGCTGCGATACCGGCTTCCCCCCGGCGTCCATGACGAAGCTCGGCTCGGGGAGCGGATGCTCCAGCTTGCTGATGTCCAGACCGCGTACCCATACGGCAGCAGCGCCAAGACCGGCTGCCCCGGCCGCAAAACAGAGCAGCCCTGCCGTCCACAGCCACCGCCGCCCCCGGAACCTGCGCGCTTTCTTCGTCTCTCGCGCCGCCGTGCTGCCGCTGCCCGGCGCAGGCTCCCGTGCCTCGCGTGCTGCAGCACGGCTATCGGTCGCCGCATTTGCCCGTTCCTTCCGCGCCGCTGCTTCGCCAGTGTCACCCGGTGCAGTCTCACGTGCCTTGCGTCCCGGAGGGCGGAAATCGCCTGCCGCCTGTCTGCGGCTCGGATCATCCTGCCCCGTACTGCCGGCTCTGCGCCACGTGGACCGGGCCGCCTGCCGCGCTTCGTCTGCCGCGCGGCTTCCTCCGCTGGAGGCTCTATACGACTGCCCCTCGCGTTTCGGCGAGGAGCCCGTGCCAGGCTTTGCTGTCGGCCTCCAACGAAACATCCGGAATAAGCTCATGGCAGATAGTCCCCCTTTTTGTCGCTACGGAATGTTCGCCACTCTAGCGCAAAATAATCAATGCTAATAATATTCGCGCCGGACACCCTGTTTCGGCAGGTGGACAAGCAAAAAAGGAGCCTCCACAGGAAGCTCCAACAGGTTGTTGAGTATGTGGCTAATATAAAAATAGAGATAAATACGCAGGTGGGGTATCT
>NZ_JTHN01000095.1 GCF_001399685.1 Paenibacillus sp. A3
TTCGCATCGATATTTGCCGCGAACTCACAATGCATTTTTAACAAGTCTTTGCCCGACTTGGAGCCGGAGCCAAGCTTGGTGATCTCCGTAGCCGAAGCGACGATCGGCTTCTGCTGCTTGTCATCCCAACCGCGCACCGTCACTTTGGTAATCTGGTCGGCGAGGTTCATATCGGTGGAGAAGCTGCGCAAATTTTGGCCGTAGCTCAAGGTGAGCACGCTGGAAGTCCCCGTAAGCGGCTTGCGGAAATACATCGTTTTACCTACGAGAAAAAAGTCGTAATTGCACATCAGCGCCATGTACCTGAGAAATTTATAGTCGCTCATTCCTTTTTGGTCGATCGTGCCGATCACGGTTTGCGTATCGTCGACGATCACTTTAGGCACATATTTTTGACCGATCTCCTTGGCTACGTCGCTGTACTTTTTATCAATCCAATAGCCGGCCTTCGAGCCTTTCATCATCAGCGTCGACTTGTCCATACCCTTGACCCGGAGGGTGGGATGGCCCTGTGCCGGATAATCGGCGGTAACGGAAGTGATGATCCCGTAAAATACCGTTTTCAGCTTGTCCGTATAGCCCATCTTCACTTCCAGCGTTTTACCCAGAGCAAAGTATTGGGCCAGCCATTTGAAATCCCGTTTGACGATATCGTAGGCGTTTTTCACGGAAAAATCGACGTAATTTGCTTTAGGTTCGACGCTTGTCGTGACGGTGATGGAGGGAATGGCCATGCTTTCGGTGACAATATTGGAGCCGTCGATATAAATCTCGTAGGCGGGCGCGTAGAAATTCCGGTATTTGCTTTCCAGTTCGTCAAACGTATACGTCTTGGTGTCCAGCGTCATGGGCCATCCCCCTTTCTTTCGTTATGTATTGGCAGGACGATGGAAGCGGCTATTCCAGCCTCGGAACGATCAGTCTGCGCCCGGCTTCGATGTGCCTGGGGTTGTCGATCTTATTCGCTCTGGCAATTTCGCGCCATAGTCCGGGATTTTCGTATTCTTGGGCAGCAATCATCCACAGCTGGTCGCCTTGGTTGAACAGCGTTTGCTTCGTGCGGTCGGCAGACTGACGGGGAATATGCTGGAACTGCTCTTTCATGCTCATGACGGCCTTAAAGGTCACATGAAGCGTAGCTCGCACCGGTATCCCGGAATCGAGAAACATCGTAAATTTTTGCGAAACCTTTTCAACAATGCCTTTAAAATTCAAGGAGCCCCATACAAAACGGCATGGCGGCGGCGCGTGCAAATCTTTATCCACATCGAGCAGTTTGACGACCCTCGAGGTATAGAGGCGGACATCCAAGCCCTTCTCGTAGCTGTCGAAGAACAGGTCCATTGATAGCGTGGTCGCTTCCCCGCTCACGAACTGAGCGATTGGCGCGTTCAAGCCGGGAATCGTTTGCCAGGCAAATTTATTGGATGACTCCAACTGGTATTCCTTCGGGTTAAACAGCACCTCGATCACCTGCGGGATGCCGCCTTCTACAATAATTTTCGCTTTTGTTAAAGCCATGCCGTCTCATCCTTTGCAAGTCCGGGAATCGCGGCCGCAGAGGCTCAAAGTCCGCTGCGCTGCCGCTCGAATTTGATTTTGTTTTCCAGTTCTCTATACACTTGTTCGACAAAACGGTCCAAGTCCGGTAATGCCGTCTGAGATGCGTTCGAAAGCTCGACTTTCATCGCTTCAAGCTGGGCGGAAACCTGGCTGACGGCCTGTGCCGCCGCTTGCTGCGCCAAGGTCCGGGTATCCGGCTTCTGCTTTTTATGGTATTCGATTTCGGAGCGCGCAGCCCGGTAGGACGGACTCGACGTGGCGGCGGCCTTGGCGGGCTGCCGAGCCATGTGCGCCTGTAGCGCGACGCGAGGCGTTAAAGCGCCTGCGGCACTGGCGGGCGTTGCGGGCGGGCGAGACGCGACAGCTTGCGACCGATGCAATTGCAAAGGCAATGTCGCGGCTTGGGACGGTTGGGTGCCTGAGACGCTCGCGGGCATTGCGTGTTGGCGCTGCTCGTCAGTCTGCGGCCGATGCAGTTGCAATGTGCGTTGCGGCGATCCGGGCGACAAGACGCCCGAGGCGTTTGCGGGCATCGCGGACGAACGTTGCGCGTCAGCCCGCGACAGATGCAACGGCATCGGATGGTGCGGCGCACGAGGCAGCAATGCGCTCGGGGCGCTGGAGGGTATCGCTGACGGACGATACGTGTCAGCCTGCGACGGATACAGCTCCAACGGACGTTGCGGAGCGCGCGGCGGCAACACACCCAACACGCTCGCAGCCATCGCGCGCGAACGCTGCGCGTTAGCCTGCGACGGATACAGCTCCAACGGACGGTGCGGAGCGCGGGGTGGCAACACACCCAACACGCTCGCAGCCATCGCGGGCGAACGCTGCGCGTTAGCCTGCGACGGATACAGCTCCAACGGACGGTGCGGAGCGCGGGGCGGCAACACAGCCAACACGCTCGCAGCCATCGCGGGCGAACGCTGCGCGTTAGCCTGCGACGGATGCATCTGCAACGGACGGTGCGACGATCTGGGCGACAAGACGCCCGAAGCGTTCATATACACCATTGACGGACGCTGCGTGTCAGCCCGCAACGGATACAGCTCCAACGGACGTTGCGGAGCGCGCGGCGGCAATACGCCCAAGGCGCTCGCAGTTGCAGCAGACGACCAGTCTGCGCGAACCTGCGGGAGCTTGTTTGCTATAATCGCTGCCATACGAGTCGAAGTGCCCGGCAATTCTTGTACAAATGGCGGTCCGAACACAATCGCTTGACCTGTCCTGGCACACTGCGAGGAGACGGCCCTGAATTGAGCATGTGCCGATGGAGCCATGCTTCCTTCTGAAGCCGAAGGATATACGGCGCTGTTCCGTTTATGCAGCGTCGCATCCGAACCTGCCGGATGTCTACGCATTACCCGTTCTTCCGCAGCACCGTCCTTCAAAGCAATACGGCTTCCCGCGATTTTACCCGCAAAATCCGTTAATTTCGGGAAAAGGGCACTTAACCTCCCCCCCGAGCTTAAGTTAACCGGTTTATGAAGCATAAAGGAATGTACGGATAAAAACCGGGATTGTTTGTACTGCGCCGGAACAACCGGATGTCTCCGTACATCTGTCGAATCCCAACCCCATCCTTCCGATTCGCGTATCTCGTCTGGCATGCTTCGAAGCACAATATTCGCAAGACCTGAACCCGCTCCATCTGTAAAGCTACGGATTACTTGATTCGTAGAGCCCAAAGCCGCCCCGCCTGTAAAGCTTCCAACCGTTTCGCCCGCAAAACCTTGCGCCGCATCATGCCTAGCATTTTTCCTTGTCGTCGCTGAAGCGGATCGGGACGCTTGATGCCGACGAGCATAGTGCTGCTTTAACGCCCCTATGGAGTCGGCTGCATAAATCTGCGGTCCAATAGACGCTGCCCTTCCTTCAGACATCAGAGGATGGTGGCGGAATTGCAGCCCTTCGACGGCGGATGATCGTATGCCCAAGACGATCGGCGAAACGATGTTCACCCCGGATAGGCTAGTTACCGGCATGCCGGTTTTTGCACCTGCGCGCTTAGGCTGAGCGGTAACACGCCCACTAGCCATCCTTTCTCCGTTCTCTGCCTTGGCAATGCGGCCGACATATAACCGTTCGCTTGACATGAGCATTCGGCTGCGAAGGAGAATAGACCCGTCCGAACGCGCCGAACTATCGTATTCAACCGCAGAAGTGCCAGTGGACGGTACGGTACCGGCAAGCATCAGAGTGACACCGTTACCGCCCAAACTCTCACGGCTTCGCCCCGGACTGCGGCTGATAAAAGCACCATCATGGCGTAAGGACACGCTCATCGGATAACGAAACCGAAGCGAAACCGATGCTTCGTCCCCTGCTTTCCGCTGCGCGAGCGAAGGTGCCCGACCGTAGATAAGGCCGGCCTTCGCCATTTGCCGATGCGCTCGTTCGAAGACGGTTGTGGTTGACAAGTCGCTTGGCCAATAACGGTTCATCAGCATGCTATGAGGAACACTGCGTATTAAGGCGGTAGAAAAAATAACCGTCTCATAAAGCCCCGATATGTTGTCTCGCACCGAAGAAGTAGCCGAAAGCTTGACCGGACCGGCAATACGTAGCGGCCCAAGTTCAAACAGGCGGCCTTCCGAAGCTGCCGCAGCAGCATCCGTTTGGCGGCTTCCCGTCATGCGCCTCTTTTCAAGCCGGGCATCCGGCGGCCGATGACCGCTCAAAGAACCCGCTTCGAACAAACCAATACCATGCTGCAGCAAAATTCCCATGCCGAGGGAGGATGTTCCCTTCGGCCTAAGCCACGACCGTCCGGCAACGGGTGCCGTTCCGCGGTTTTCCCAACCCGTGCTTCGCCCACGATTTCTCTCTAGCGTCCGATGCCTCTTATCGTCCGAATCAACCCGACTTGACGCTTTTTCCAAACGTCCACGTGAACGGGGACCATGGCTCTCGCTTCTATTTTGAATTAGGACATCATCGGCCTTGACCGAATAAAGCTGTGTTGTCCGATGTATATGTATAGGATTGAAAGCCTGCTGCCGCAAGGAAACCCGCTTCCATTCCAAGACCCGCCCGAAGGCTTGTCCCTGCTCTTGCTCCGGTTTGCGCCACTCACGCTCAAACAGTGGACTCCGTCTGCCTTCTCCCGGAGAAGGTCCCAGCAGCAAGCCCCGTTTCCGTTCGTCGCGATGCTCCCTTACTTCCGCTGCCGCATCGCGTGTTCTCAGTACCGCCATCGCCTTGGACTCTTGCTTCCGTCTGGCCTGTCGCACTTGTTCAGCACGCACACGCCGCGCCCGTTCATTATGCCTGCTGCCTGAACGCTCGGCAAAGCGATAATCCCTGCGCAGCGCCAAAGGCTCTCTCGTCCCACGATCGCGTATATGCCTGATCGGGTGAACCATCTGCCCCGCCGAGACCGACTGCACGGTTCCTGCATCCGCGGAATTTCGCGAACCTGCCGATTCTCGGTTCGTCGGAGCGTGTCGGTGCGCCCCCAAAGTCGTGGGCGTAGGAGCAAACGCTCGTTTCGTTTCCCCGACATCTGAACGTAACGCCTTGCTTTCCTGCCGATCCGCCCGCGTCGTGCCGGTTGCCGAATTCGCCGCAGCAATCCGCGATGCCGTTCCCCCGCCTGCCGGCGACAAAGAGCTTGCCTTGCGTTCCGAAGCGTCATACCGCAAAGCCAGCTTTTCCAGCAAATGAAGCGTTCTCCGGTACGTTCGAAGCATGTCCCGCTCTTCTTGCTTGAGCGATTGCATTTGAAATTTCAAGTGAAGTGTCAATTGAACCAAGGAGACATGTTGAACGGGGGAATCCCCTTCTCCGGGCTCCAGCAGGGTTAGCGCTTGCGGTCCCAGGTAATTCCTGGAGGCAAAGCCGTATTTGCGCGTGATTTGTTCGGCGAACCGGAGATGTCCCGGCATGCTGGGCGCCGGCCCCGCTTGGATGCGCTTCGTCGTTCTCATCGTCCGTGCCCCCGCCTTTCATCCGCATTCCTTCCGCTAACGGGCGTAAATGGCCTTTAATCCGTTGTGCACCAGCTCGATCGTCTCGACCGCGACCTCGCTGCTCGAAGCGCTCAATTCGGGTCCGGACCATTTGACCGGATAACAGCCGAAGAAATTCCAGCGGATCATTTCCTGCCACGAGGCGTCGTACATAATAATCGAGCCGCTTTTGCGCTTCACCTTGCCTCCTGCGGCGCTGAAATACCAGTCCCACAGATCGCTCGACTTCGTGATTCCCCGTTTCAATACGATCGGAGGCGATTTCGTCCCTTTCGGCAGGCGGTGCGTATACCCGTTCACCCCGCCCTCGGCGACCTCCTCGTACTCCAGCTCCGACTGCAGTCCGCTAACCTCGGAGAAGCCGGCGACCAGCATGCCGTCAAGCTCCACCATAAAACGAAACGCTTGTCCGAATAGTTCCGAATCGGCTGCGCTCATGGGCGTCACCTCTTTTTAAAGACGTCGAAGGGGTTGTCCGGCTCATCGTTCAGGCTGCGGTTGATGCGCGAAATTTCCGAGCACCACCGCCGCCGTTCGCGATGCTCCATGTTCATGATATCTTCATGAGGCCAATGAAAATAATAAGCCAGGAACGCGGCTTCCTCATAAATCTTATCTGCCGGATAAACCGTCAGTTCCCCTCCGTCTCGGCTAAAAAAGAGATGTCCACCTCAAATTCGTGGTCGCATTTCGGACAAACGGTGCGCACGCTGAGCTTCTCCACTTCGTTGATTTGCCGGTAAAAGTTTTGCAGAAAAGCAAGATCCGATGTAAACAACCTTTCGATCACCTTCGTATCGATCGCCCTTAAATCGCCCAGCTTGGTAATGACTCTGGCCAGCAAAATGATGCTCAAATAACTCGGGTTTTGCTGCACGCGCTGATCCCGCATCGGCAATATTTCATCGGCTGCGGTAGCCAGACGCATCACGCCCCGTTTGTGCAAGCTGCCGTTCTCGTCCACATAACCACGCGGAAGCTCGAATTCATATTCTGTTCTAAACTCCATGATGTCCTCCTTTGTCAGAAGCCTGCCGGAAGAAAACAAAAGCTAGTCCTGCTGCCCTTGTTCCTTCCGGCGCTTCCGGTCGTTACTTCGTCCGCGTCATGCCTTCATGCGCCAGCTCCAAATTTTCAATGGCGACGTCGGAAGCCGTGGCGTTGAAATCCGGCGCCGTGTATTTGCAAGGCCATGCTTCGATGATCTGCCAGGTCGCCACGTCCTGCCCCTCTTCATCGAGCGCGATGATGGTTACGGTTTTGCGGGTCACCTTGCCCTGTACGCAACTGGAAATCCATTCGTACAAATCCAAGGAGTCGGTAACTCCCCACTTCAGCGTAATATTGCCGTATTTGGCCAATCCCGGGAGCTTGCGGGGCGTAATAACTTCATTTCCATTGCGGTATTCCACCACATCGAGCGAAGCGTCGAAGCCGGAAACCTCGCTGAAGCCCGCTTGTTGAATCCCTTCAACCTCTACTCTGTATCGAAACTTGCGATACGGATCGGTGCGTTCCACTGCCATGCTGAGCTATACCCCTTTCTACTGTAGCCATCCATTATTCCGAACCGGTTTTTTGCGTAATCCGGAAAATGACGAATTCCGCCGGTTTGACCGGAGCGATGCCGATCACGCAAATCAGGCGGCCGTTATCGATGTCGTCCTGCGTCATCGTGTTGCGGCCGATTTGAATATAGAACGCTTCGCCCGGGCTTGTCCCCGCGAGGGCCCCGTCTTTCCAGACACGGGTCAGGAACGCGTCGATCGTACGCTGAACGCGGGCCCACAGCTTCTCGTCGTTCGGTTCGAAGACGACCCAGTTCGTCCCGTTCTTGATCGAGCCTTCCACGAAAATGAACAAACGGCGGACGTTCACATATTTCCACAGCCCGTTCGAGGAAAGCGTTCTCGCGCCCCATACGCGAATCCCTTGGCCTGTAAAGGAACGGATCAGGTTGACGCCGCGCGGGTTCAAAATATCTTGCTCGCCTTTGTTGTACTGGCAGTCGAGCCCGACACAGCCGCGCACGACTTCGTTTGCAGGCGCTTTATGAACCCCCCGCGTATTGTCGCTGCGGGCATAAATGCCGGCTACGGAGCCCGATGGCGGTATGTAAATATTACGCTTGTCCAACGGATCGAACACCTGCAGCCAAGGATGGTACATGGCGGCATACTGCGTATCGAATATATCGCGGTGCGTCATCACGTCGGCAATTTTCGTTTTATCCCGCGGAATGTCCAGGATCGCGAAGCGGCTGCCCAAATTTTCGCAGTGCGCGACGAGCGCGAGCTGCACGTTCGGGTCGGTTACGCCGGGCACGGCCATCAGACTGACTTCGTCGTTGTCGATAAAAGCCTGGATGCCAGTTCTCTTGCCGGGACCGAGGTCCTGACCCATAAAATCTCCCGCCGACAAGGCGTCCGCGGAACCGTCGCTGCCTCCCGACAGCTCGATCACGAACTTGCCGGCCTCTTCCGGCTGCCCGGAGATGACCTCGAACGGATGAACCGCGCCATGGTCCGCTCCGTCGCAGGAGACACCGATAATATTGGACTTGCCGATCGCTTTCTCCACATGATTCGGGGCCGTGACGTTAAGGGAAACACGCTCGTACGTTTCCGCTTCGTCCCCGTAGAACGCATGCAGCGTAAACTCGCACGTCGTGAGCACCTTCGCCGGAAGCAGGTTGGCGTCGACGATCTCTTCGCCGCCTTCCAAGGGGCTTTCCAGCTCGATGATGTTGTCCTGCGACGAAACGACGCGGTTGTACTGCTTGCTCTCGCCGTTATCGAAGGCAACGATGTCTCCCGCTCTAAAACCGGCGTTGCTTTTCACGCGGTACTTCTTGGATATGGCGGCGTCGCCCAAAATTTCATAAATTTGCGTCTTCGCTTTGCTTGCCGGCTCCAGTACGACCCGGACCCGGTTTCCCCATTCGCCCGGATTTTTGGCGAAGAGCCGGAGCGCGGAGCTTCCGTCGTTCGACGCGGACTTCGCATCGGACGGAGCCACCCTCATCACGTAGCAGCGCGAGCCGCCGTTCACGAAGAAGTGCTCGACCGCATAGGCCAAATACCGGTAAGAGCCAAAAACGTTCTCAGCGAGATATCCTCCGAATTGCCGTGTAAAATCATTCATGCTGGTAATGAATTGCGGCAGCCCTTCCACCGGCCCTCTGGCAGCGAGACCGATAAAGCCCGCCGTGCTGGTGCTGACCCCGCCCAGCGGCACACCGCCGCTGTCGAACTCTTCCACGTATACTCCCGGCGATAAATATTCAGCCATTTGTTCCTGATCCGGATATCGTCATATTCCGAATCAGTTCCTCCCTCCCAATCGTCATCGCTATTCCTCATGCTATCGATTTCCCGGATGTATGCTGGCTTATGTATCGATACCTTACTTCCCTCCGCTTCCTTATTCGTCGGTAGATGGGAGCAGCCCGAGCTGTACCGGTTGTCCCTCTTCCACTTGCACCTCCTGATCCAGAATAAGCGATTCGTCGTCGGACAAGAACAAATGAACCGCGCAAACAAAACGTTTCACGCCCTGCGGCGGAAAAGCGGCCGCCCATTCCCCCCGTCCGTCGGCAGCGCCTTCCGCCACGTCCGTCACTACGGTTCCTTTGCGATGAGCAAACCGGAACGGCGTCTGCAGCTTCGCTCTGCGGTTCGCTTCATGAAGAGCGGCAATGCGGATAAACTCCCTTTTCGCCGGATCAGGATCCAGCACATAGTAGCATCGGCCGCTAACCAGCCGGTGCACAGCGCCGAACGCAAGCTCCGCTTCGCCTTGGTCCGCATCTTGGGGCAGCTTCGCGCAGGCCAGATTCCCGTCCGTCACAGCCGCCCGCAGGATGGCAGACACCCCGGGCGCACCTTTCGCTCTGACGCGAATCAACGTCGTTCCCGGCGCAAAAGGATAGGAGGACGTCGGCAGCATCGGCATCAGCTCCACAGGCTCCAGCGGGGACAAAGCGGCCGTATTGACAACGGTCCTGCTGTCCGCATAATGCGGCGGCGCGCCGAGGGTAATACTGTACATTCCCGGGGGCAAGCCGAGCAGCAGGAACGTTCCGTCCGGCTTGCGAACCGGTCTGCATGGCACGCCCTCCACAACCAACCGGGGTACGGCGGCCGGCGCAAAACCGGTTACGATATCTACCGGCTTGACGACCAGAGCCAGCTTGACTTTCACCTCGCTGCGCAAGCGCTCCATCATTAATTTCCTTCCCGCTCTTCCAGCTTGAACTGCGCTTCCGCAACCCGTGTAGTTTGCTTCGTGCGGGTAGAGTCCAGATAAACGGGCCCGACCATGTAGCTGAGCGATAATTTGTAAGGCGTGTTGGAGAAAAGGCTGACCGCGTTTTCCAGCGTAATCGGCTGCGGCGCAATCCGGATCGCTTCATTGCTGTCGGCCAGCGCCCCTTGGAGACCGGAACCCCGCAGGACGGCATGGTCGTGAAACACCTGCATCACTTTCCCCATAATTCGGTGCTCGTCGAAGGAACGGGTCGCGATCTCCGAAGCCGAATGGCAGGTAACGAGATAAACCAAATTCAACGCCATCGGCGGATACTGCAGCGTGTCCGTCCCCCTTCCGATCATCGACGTCCTCCGGTTCTCGGTATTTTCCTGAATGCTGTACAAAAACAGCGTGAGCTGAAAATCTCCCTTATCCGTAGGCGAGGCCAGTCCGATTGATTCCGGCTGAGACAGAAGCTTAGGGGTCAAATGCTCTCTTAACAGCTTGACCAGCGTATTTCCCACGTCTGCGATCACCGTGTAATCGGCCATGCGCTTCCCCCCTTTCCGCTTCTCGTCTCAATCGAACAAGTCGGCGTATTCTCCCATTTCCTCGCGGATCCAGATCTTGCCGTTTTTGCGCAGCTCGTTGCGCGCCGCAAGCATGAGCTGCTTCATGCCGATAGCGCATCGCTGCTCGGCCGCCATAAAGGCCGCGGACAGCACGATATTTTTGATATATCCCCCGGCCAGCTCGAACTTGGACGCCAAAAAGCGAAAATCGATATCGTCCTCGACCGGAGCTTCGGACGGAATCAGTCCGCGCCATATTTGCTCGCGATGCTCGGCATCCGGAAACGGAAATTTTACGATGAAGCCGAAACGCCTCATGAACGCCTCGTCCAAATTTTGCTGAAGGTTGGTAGCCAAAATGGTAATGCCGTCGTATTCCTCCATTTTTTGCAGCAAGTACGCGGTTTCCACATTGGAATACTTGTCATGCGAATCCTTGACCTCAGACCGCTTGCCGAACAACGCATCCGCTTCGTCGAAAAACAGGATGGCATTGCTGAGCTGCGCTTCGCTGAACACCTCGTGCAGGTTTTTCTCCGTTTCGCCGATGTATTTGCTGATCACCTGCGACAGATCGATTTTGTAAATTTCGAGCTGCACCTCTTTGGCCAGCACCTGCGCGGACATCGTTTTGCCCGTGCCAGGGGGACCCGCGAATAACAGGCTGACGCCTTTGCCGTAGGCTAGCGCACGGTCGAATCCCCAGTCGCCGAGCACCGTACCGCGGTATTGCAGCCTGGCGCAAGCATGCTTCAACTGTTCTTTTTGCTCGGATGGCAGGATGACCCGGTCCCAATCGTATTTCGGCTCGATTCGCACAGCCTTTTTCTTCAGGTTATGCTGTACCTGGGCATAGCAGGCCCGGTAAATCGCATCGGATCCGCCAGCCCGATTCGTTTCGGGGGCGTCCCAGCGCAGCAGTTGAACCGCATAATCGAGAGAGGCTGCGATCTGCCCCGGCGAGAAGCGGAACTTCCCGGCAAGCGCTTCCCAATCCGCGGCATCCTCCAGACGCCGTTCCGCACTCCAGCTTTCCCAGAGCTTCCGGCGCTCTGCCGCTTCGGGTACGGGAACCTCCACCTCCAGAAACAGTTTCCTCCCTTGCAGCGGACGGGGATTCCATGCTTGCTCCGACAAGAGAAAAAGCGGCTCCTGCACCGACTGGAGCCGGTTCAACAGCTCCATCCGTTTTTTCCCGATGCTTTCGTCCTCTCCCAAGAGCAGGTGAAAACGCTCAAACGCAACGACCGCTCCATAGAGCATCCCTTCGCGCAGCACCTTTACCATAAGCTCGGAAAACGGACGTTCGTCCCGAAGCAGGTTTTCGACGTTCGCCACCAGCAGCGGCTTGTCCCAATGAGCCGCCGCGTGCCGCGTCTGCAGCTTCTTTCCGGAGCCGGGCTGCCCCCATAAACAAAATACCGGGAGCGGGTCGGACTCTGCCCGCCGTTCGATAAATGCGCGCAGCCGTCCTTGAAGCTCGTGCCCCGTTTCCAAATCCGGCAGCTCCCGGTCCGCCTCGTACAGCTTGGTGCACTGGCGCAGGGACACATCCGTATATCCGATCCCCAGCAGGAAAGCGGTCATCCGCTCATCCAGCCGCAAGGGACGCGTAAGCAGCGAGCCGTTTGTCGGATCGGCCGTCCGGGCTTCGCCGCGGAAAAACCATTCCTGCAGCCGGCTTCCGTTCATAAAAGCCTTAAGCAGCCCGCTCCCGTCCATTCCGGACAGGCCGTACAGCCGCAACGCAAGCTCAGGCGTCAAATACTTGCTGGTGGCGTCGTCCTGAACGTAGGCATACAGCTTTTCGTACTTGCGGTCCGTCTCCAGGGCTAGCGCCATCAGCAGCGTCTGCTCTTCAAATTCATTCAATCCGAACATCTGCGACACATAGGGGACCGGTAGGAAGCTCCCTTGCTCCAGGGAGACCTGCCGCTTCCGGGCCAGCTCCCGGTCCATCGCGGCCAACTGCCGGCGCAGATCCGCAAGCTCGGCATCCTCGTCCCTGTCGTCCCCGTCATAGAGCAGCCTGTGCATTTCTTCTTCCGTCAGCACGAGTCCTTTGAACGGCAGGAGCGAGGGATCGGCGGACGTGTCGGGCCCCTCCATCAGCTTCATCAGGATCGCCAGCCGCAAATCGAGCCTCGCCCATTCCCGCTCGTAATGCTCCCAAGCCGTTGCGTATCCCGGCGTATCCTTGTTCTTTTTAGCGGACACGACCATCAGTCTCCAAAGCCGGCCCGATAACGAGCCGAATCGAGTTTCGTTTGCGCCGCTTTGATCCCCCATTGATCGGCTTCCCGCTCCAGCGAAGGATCGGCATTCACTGCCACGCCGTTGACTTCCGTCGTCGGCTTCACCCGTCCTTGCTTTTGCTGAACGACGTGCGCAAGCTCGTGACCAAGCAGCTCCTGTCCCTTGGACGTTTCGGGATTGTATTGGCCGGGCGCAAAATGAATGTCATCGCCCTGGGCATAAGCGAGCGCTCCGACCTGTTCCGCCTGATTCCCCGTATGCACCCTTACGTCGGAAAAGTCCGTTCCGAATGCCTGCTCCATCTTCGCCCGGACAGGCTCCGGCATCCCTTCGCCTTTTCTCTGAACGGGCGGCGCTGCAGATTTCATCTGGAGTTCGTCTTCCTCCATGGCCATCCGTTGGGCAGGTGCCGCAGACTTCATCTGCAGCTCGTCCTCCTCCATTACCGTCCGCTGGGCCGTGCCGCCGGACATCATTCGCTGGACCGCGCGATTGCCCGAGGTCCGCTGCATATCCTTCATTTTGAAAGCCACCGGATTCCCGGTACGCAAAGGAGGATTTTCGGATCTTGAAGCAAGGGGAGGAGCTGAAAGAAGCCTCTTGTCGAGGGAAGCGTCTCGAATCATCAAAGGACCACACCTTTTTTTACTAACTTAACTTGATTTTTACACAGTAGGCGATCTTTAAGCAATATATCTTTCGGTATATTTTGAAGAAATTCATCTCAGCGAAGCAAGATTTTCCCTGAATTTGTCGAACATTATTTCCGCCCGCGGGATGGCCGGGAGCGCCCCGATTAAAAAGCGTCCCATTCGTTCGCCGCATCCTTTCCGCGATCCAGCCAACGGGCGAGATTTCCCGCCGTACTTAGACGAACCTCCGCTGCTACCCATCCGTCCGGCGTCGAATTATGGGCCGCAGGCCGTTCGGATATATTGGCCGGCGCCGGCGGACGGCCGTCCTTCTTCCACATATACTGCTTATAAAGCCGCAGCGTCGTTCCCTGCACGGTTTTTTTACGAATCTCTACCACGTGGTACTCGGGATGGCGTGTTAAAAAATGCTTCAAGTCCTCCTCCTGGTGCCCTCCGGCAATCCCCGTTTCTTGAAAACCAGGCAGCGGCGTCGCCATCGGAACGGCAAAACGGCTGACGGCATGCTTCCGCCACAAGGCCCCGATGGCTTTGCTCACTTGTTCGCAACGGGCTTCAACACCGGCGACCTGCTGTAAAATTTGCCCGGCCTGGAAGTCCGCATCCGCCTCTCTCCGCTTCAGCTCCGTATCATTTAGAGCGTCGGGCTTGCCGAAAAGCGCGTCCATCCGAGCAACGAACTTGGCGAAGGTTCTGTGGAGCTCGGCAGTTTGCCTGAGAAGATAGGCCATTTCAGGCTCTGTGTCCGCTTTATACCGCTGCAAATCACTGACCCGGTCCCTCGCGGCCATTACAGACCTCCGTAGAAAGTTCTGAACGGATGACCGTCCTAACCAACGCTGCACCGCCCGATTTCCCGCATTTTGCTGAAGCCTCTGAATGTACTCGAAAGTCAAGTACCGGGCCCGGTCCTGCTTCCACGAAGGAGCGCCGTGCACCGCACGCGGAGTTTTTCCCTTGACTGCAGCGCCCCGGCTTCTTGTCCTTCCCGAATGAAATGGCATGGCATCTTTTCCTCCATCTCCGGCATGTGCGCTTCGCTTTCCGTGCATTTCATGGGCTCATGTGCCATTGTTTCTCTTAAATTCATAATAACACAAAATGTGGCAGCAGAAGAAAGGTTTAACGATTGGAGATCGATTGAAATGGTCTAATAAAAAAGCACATAATTGGCTCTTTTCCATTGTCAGTAATCGAGGTACGATGTCGAATATTTAGAAACCGCCTGCACCTGCGGCGGCAACTATCCGGAAGGAGAGCAAGATACGATGATCCCTTCGCATTCCTTGACCGTTCGTCAAGCCGAACACGGCGATATTGAGGCGCTGGCGCCGCTGTTTGACGCTTACCGCCAGTTTTACAGGCAGCCCTCCGACGTGGAAAGGGCCGAGCGCTTTCTGCGCGACAATCTGGAGCGGCAGCAGTCCGTCATCTTTTTCGCCTATACGGAGGATCCGGGCCGGCCGCTTGGCTTTACCCAGCTGTACCCGACGCTTTCCTCCATTGCAATGATGCGCATCTGGACGCTGAACGACTTGTTCGTCCACCCGGACGCCCGCAAGCAGGGCGTCGCCCGGGCGCTGATGAAAGCCGCCGAGGCCCACGCCCGCGCTACCCGGGCCAAAGGCTTGCAGCTGTCCACGGCCGTCGACAACGTTACGGCACAGCGTCTGTACGCAGCGATGGGCTATGTGCGGGACGACGCGTTCCTGCACTATTATTTGAGACTGGAGGACTGAACGATGAGAAGAAAAGAATTCGAAATGATGGATTCGCAGGAAACGGAGAGCTTTTTGCAGGAAGTGAGCTTTGGCGTGCTCGGCACGACGGGCGAAGACGGATGGCCGGAGCTGACGCCGGTGAACTTCGTCTTTCACGAA
Organism: Paenibacillus sp. A3; assembly: GCF_001399685.1. Lineage (GTDB taxonomy): Bacteria > Bacillota > Bacilli > Paenibacillales > NBRC-103111 > Paenibacillus_G. The sequence goes on from NZ_JTHN01000095.1 coordinate 15,150, forward strand.
GGGGCGCTCTATTTTCACGGCAGTAAAATCGGTCAAAAAATGGCCAATTTGAAGGCACGGCCGCAAGTCACCTTCTCCGTCGCGAAGGAATACGCCATCGTGCCGTCTTATGTCCTTGATCCGAAGCTGGCTTGCCCGGCTACGGCCTATTTCAAATCCGTCGTCATCAAAGGCTACGGCGAGCCGGTCGACGATCTGCAGCAAAAGGCGGAGGCGCTGGGCGCGTTCATGCGCAAGCTGCAGCCGGAGGGCGGCTACGACCCGATCGATCCCGCCGATCCCGCCTATGTGCCGCAGCTTCGGGGAACGTCCGTGGTGCGCATTCGCGTGGAACGAATCACGGGCAAATACAAGTTCGGCCAAAATCTGAAAGAACGCAAGTTGAGTCAGGTCATGGACGGACTGGAACAGCGCGGCGGCGAGCTCGATGCGGAAACGATCGCGCTTATGAAAGCATACTGTCCGCACCACCAAGAAAAGTAAAATTCGGGAAGCTTGCGGAGCCATCCGGTACCTGGCGATTACCTGAAAATACCCGTCTTTTCATCGCGGCGCAAAAGCGGTATGCTAAAGGTAAATCGCACTTATGGACCCCAAGGAGGCTCCCGCAAACGATGACATCCGAAACCGAACTGAACCGGCTGGCCGAGCAGCTTCCGGCCTGGCTCGAAACGAGCCGCAAGGAATCCCGGCACGGCCAGCCCGCCTCCTACATCCCCGAATTGGCGCACGCTCCGGGCGACGCCTTGGGAATCGCGCTGCTCGACGCCGCAGGACGCGAAGTAACGGCAGGCGACAGCCGCTTGTCCTTCACCCTGCAAAGCATCTCTAAAGTGTTCACGCTGCTGCTCGCCTTGATGGATCAAGGCGAAGAAGGCGTTTTCCGCAAGGTCGGCATGGAGCCGACCGGCGACGACTTCAACTCCATGCTGAAGCTGGAGCTGGTCGAGCCCGGCATCCCGTTCAACCCGCTGATCAACGCGGGAGCCATCGCCGTCTCGTCATTGATCCGGGGCGCTACCCCCGCGGAAAAGACGGAGCGCATCCTCTCCTTCTTCCGCGAGCTCGCGGGCGACCCGACGCTGACCTTCAACGAAGCGGTGTACCGTTCCGAAGCCGCTACCGCGCACCGGAACCGGTCCCTTGCCTATTTCCTTAAAGACAACAAAGTGCTGGACGAAGAAGTGGAGCCGGTGCTGGACGTTTATTTCAAGCACTGCTCCGTGGAAGCGACCTGCCGCCATGTGGCGCGCATGGCGCTCGTTCTGGCGATGAACGGAACCGATCCCTTGACGGGACGGGAACTGGTGCCGCGGCGCTATGTGCAAATCGCCAAAACGTTCATGGTCAGCTGCGGCATGTACAACGCCTCCGGCGAGTTCGCCATCCGCGTCGGGCTTCCGGCCAAAAGCGGCGTCGCCGGCGGCATTCTCGCTCTCGTGCCGGGACGGTACGGCATCGGTGTCGTCGGTCCGGCGCTGAACGATAAGGGCAACAGCATCGCCGGCGTCCACCTGCTGCAGACGATGTCGGAAGCGTTCGACTGGAGCATGTTTTAGCTGGAGCGGATCGCCGGAAGGCGCTGGCGACGGTGAACCGGCGCCGCAGCGCGCTCAAGCTTGAGCGGGGAGCATGGTGCTGCCCGCTTAAAGCCTCGAGCATAGGCAGCCCCGGATGCTACGCAGGGCGCGCCTCTTCCGGCCTGCGCCGGCTGCCAAAATAAAGAAACTTCAATGAGCTATCACTCCTATGAAACTAGATTCGAATCGCTTAGCACACCCCCTAGTGTTTTATTCGTGTCGAATTGCGGTCCCCGTACCGAAAAAAGCCCACATAACGCCTTTCCCGTGCTCTATTTCCAACAAAACAGCATCCCCGACCAAATTAAATGCATCGCAGTTCCGCTATTTTACTTCAGGTTCACGAGCACTCTACTCAAAATCGCCGACCGCATTATCCAATCACCGTTCTTTCCCCTCGCATTTTCCAAAAAACAGCCGAAAACATCACTGGGCAAAACGAAAAAGCACAGCCTCTTGAGCCGTACCCGTAAGGTTCGCGCTTCAAAGAAACTGTGCTTTTCACTTCCCGGTGCCTTACTTCAAATCTTTCATGGCGACCGCGTCCATGTCGGAGAACTCCTGGTTCTCTCCGGCCATCGCCCAGATGAACGTATAATTGCTCGTGCCTACGCCGCTGTGGATCGACCAGCTTGGGCTGATGATCGCCTGCTCGTTGCGGACAACCACGTGACGGGTTTCCGTCGGCTCGCCCATCAGATGGAAGACGACGCCGTCTTCCGGCATATCGAAGTAGAAATACACTTCCGAGCGGCGGTTATGCGTATGGCAAGGCATCGTGTTCCACATGTTGCCCGGCTTCAGCAGCGTCATGCCCATCACGAGCTGGCAGCTTTGGATGCCGTTCAAGTGAATGTATTTATAGATCGTGCGCTCGTTGGAGTTGGTGATCGAACCGAGATGCTGCGGCTCCGCCTCGCTGATCGCAACTTTTTGCGTCGGGTAATTTTTATGCGCCGGAGTCGAGCTCAGGTAGAAGCGCGCCGGATTCGCGGCATCCGCGCTCTTGAACACGACTTGCTTGTTGCCGAGGCCGACGTACAGGCCGTCTTTGTTCTCCAGCACGTAATCGGTGCCGTCGACCGTGACGACGCCTTGGGCGCCTACGTTAATGATCCCGATTTCGCGGCGCTCTAGGAAATAGTCCGCCCCCATGTCGTGCTTATCCGCTTCAAGCAGGATCGCCTCCGTCGTCGGTACGGCGCCGCCCGTAATAAAGCGGTCCACGTGGCTGTACACCAGATTCAGCTTGCCCGGCACAAACAAGCCTTCGATCAAATATTCTTGGCGCAAACGTTCCGTATCGTACGTTTTCGTTTCCGTCGGGTTGGTCGCGTAACGAATTTCCATAGACATCGTATAATTCCTCCCGTATTTGCATGGTCACTGCTATTATAAACCATACGTTCATTTAAGTTCAAATGAAATATTTTTGAACCAAAATGAACCAACAAGTACATACGAAACCGCAGACGCGAGTAACGAGCATGATCTTTCGCCGCCTCCGCCCTCTTCATCTAGGCTTTTCACTCAAACGGCCGCACGCGTACAAGCCCACTTCAGCGGCATTTGCCGGGCGGATGCGCGGGCTACCGGATCGCAAGCGTCCCCATTCGGCGCTCGCTGCGGCACGGCGGATGGTCAAGCCGCATCTGAGTGCATGCCGCTCCAACGCTACCTTCCGGCCCGGCTCCGCCGGTTCCGCTCGATTCGCGTACCTGCCGCTTCGTAGCTGCGCGCCGTCTCCTCCGGCAAATACGGATCGGTTACGATCACGCCGATTTCGGACAGCTTCGCGAACGTGATCAGGGCGCACTTGTCGAACTTGCTGTGGTCCGCCACGCAAAACACCTGCTTCGCGGAATCGATCATCGCCCGTTTTTGCCCGACGTGGGAATGGGTGAAGATCGTAAACCCGTACTCCGGATGAATCCCGGTCGTGGACAGGAACGCCTTCTGGACATTCAGCCTGCCGAGAAATTCCGCGGCTTCTTCGCTGACCAGCATATTCCGGCTGCGGAAGCCGCCGGGGACGACCAGCCTTACGCGGTCCTTCTTGATCAGCTCGCTGATGATATACAGATCGTTCGTGATGACCGTCAGCGGCGCATTGTCGAGCAGCTTGGCCATCTCCAGCGTCGTGCTGCCGCTGTCGAGCGCGATAATGTCGTTCGGCTCGACGAACCGCAGCGCCCACTCCGCCGCCTCCCGCTTCTCGTCCGGATGCTTCGGATTCGGCGCGAGCCCGGCCAACAAGCCGGAATAGCCTTCATTGGCCAGCACGGCGCCGCCGTGCGTACGGTGCAGCAGTCCTTTGCTTTCCAGCTTCTCGAGATCCTGCCGGATCGTCTTTCCCGTCACCCCGAGCTTGTCCGCCAAATCGGCGACGGACACCTCGCGGTGCGCCATGAGCAGCTCCATTATTTTCTCGTATCGTATGATGGCTGACATCGTTGCCCCCCGCTTTGCGGACTGCTTCCTTCACGCCAATCCGCTACCCATATTTTTGCTGCCCCTATGGTAACACAGCTCCTCCGGGAAAACCAAGAGCCCCCGGCAAATACGCCCGCCGCACGCTCCGGCCCCATACGAAAGGGCTCTGCCGCAAAATCCGAAACTCCGTGACGCTGCCATATGAAAAGTGTTATAATATGGTCTAATGTAAGCAATGAAGAAACATGGAAGGATGGAGCGTCATGAACCCTCTTGCCCAAAGTTTAAATGAGACCATTCAAAAGGAAAGCCCGCACGTCTACGACATGCTGTCCGAGCTCGGCAAACAGATTTATTTTCCGAAAGTAGGCATCCTGAGCCAATCCGCTGAAGCAAAGGCGAAGGCCAAGAAGTTCAACGCCACCATCGGCACGGCGCTGGAGAACGGTCAGCCGATGCATCTCAAAGTCATCCAAGACACACTGTCCGCATACAATCCGAAGGACATTTACGAATATGCCCCGCCGGCGGGCAAGCCGGAGCTGCGCGCCGCATGGCGCAGCAAGATGATCGAGGAAAATCCGTCCCTTCACGGCAAAAACCTCGGCAATCCGATCGCGACGAACGCGCTGACCCACGGACTGAGCATCGTGGCCGATTTGTTCGCAGGTCCGGGAGACGCTGTCCTCATTCCGGATAAAAACTGGGAAAACTACGAGCTGACCTTCGGCATTCGCCGCGGCGCCGAGCTCGTATACTACCCGCTCTACACGGAAGACCGTCAGTTCAACGCCGCAGCGCTTCGCGACGCCCTGCTTGCGCAGAAGAACAAAGGCAAAGCCATCGTCGTGCTGAACTTCCCGAACAACCCGACCGGCTACACGCCGGGTCCGGAAGAAGGACGCGCCATCGTAGCCGCGATCAAGGAAGCGGCGGAAGCCGGCATCAACGTCGTGGCCGTCACGGACGACGCTTACTTCGGCCTGTTCTTCGAAGATTCGCTGCACGAGTCGCTTGCCGGACAATTGGCGGGACTTCATCCGCGCGTGCTGTCGGTCAAGATTGACGGCGCGACGAAGGAAGAATACGTGTGGGGCTTCCGCGTCGGCTTCATTACGTACGTCGGACAAAGCGATGCGACGCTGGCGGCTTTGGAGCAAAAAACGATGGGCATTATCCGCGGAACGATTTCCAGCGGCCCGCATCCGTCCCAGACGTTCGTGCTGCATGCGCTGCAATCGCCGGACTTCAAAGCCCAGAAGCAGGAGAAGTTCGACATTATGAAAGGCCGCGCCAACCGTGTCAAAGCACTGCTCGATACCGGTAAATTCGATCAGGTATGGGACTACTACCCGTTCAACTCCGGCTACTTCATGTGCCTGAAGCTGAAGACGGTCGACGCCGAAACGCTGCGCCTGCACCTGCTCGATAAGTATGGCATCGGGACGATCGCCCTCGGCGAAACCGATCTCCGCGTCGCCTTCTCCTGCATCGAGGAAGCGAATATCGACGAGCTGTTCGAAACGATCTACCAGGGCGTTCTGGATCTCCAGAATGTCGCCGCGAAATAAGAAAAACTTCTATCGAAGTCTATTCACGGATGAGCGACCGCGGTTTAGCGGAAACGAAATCCGTAAAAGCCGGGGTTCGCAAGAGCCTCCGGTTTTTTTTGCATTTGCAATCGACCGAAAATGAATGCTACAATAAATCTACGTTAACACCTCGGTTAAGTGAGATTTTTTCCGAAAGGAGGAATGTGGATGACAGCACGCCAACATAAGCACCCTCTTCATGTCCTTTTCGTGCTGCTTACCGGTCTGTTCCTCACGTTCTCCTGGTTCATCCCGATTGCTGAAGCGGAAAATCCGCCGCTCACGCGCTCGATGACGATGGGCCAATCGGGCGCCTCCCACGCTGTCTCCACCGCTTCCCGTCAACAGACGGACAACGACATGCACACGCCTGCGTCAGGCATGCCGTATCTCCTTTCGGAAGCGATCCGATTTCCCATACCTGCCTTCATCTTGGAGCGGCGCTCAGACCGTTCCATCTTCCTCCTGCTCAAGCAACAGCTCCTGATGCCCTTAAAATTTACGGTGATTACGTACCTCGCTCCCCAAGTTTGATCGTTTACGGGCTCCGGCAGCCGGACCCGCAATTCAAAACTTGGGAGGAGATTCCATGACAGACATCCGAGAGTCCGATCTTCCGGGAATCGGACGAAAATTTCAACTGCACGCACGCGGAGGCGATAAACTGGTCGTGGTCGTCCACGACGACGGAAGAAGAGAGCTGTATCATTTTGATCCGGACGATCCGGATGAGACCGTCTCCACCGTAACGCTGGACGACGACGAGGCAAGAATGATGGCCGGTATTATCGGCGGGATGAGCTATCGGCCCAAATCGCTCGAAACGATGGAAGTGGCGCTGGACGCTTTGGTCGTGGAATGGTTTAAGATCGAGGCCGGCGCAGGCAGCGTCGGGCAGACGATCGGCGGGCTAAACGTCCGCAAGCAAACGGGAGCGACGATTATCGCCGTTGCCGAGAAAAATCATACGCACTGCATTAATCCGGGCCCGGAGTACCGGCTTCACGCGGAATCGACGCTCGTCGTCGCGGGAGAACGCAAGCAATTGAAGGCGCTGAAGGAGCTCCTTCAGCAAGGGAGCCTGTAGCCTATGGAGCACATCGTTCTAGAGATCGGGCTGGCGATTTGTCTCATTGCCGTTGCGGGCTGGCTTTCTACGAAGCTGCGATTTTCCGTCGTTCCGTTTTACATTTTGATCGGGATGGCGGTCGGCCCCCATGCGCCGAAGTTCGGGGCATTCGATTTCCGCTTCATCGACAGCGCTCCGCTGATCGAATTTATGGGCCGCCTCGGGGTGCTGTTCCTGCTCTTTTATCTCGGACTGGAATTTTCGGTCGGCCGGCTGATCAAGTCCGGGCGCTCCATCGCGGTCGGGGGCACGATCTATATCGCGATCAATTTCACGCTCGGGCTGCTGTTCGGCTGGCTCTCCGGATTCCCGCTGAACGAGACGCTGGTCATTGCCGGCATTACGACGATTTCCTCCAGCGCGATCGTCGCCAAAGTGCTCGTCGATCTGAAACGGACAGCCAATGCCGAGACGGAAATGATTCTGGGCATCATCATGTTCGAAGACGTGTTTCTAGCCGTCTATATCTCCATTCTGTCCGGACTGCTGTTAAGCGGAGCCACCTCGGTAGGGGGCATTATCCTGTCCGCGCTGCTCTCGCTCGGCTTCATGCTCGCCTTCCTGATCGTCGGGCGCAAAGCGGTGCCTTGGCTGAACCGCTTCCTGAATATCCGGTCCAACGAAGTGTTTCTGCTGTTCGTCTTCGGATTTTTGACGGTCGTTGCGGGCTTCTCCGAAACGATTCATGTCGCGGAAGCGATCGGGGCGCTGCTCGTCGGACTCGTACTGGCCGAGACCGAGCACAGACACCGGATCGAGAAGCTGATTCTTCCGTTCCGGGATTTCTTCGGGGCGTTGTTCTTCTTCAGCTTCGGGCTGACCATCGATCCGCTCACGCTGGGCGGCGCCGTCTGGCTCTCCTTGGGAGCGGTGCTGCTGACCCTCATCGGCAATTACGTGGCAGGGATGCTGGCCGGGCGGAGCGCCGGGTTATCCCCGAAAGCCTCGTCCAACATCGGGCTGACGATCGTCTCCCGGGGCGAGTTCTCCATCATTATGGCCAATCTCGGCAAAGCCGGCGGACTGCTGACCGTCCTGCAGCCGTTCGCCGCGCTGTACGTGTTGATTTTGGCGATTCTCGGACCGCTGCTGACGAAGGAATCGAAGTTCGTGTACGGCATGCTGAATCGTTGGTTTAAGTTCGACAGGGCGGCAGTTGCGCCGCCGGACCGCTCCAAGGCGCAGGAAAACCATCCGGCCTGACAACGCAAACAAGCCTGACGTAAGGGGTCGCTCCCTTCTCGTCAGGCTTGTTTATGTTGGCTTAGATCAACAGATTAAACAAATTCGGGTCCTTGTTAATCTCGCTGAACCGCAGCCCGCGCTGCTCCATCCGTTCGATCAGCGGACCGTAATCGTCCTTGTGCTTGAGCTCGATGCCGACAAGCGCAGGACCGTTTTCTTTGCTTGTTTTCTTCGTATATTCGAACCGCGTAATGTCGTCGGTCGGTCCGAGCACGTATTCGAGAAACTCCCGCAAAGCCCCCGCGCGCTGCGGAAAATTGACGATGAAGTAATGCTTCAGGCCCTCGTAGATGAGGGACCGCTCCTTGATTTCCTGCATCCGGTCGATGTCGTTGTTGCCGCCGCTGATGACGCACACGACATTTTTGCCGGCGATCTCCTCGCGGTAAAACTCCAACGCCGACACCGACAGCGCTCCCGCCGGCTCCGCCACGATGGCGTTCTCGTTGTACAGCTCGAGAATCGTCGTGCACACTTTGCCTTCCGGCACGACAATGATGTCGTCGAGGAACTCGCGGCAGATGTCGTACGTCAGCTCGCCGACCCGCTTGACCGCCGTGCCGTCGACGAATTTATCGATCTCGCCGAGCGTGACGATCTCGCCCGAATCGACCGATTGCCGCATCGAGGGGGCTCCGGTCGTCTCCACGCCGACGACCCGGGTGGACGGGCTGACGCCCTTAATATACGTGCTCATGCCGGCAATGAGTCCGCCGCCGCCGATCCCGGCGAATACGTAGTCGACCGGCCCCTGCATGTCGTTCATCAGCTCCAGGCCGACGGTGCCCTGCCCGGCAATGACCTTCGGATGATCGAACGGGTGAACGAACGACAACCCTTCGCGTTCCCCGTAATCCAGCGCTTCCCGCAGCGAATCGTCGAAGGTGTCCCCGCTCAGCACGACGTCGACGAACGGGCCGCCGAACAGCTTGACCTGCGATATTTTTTGCCGCGGCGTTGTCGTCGGCATGAAGATTTTGCCCGGAATTTGCAGCGCTTTGCAGGAATAAGCCACGCCTTGGGCATGGTTGCCGGCGCTGGCGCAGACGACGCCTTTGCACAGCTTGTCTTCCGGCAGGCTGCGGATCATATTGTAGGCGCCGCGAATTTTGAACGAGCGGACCACCTGCAAGTCCTCCCGCTTCAAAAACACGTTGCAGCCGTATTTTTCAGATAAAATGAAATTTTTTTGCAAGGGGGTCTGATATACGACGTCCTTCAGCAGATGGCTGGCGACGAGAATATCCTCTAGTTTGATATGCTGTGCGGTCATAATTGCTTTTCCTCCAACCCGGTGTACGTAAGTCTCGCGCCCGGCAGTACGGGCTTGCTCGCAATTTCTCCTAATTATACACCGTTCGGCGCATCTGTCCATCCCCTATGCCCAATTGCCAGGATAACCCGCCGCCGATGTTGCAAAGCGCTGTATGGTCGGGTACGATGACGGTATCAGGGCATGAGCTCGACGCCATTTCTGAAACAATACCATAATCATGGAGAAATTTATGAAAATAACTGCGCTAATCGAAAATTTGAAGAATGAATCACAAGATTTAATCAATGAATCCGGCTTATCTCTGTACATAGAACAAGATAACAAGCGTATCCTTTTTGATACCGGAAAAACCGGCAGCTTTATTACAAATGCACAGAAACTGGGAATTCGTCTAGAGCATGTGGATGCCGTCGTGCTTTCTCACGGCCATCATGATCATGGCGGAGGTCTTCTGCCGTTCTTTAAGGTAAACAGCAAAGCCAAAGTCTACATGAAGCGGAAAGCTTCGGGAGATTATTATTTTCATATCCTGGGTTTTAGCAAAAACATCGGCATCGATAAAAAAGTATTCGAGGAGTATTCCAATCGAATTCATTATATTGATCGTTTTACCGAAATCATGAATGACATTTATATCATTACAGACATCGAGGAGCAGGATTTGACCCCTAGGGGAAATAAATATTTATTTGCCAAAGAAGGGAACAAGCGGGTTCAAGATAAGTTTGAGCATGAGCTCATGATGGTTATCAAGGAGCAGGACGGAATCTGCGTATTTACGGGATGTTCTCATAAAGGCACCCCCAATATGATACGAGCCGCCAGAACTATTTTCCCCAGCCTAACTATTAAAGCGGTGATAGGCGGCTTTCATCTCATGACGATACCGATGCTAAAATCATTCAGCGCTTCCCAGGAAGAGATTCAGGTCCTTGCCCAAATGATCATCGACGAGAATATCCAAAAAGTATATACAGGACATTGCACTGGGGTAAAAGCTTACAAAAAATTAAAGCATATTTTGGGTTCTAAAATCGAGTATATTCGAACTGGATCTCAGATCTATGTGTAAAAAACGGACCTTCCGGCAGACATTTAACATGGCTGCCGGAAGGTCCGTTTCCCGTTGCAACTCTAACCTTTTTTAATCGTTCTCTCTCATTTATCGAATGATGATGGTGTGTACAAGTTGGTTTTTGCCTCTCAGCTCCAAGGTGCGTCCTGCGGTCAGCTGGCTGACGTCGCCGGAAATGTAAACCTCGGAAGCGATCGAGTAGACCGCCGTTTGCACGCCGCCGCCGTTCACGTTTTGGTTAATCGAAACGGTGGCGAGTCCGCCTTTGGAGTTCAGCGTGTAGCTGTTCAGCGTTCCCGTTACCGTGAAGTCGGTTTGCTGCTGCGGATCGTTCGTCGTGTTCAACACTTCGACGTAGATCGCTTTGCCGCCGTACGTGCGGATCAGCACCTGATCGCCCGTACGCAGGTCGCCGGGAGCTACGCGGGAGCCGCTGCGGAATACGAATACGTTCGAATCCAGCTCGACGTTCAGCACCTCGTTGTTTTGCAATTTAACCGGCAGCAGGTTGTTGTTCAGCGTTCCGTTCACCGTGCCTTTCACCGATGCGCGGTCCGGCAGTTGGCTGCCCGTACGATCCAGCAGCGCGGCAAGCTCGGCGCGGGTAACCGGTTTGTTCGGACGGAACGTGTTATCCTCGTACCCGTCGATCAAGTTTTTCTCGATCGCCACGGCCACGTAGCCTACGGAGCCGGCGGAAATTTTGTCGGCATCGCGGAACGGAAGCTTGGCGTTCATTTTCGCTTTGGCTTCGTTCTGCAGCTTCATCGCTTTGACCAGCAGCGTTGTCGCCCACAGGCGGTCCGCTTCTTTTTCCGGCTGGATCATGTCGTCCGTCTCAGTGAACAAGTCGTTTTGCAGTGCGACGGAAACGTAGCCGGTCGCCCACGGATATTTTTGCTTTAATTTGTCCGCATCCTTGAAGTTCAGGTTAGCCGCTTTCGCATCGGCCGATTCGGCTTGATCGCGCAGCCCCATCAAGCGGACCGCAGCGGTGATCGCCTCGATGCGGGAGATTGTTTTGCGCGGCTGGAACGTGCCGTCCTCGTAGCCTTCGAAGACGCGCTTGGAAGCGAGAGAAGCGATGTAACGCTGCGCCCATTCCACGTCCTTGCCCTTCAGATCGTCAAACGTCAGCTTAATATTGATATTAACATCTTTGTCAAAGTCCACTTTTTTCTCAATCTTGTCGCGGTTATCCCGGTCGCGGTCTTTGTCCTTGTCATGACCTTTGCCTTTGCCGTCGGCGAAAGCCGCGGTCGATCCGCCCAGCACCATCGCCAGGGTCAATCCGGAAATTACTGTCTTCTTGAACGCTTTGCTCATCATTCATTCTCCTTTGCCGAGTAGGTTGAACCGCAGGCCGGCTCCTGACGAACACACGGACAGCACAAGGCCTGTCGCCTCGAATAGCGGAGGAGTCCGTCGCCCGTCGATTTCGCGAGCAGCTGCGATATATGATATGAGTATGAAAAGAAGATGTTTCAGAACCTTCGCGAAGAGTTCCTTGATCACTTACACCGTTCGCCCTCCCCAAAATGTTTAGGGGGGTCTCTTTAGATCGTCTGCCAAAAATGTTAAACTTATCTGCATACCTCGGGATTGTCCTTTTCGGACCCTGTCCCGGCATCTATCATAAACGAAAGATAAGGAGAGAGAGATGAAACTTAGCGGCAAAAAGCTGACGGTTGTTCTGGCCCTGGTGGCCTTGGTCGCCCTGGCTGGGGTCTATACGTTCCTACAGCGGAGCGCACCGGACAAGCCGTCTCCGAACTCAACGGCAACCGCAGGGAAAGACGATTCGAACGGCGGCAAGAGCACAACCGCCTCCAAAACGGACAACAAACTACCCGACATCCCGACGGAGCAGACGGATATCGTCGTGATCGGTAGCGAGCTGGAAGGGCTCTATCTGGCCCGCGCCGCGACGGACGAAGGATTGAAGGTCAAAATATTGGACCCGCGCAATGCGTTCGGCGGCCAAGTGCTGCAGGGAGAGATGCTGTTCCTGGACGAAACCCGCGACGATCAGCACCGGCTGCTTGTCCAAGGCCGGGCCAAGGAGCTGTTCGACGGCTTCCGCAACGGCAAAATCCGCAAGCTGAAGGAATTCGAGCAATATTTTGACAAGCTGAAAAAGGACATTCCCGTCGAGCAAGGGATCAAGATCGAGAGCATCGAGCAAAATCCCGGCCAATTCGGCGGGCAGGCATTACACGGTATCGTCTACACGACCAAGGACGGCCAGAAGAAACGGATCGCCGCCTCCTATTGGGTGGAAAACACCGATTACGCCGCGATGGTCAGCAAGCTTCAGGCGACCCGGATGCCGGGCCTGGAGAAGTTCTACGGGCAAAATAACATCGAGTACATGAGCTCCGGCATGATGATGAAGTTCAAAAACGTCGATTGGGCAAAATTCCAGCAGAGCTTTAACAATATGCCGAAGGAAGAGCGCAGCGCCAAATTCGGCTGGGGCTCGGTGGACAACAGCTTCGCCATCAGCCTCGCGGGCATGACGAGCAAGTACAAGCCGACGAACGACCGCGTGTTTCTGCGCGGGCTGAATGCGGTGAGCCAGCGGGACGGCGAAGTGATCATCAACGCCTTCCTGATCTATACGGTCGATCCGTCGGACGATAAATCGGTAGCCGAGGCGATGGAGCTCGGGAAGAAGGAAATTCCTCTGATCCTGAACCATTTCCGCAAAAGCCTGCCCGGCTGGGAGAAAGCGGAGCTGAACGGGTTCCCGAATTATTTGTACATCCGTGAATACAACCACTACGAGACGGAATACGTCTTGAAGCCTTCGGACATGCTCGGAGCGAAAATGTTCTGGGACAACGTGAGCATCGGCGGCTACCCGCTCGACTTGCAGGGCACAAGCGCCAACAAATGGGGCATCGAGATGGGCCGCCCGGACAAATACGGGATGCCGCTGCGCAGCTTCCTGCTCAAAAATTACGACAACGTCATTATGGCCGGCAAAAACGTCGGCGCCTCCGCCATCGCTTACGGCAGCGCGCGCATTCAGCCGAATACAAGCTTGGCGGCCGAATCGATCGGCGTCATTCTGGGGCAAATTCAAGGCAAGAAGAAGCTTCGCGAGCTGAAGGAAGCCGACATGCCGCAGCTTCAGCAATATCTGGCCTCGAAGTACAACATCAAGCTGACCGGCGTCACCGGCAACAACAAGCTCGCCGGCTGGTCTGCCGACGAAATCGCCAAGCTCGATACCGGCGAGATCGTATATGCGTCTTACGTGAAAACTCGCAAAAAATAACAAGCAAGCCCTCCTGCGCCGGATCATGCGTCCGGTTGCGGGAGGGCTTTTTCGTGTGGCGGCAATGCGCCTCCGCCTTTTGACACATCGGGTAAAACGGAGTACAATGATTTAATTCAAAGTTTGAATTATTCATAAACAAAATTATTAAGAGCTAAAACTCAAAGGGGGAGCCGTCATGCGGGAGCAAGGGCTTCATGCGTCCACGGAGATTGAAAAATGGACCCGGCTGGCGATGCGCCAATGGATCTCCGAAATGACCGGCCGGTTGAAGCACGGACTGCCGATTCAGCAGTACTATTTGCTGGAAAGCCTTCGGGCGAACGGGACGATGCGGTGTTCGGAGCTGGCGGACACGCTGCAAATCACGCTGCCGGCCGTGACGAACCTTGCGAATAAGCTGGTGGCCGGCGGGTATGCGGAACGGGCGCATAACGAAACGGACCGGCGGGTCGTCATGGTGACCATCACGCCGAAAGGTTTGGACGCTTTGCGCGAGTTGGACGAGAAAGCGGCGGAATTGGTCGAGTGGTTCTGGCAAGGGCTGGAGCCGGGTGAAACCGCCGAATTGACGCGGCTGCTCCGCAAAGCGGTCGAGTATAGAACTGTTAAGGATAAAGACTAGAGAACGGGCTTCGGCTTACCGGAGATCCCGACAGCAGAGAGAAAGGGAGAGAATATCATGGCTTCGCTTGAAAGCACCGACAAACCCGTGCCGTTTTGGCCGGTCATGATCGGTATTTTTTTCGGCTCGTTTCTGGCGATTCTGGGAACCAGTTCCATTAATGTGGCCATTCCGATCTTAATGCAAGACTTTCATACCGATTTAAATACGGTACAGTGGACGCTGACCGGCTTCATGCTCGCGACCGGAGTTATCGCGCCGATCACCGGCTATCTGGGGGACCGGTTCAGCACCAAATATTTGTATGTCGCGGCCCTGATCGGGTTTACGTTCATGTCGGGGCTGTGCGCCGTAGCCTGGAATATTCATTCGCTGATCGTGTTCCGCATTCTGCAAGGGGCCTTCAGCGGCATGGTCATGCCTGCGACCATGACGATCATTTATCAGGTCATTCCCCGTGAACGGCAGGCGTTCGCCATCAGCATGTGGAGCTTGTCGGCGATGCTGGCTCCGGCACTCGGTCCGTCGCTGGCCGGCTGGCTGATTCAAACGTTCGACTGGACCTGGCTGTTCTTGATCAACCTGCCGTTCGGCATTATCGCGATCGCGCTTGCGATGAAGCTGATTCCGTATTACCGCTTGACGACGCCGAAGCCGTTCGACCTGTTCGGCTTTCTGGCCGTCATTCTCAGCAGCTCCGCGCTGCTTATCGCATTCAGCGAAGCTCACTCCTGGGGCTGGGGGTCGTGGCAGACGATATCCCTGCTGGCCTTCGGAGCGTTGACGCTGATAGCCTTCGTCCTTTACGAGCTGCGCAAAACCGGACCGCTGTTGAATCTAAGAGTATTCGCGTATTCCCGGTATACCTACAGCTTGATTCTTAGCTGTATCATAACGATCAGCTTGTATTCCGGGACGTTCCTGACGCCGGTGTTTCTGCAAAATATACAGCATGTCTCGGCCTTCGATACGGGCTTGATTCTCCTCATCCCGTCGCTGGCGATGGCGGTCTGCATGCCGATTACCGGCAAGCTGTATTCGCGGGTGGGACCGATGCCGCTCATTCTGTTCGGGATCGTGTTGATCGGCGTCGGAACGCTCGCCATGGCCCATCTCAGCGTCGATGTGAGTCATGGCTATATCATTATGTGGATGACCGTCCGCAACCTCGGCATCGCCTTCTCGACCATGCCCGCTTCCAATGCCGGCATGGAGGTCATTCCGCGCGAGCTGTCCGGGCACGCCTCCTCGGTGAACAACTGGATCCGCCAAGGGTTCGGCTCGTTCTCCATCGGCCTGTTCACCTCGATGCTCGCCTCCCGTGTTGCCGCGCACAGTATGGAGCTCGGCAAGGCCGGCGGGATGAACGGCCAACAGCTGCAGCAGCAGGCGTTCACGTTGAGCGTCAACGACGTATACATGGTCGCTACAGTTGTCGTGCTGATCGGCTTGCCGATGGCCTTGACGCTGGGAAGCCGGCGCGGCAAAAAGCAGCCGGAAGCCGCTCCGGGTCCAGGCTTGTCGCAAAAGACGTCGTAAGCGAGCAGAAAGATGGACGGGCTTTTACGAGGTTATTTCATAATACGAAACATGGAACAGACCGGTATCTGAACGATTCAGACGTCGGTTTGTTTCGTTTATAAAAGGCTCCATGTATACTCATGCGGGGACGAATTGATTGCCATTGAGAATCGTTATCAATATAATAAACATATATAGATCGACGGATTGAAGAAGGTGAGCAGGGATGGCATTTCAAGATCATATGCTATTGTGGAACCATGCGGCCTTGAAAGTGTTGGACGTACGGTATGCCGTCATTCGGCCGGGAGATCGCTTGCACGGTTATCAGCTCCCGGCTAACGTATTTTTGTATTCCGCTTGCGGCAGGGCGCAACTGGCGCTTGACGAGTTGGAGTACGCCGCAGACAAGTGCTTCGTGTGTCATGCCGGCAAAGGCACGTTTCTCGATATCGTTCATGTAACGGAAACGTTCGAATATTACATGGTGTACTACAGCGCCACGATGACTCTCCCATGCCGGCGGGAGCTGCTGCGGCTGTACAAGGACGACAATCCGTTTCAGCTTCAATACGGGTTCGCGCCACAGTACCCGATTCCGCTTTTTTTGCGAATAGAGCAAATGATGCGCGAATGGCAGCGAGGCGGTCAACTGGACAAATTTCATGTCAAAGCGCTTTTCTATCAATTCGTATACGAACTGATGAAACAGCTGCAATCGCAGGGAGGGACGGCGACGAAGCCGAATGTGGTTGCCCAAGCGATCCGCTACATCGACGAGCACTACGCCGAGCCAGTAACGCTGCATTCATTGGCATCGCTGTTCCAATGCAACGTGCGGCAATTGCAGCGGCTGTTCAAAGCGCGGCTT
Organism: Paenibacillus sp. A3; assembly: GCF_001399685.1. Lineage (GTDB taxonomy): Bacteria > Bacillota > Bacilli > Paenibacillales > NBRC-103111 > Paenibacillus_G. The sequence goes on from NZ_JTHN01000095.1 coordinate 31,780, forward strand.
CAACTCGGGCCGATAGATTATTTGATGCAGGTCCGAATGCAAAACGCGAAAGCAATGCTGCGTCAGACCGACGCCCCGCTGCAGCATATTGCCGAATCCGTCGGCTATTCGGACGGCTATTATTTTAGCCGTATGTTTAAAAAGTACGTCGGTGTGTCTCCGCTCCTCTATAGAGAGCAGGCTCAACCGCAGGAACACCGTCGCTTAAATCCATCCCGTCTGTCGCGATTTCCCATTGGCTCTGGAAGGCTGCGAATGTATAGTCGTATTGACGATGAAAATCATTATCAATACAAAGACGGAGGAGTACCACCCATGTACAAAAACATAATAATGAAGCCGACGGTAGGCCTCATGCTCTGCTTGCTGCTGCTCTCGGCCTGCTCTGCTGCTCCAGCCAACCAAGCCGGCTCGGGAAGCGGGGGGACGAACCAGGTCGCTTCACAGCCTGCTTCGGGAACCGATTCGAAACAGGCACTCAAGCCCAATAGCTCTGTAACAATCAAGCACATGAAAGGCGAATTGACGCTAGAGCGCCGGCCCGAGAAAATTGCCGTCCTCGATACCCAATTCGTAGACCAGTTGATCGCGCTGAACGAGCAGCCGGCAGGAAGCGTCATTACGACGGCTGACAAGACGCCGTTTCCGGAATATTTGAACGGCAAACTGAAGGACGACATGAAATTATTGGGAACGAAGGACGAACCGAATCTGGAGGCCGTCATCGCAATGGACCCCGATTTCATTATATGCACCCAGTTTCAGGAGAAAATGTACGACAGTCTGGCCAAAATCGCTCCTACCGTCATGATGGACCGCAACGAGGATTGGCGCGATTCCCTGGTCACGATCGGGAAAATCTTAGGCAAGGAGAAGGAAGCGCAGAAAGTTCTAAGCGACTATAACGAGAAAACCGCCAAGCTGAAAGCCGAGCTTACGGCCAAAATGGGCGGTCAGACCGTGGCCTTGATCAGGCCAAGGGACAACAACATCCGGATTCATACGACAGCGCATCGTACGGCCGCGATTTTGTACAAAGACTTGGGGCTGACGCCTCCGAAGCAGCTTGTCAACGATAAAGAAACCAGCTCGATGATTTCTTTGGAATCTTTAACAGAGCTGAATGCGGACCATTATTTTTACTTAACGGACGATCAGTTTCAAAAGCTGTCGGAGCAAATACAAAGCACGGCGGTCTGGAAAAATCTGAATGCAGTCAAGCAAAATCATGTGTATCCGGTCAATGCTACATTGTGGATCGGATATTACGGGCCTATTGCCATGAACCTCGTTGTAGATCAGATTGCCGAAGCGCTGCTGACTGGAAAATAAGTCGATGAAACGGCTAACCTCATTTGACGCAGAGCAAAGCGATTATTTAGCGGAGGAGTTTCATCTGTCCGTAGATAGCAGGCCGGAGCCGGCGCGTTCCGTTCCTGTAACGGACTTGCTCGACGAGGCGGCGTGTGCGGCCTATTTGGACGCGGTAACGAGCGCGATTCTGTCCCCGTCCAGAATGGTTACAGCCTCGGCTTTCTCCAAACGGTACGCTTTTTTAACCATTGCACCTGTTTTATATGCGATGACGATGTATAATAAAGGGCTCGATTTAACTATGGACCGATGTGCCGTTCCATGGCCTGACAATACCCATGGCTCCTGGCTGCCGGGCATCATCTTAACAACACCTCGCATTACTGAGCCAGCCGCCGGAAGACGGGCTGAATGGCGGGAAGAAACGATAGGCAATCTTTTCTCCGGTCATATCGCCCCCCTCTTTCGTTCTTTATCGAAAGCGGCTGCCGTACCGATGCCTATTTTATGGGAAAATGCAGCCGTTCGCGTGTACTCGTTGTATGAGAAACGGATGGGTGAAGGGGAGATTAGCGGGGAGGACTTCGCTTATTTGATTCACGCGGCTCCGGCGAGACTGTTCGGGGAAACGCAGAATCCGCTGGCCCGATTTTACGGCACGACAAGCTGTAGGGGTAATACAAGCTCGTCCGCCCGAACACGGGCAACTTGTTGCTTCTATTACGAGGTCGGCTCCTCGGATGGCAGCTACTGTTCGAATTGCCCGAAAGCTCTATAATGGAAAGGGACTTTTTCCTTCGATCGGGAAGGAAAAAGTCCCTTTGCTTTCATCATAAGCGCAGCCCGAAGGTCACGCGTACCGTGGCCCCTTCAAATGCTACGTCCCGAATCGCCACATGCCTCGGCATATAATCGTTCAGATCAACCTGGATCGGCTGGAGACTCAGCCATTCACCCGGTACGTTAACGTCCCGGATGACGGTGCCGGTATGGACGGCCGTCAAATACGGCGCTTTCCAGACAAGGTCGAAGTTGAGCCGGGCACCAACCTTCCAGCGGTCTTGAAGCAGCAATGTCACGTCTGCCGCGAGCCGGTCCCCCTCAAGAAAGAACCTCGCTCCCGTCAGCTTGACGCCGGGACGAAGCTCGTGCCTGCGGGCAAGCGCTTTTTTCAGCAGATCGCCTACCTCCTGCTCCGTCAGCACCGCCTCCGGCTTACGGTGGATGACCATCGCGGCGAGCTTTTCGCGCACCGGAAGATCGTTGTACGACAAGTCCAGCTCCGCTTGCGGCTGCGCGTACCATAATGCTCCGGCGACCAGCAGCGCGCCCAGAATGACGATCGTGACGATTCCTTTGAAGAGCGATTTCATCTGACTTCCCCCTTAAAGGAGCCGATCCAAACTTGAGCCTGATATCCTGTCCTGAAGTTTGACAGGCGGAATCGTCGGCTCATTCGTTACTTTTTCGGTTTACCCGACGGATCGCGCTTTTCCTTCAGCCAGCGCGGCGCTCCTTTGTTTTTGCGGTCCCGTTCCCGGTCCGCCTTGCGTTTATCCGGGGCAGCCGAAGCCGAGGGACGGCCCGTGCCGGCCTGTGCCGGCTTTACGCTCTTGCCTTCCGTACGGGGAAGCTTCGAAGCTCCCGCCTGGGCAATACGCGCTTCAGGCTTCTCCCTTCCCGACGGCGCTTCGTCCGGCACCCGGCGTTCTACGAGCTTCTTCGCTTCCCGGCGAATAGCCCGCTCCTGCTCCGGATCGACGACCTTCCCATGAAACATCGTCCGCTGCTTGATCTCGATACCGAGCGCTTTGGCAAATTTATCGATAATGAACTGCTCCCGCGGAGTAATGATCGACACGGCCGTGCCTTTGCGGCCCATCCGCCCCGTCCGGCCTACACGATGCACGTAATGGTCCGCATCGACCGGCGGGTCGAGGTTGATCACATGCGTCACCTGCGGCAGATCAAGCCCCCTGGCCGCTACGTCGGTCGCAAGCAGCAGCTGGAATTTGCCGGCCCGGAACGCCTGCATCGCCTTGGCCCGCTCCTGCTTGAAGGAATCGCCGTACAGGCCTTCGACCGACAGGCCGACGAACTGCAGCTTCGCCACCGCTTCCCCGATATCGTCGGTCTCATTGACGAACACGATCGCGGCCTTCGGGTTATACAGCCGGACAATCCGGCGCAGCGTATCGATTTTGTCCCGTTCCTGACATACGAAATACAAATGCTCTAGCGTTTCCGAGGTGCGCTGCGCCGGATTTACCCGGACGTAGACCGGATCGCGCATCCAGCGGTCGATGACGTCCTGCAGCGGCGGCGGGAACGTCGCGGAAAAAAACAGCAGCTGCCGGTCGCGCAGCATGCCTTTGAACAGCGCCTCCACATCCTGCATGGACCCCAGCTCGAACACTTGATCGACCTCGTCGACGACAACCGTGCGAATCCCGTGCAGCTTCAATTTGCGGAGCTTGACCAGCTCCTGCACGCGGCCGGGCGTCCCTACCACGATCTGCGGCTTGAGCTTCAACCGGTCGATCTGGCGCTCGATGGAGGCGCCGCCGATCAGCTGCTGCACGCGGATATCGCTATCCTTCGCAAGCTGCTCCAGCGTCTGCACGATCTGCATGCCGAGCTCCCGTGTCGGCACCAGCACAAGAGCTTGTACCTCTCTTGCGCCCGTGTCTATTTTATGCAGCAGCGGCAGCGAATAGGCCAGCGTTTTTCCCGTACCGGTCTGCGATTGCGCAACGACATCCTTTCCTTCAAGCGCGATCGGTATCGCTTCCGCCTGTATGTCCGACGGCTCCGTGATACCGAGCTCCTGCAGCCGTTTGACATACTGCGGAGCGATATGTAAAGCTGCAAACCCCGTATTCATTCGATCATCCTTTCTTCCCTTGCGTTTCCTTAGTATACCAGAATATGCGGGCGATTGCCCTACACGGAAGGAAGACAGGCGGCTTACCGTTCCCGTCCTTCCGCCTGTTCCCGTTTGCTTGCGATCCATCCGAACACCGCATCGAGCGCGCGTTCTTCGTCTTCCTTCGGAAAGCGGTGCCCGAGCCCGTCGTACAGCTCCATCGTGTACTCCTTCCCGGCCCGCTCCAGCGCCGCACCCAGCTTGCGCGCCTGCTCTACGCTGACTTGCGCATCCGCCGTGCCGTGTACGATCATGACGGGCACGCAGATCGCATCGACCCAACGGACGGGAGACCGCCGCTCGTAGCATTCGGACTGCTTGCGCGGATGGCCGACGACCCGCTTCAGCATCCGCCTCAAATCGACCCGCTCCTCATACGTATCAATCAGATCGCTTACGCCGCCCCAGACGACGACCGGACCGGCACCTTCGCACTCTTTGGCCGCCAGCAGCGCCATCAGTGCGCCGCGCGAGAAGCCGATCAGCGGAATCGGTCCGGCCTGCACCTCCGGCAGCGATTGCATGAGGGTAATGGCATGATGCACGTCAAAGCGGTCTTCCCCTCCGAAGTCCTCCCGTCCCTCGCCGCCTTCGTTGCCCCGGTAGAACGGCGCAAATACCGCGTACCCGCGCCGCGCCATCGAAAAAATACGCCGTTTGCGCACCATTCCGACCTTACGGATGCCTCCCCGGCAGTAAATTAAACCGGGAACGGGTACGGCGGCGTCAGGCACGGCAAGATAACCTTTCACCTGAAGTCCTTGGCTAATATATGTCAGCCGGTAAAGCGATATGCCCTTCGCCAGGCTGCGGAGACTTTCCCTCTGGACCAGCGTGCCGTCGGCTGGAATGCCGCCAGTTAACCCGCTTTGCGGAATGTTTGTATCGGTAGGTATAGGCATGTTCGGTTCACTCCATTTTTTGACACAAAGTCGTTCCGGCGGTACACTAAGATGTATTATGACCGGAAAGGTGGATTTTCAAATGAATTCCCGTTTTGCCGCCGAATTCGAAGGGCTGGTCGAGAAATATGCCGAGCTGCTGACCGGCGATGCTTCCGCCGAAACGGTGGAAAAAATTAAAGTTTGGGCGATCTACAACCATATCCATAAAACGATGCCGGCTCTCGCCAGCCATTGGAATCAGCAGCATCCCGAGGGCAAAGCCGATGTCCGGAAGCTGTTCGAAGAGGTCCGCGACCGCAACCAGAAGTTTAAGGCTGCCAATCAACAGGCGGAAGCCAATCCCGAGCCGGAAGCCTGATCGCTGCAGCCCACTGCTTCCTTTACCATACCCTGCACGAAGACCGAAAAGCAATCGACCTCGGTCTTCTTTTCGTATTTTTATCGACATTCCCGGGTCCGCAAACGCGAGCCAAAGAAGACCGCGCCCCTCGGAGGGTGTCGCGGTCTTCTCGCATATCACATCTGCAAAATAATTCCATTAAACACCGCACGCCCTAGCCTTACCGATCCGGCTTGCAGCTATTTCTTGTTAAGCATTTTATAGGCAATACCGTCGAATAGCCGCGGAAACAACTGATACAGCTTCCCCCCGGCAGCCGCCATGAACGGCAGGTTCACCTCGGGCGTCCCCCGCTTGATCGCTTCCAATACTGCCTGAGCGACGCGCTCCGGCTTCAGCATAAACCATTGGATGTTTTTCACGTAATTGCCCGAAGGATCGGCCCGCTCAAAAAACGGCGTATCGATCGGTCCGGGGTTGACGGCGGTCAGACGAACGCCGGTGCCGACAAGCTCCTGCCGCAGACAGTTGGTCATTCCGAGCACGGCATGCTTGGTGGCGGAGTAGCCACTCGACTTGGCCGAGCCGATCTTCCCGGCCATGGAGGCGATATTGACGATATGGCCGCTCCCCTGCTTCAGCATGGAAGGCAGCACCGCTTTCGTACAGCGGACCGTCCCCATGTAATTAACGTCCATCATGCCCTCGAATTCGCTTAAAGGCGCCGCCACGAACGAATCGAACACGCCGTAACCCGCATTGTTGATCAAAATGTCGATCCGGCCGTATTCGGCGATCACCCGCTCCATCGTTGCCGTTACCTGCTCCGCCGAGGTGACGTCGAGCGGATAGACGCCGTGTTTTCCCTGTATTTTCGCGGACGCCTCCGCCAGTTTTTGCTCCGACCGCGCCATCAGCACAGGAACGGCTCCGCGCTGCGCCAGCATCTGCCCCATCAGTGCGCCTATCCCGCTGGACGCTCCCGTGATTACCGCGATTTTGCCCTGAAAATCCATCCTCCGGTTCCCCCTGTCTTCTATCCGAACAAAAAAAGCGAAGCGCTCCCGGCGTTATCGGAACCGGAGAAGCGTTCGCTTACAGCTTACACGTTATGGACTTGTCATTTCAACTGTTGGACATGCCCTTAAGCGATCAGCACTTGAATATCCAGCTCCCCGATGCCTTCCATAATCAGCGGGATCGTGAGCGCCTTTTGCGCGTTGAAGCCGGCCGCATGAGCGGAATGAAGCAGCTTGGGCGGCGTAATATCGACGCGGACTCCTTGGTTGAACAGCATCGTGCTCGCATTGCCGCTGATCATATTGCTGAGCTCGGAGATGGCGCTTTTGCCGATGTCGTTCATTTCGGTGATCAAGAATCCGCCCATCATGGCGGACACGACCTTGAGCGCGACTTCCTCGTGCAATCCGAAGACGATGTCCCCTTCCATTTGTCCGGTCATACCGATTTGAATCCAAATGTATTTTTCAGCAAACTTCACGTCTTTGATGCCGAGCTGTCCGGTGGTCGGTCGTACATTGGCGACTTGTTCGATGACGATTCTGGCCGACTCCAAAAACGGGTTGATAAGCTCTGCCTTCATAAGATGACCGGTCTCCTTTTTTCGACAATATGCCGCAGATCCATAGGACTTTTTTGTTATTTCATTATACCTAATTTCATGGTGCAAGTATAGAACTTTTGTCGCGTTTTGTGTGAAATATAACAAAAAGCACAGGATTGAAGCACCTTTCAAAGAAACGGTCTGATTCTTTATACACGCTACAAGTCGTTCCGTCTGGGGATTTCGCCGGGGTCGGCTTTCTCCGGCAAGCAGGGCTCATACATCATGATGGCATGGTTCTCGGCAACGAACTGTTCGTCCAGCCAGCGCCCTTCCGCATCGAACCGATGGCGGCATATGACGTTATGGCGAACATATCCGCCCCACCATTCCTGGGTAATCCAGTGCTTCGTTTCGGCAATCTCATAACGGTGCGATGCCGGACTGTCGGCCCGCCATTCTCCGACCAAGTCGGTGTCCGTCAGCCAAATTCGGAGCTGGTAGCACATCTCCGTGCGGTTCTCGATCTGCAGATCCAAATAATTATAAAAGCAAGTCGCCCCCGTTCCGAAAGGCTGCTTTCGTCCCGCATCGGGAAACACATCGTATCCGTGCCGGTATCGCTCCGTCACGCTAAGCGGCGTATGCAGCGTCATCCAGTAAATCAGATTGGAAAGCTGGCATAAACCGCCTCCCACCCCGGCCCGGACCGTGCCGTGATGCAGCACCATCCCATCCACGTAGCCTTGACGGCGGGTCGGTTTGCCGATCGTCTTCCAGTACGAGAACGTTTCGCCCGGCTGAAGGACCAGACCGTCCATCCGCTGCGCAGCCAGTCTCAAGTTGATAATTTTGTTGTATTGAAGCTGCATTTCCACATTCCGAAGCTGTCGAAGCAGCGGCGTACGGTGGGTGAAATGAACATGCCGCAGCGGCTCGTCCCGGCGCAATCGCGCAAAGCGTTTATTCCCGAGCATCCAGCTCACGCGGCGGCGCAGCCGGTAATACGCAATGCCTGCCGCCGTCCGCCATCGGCTGCGGTGCCTGGGCTTCGGCATCGACGATGGACCGAACATCCGTCCTCCCCTCCCTACCTTCATTCTAGCAAAAACCCGATCAGCTTACTACGACGAATCGACACATACGTCGAATTTTCGTCTAAGATGACAAAAGGCGGCCAAGCTCCCCGAACGGGTCTCTTCGCCGCCTGCTTTATGGCTGCCAGCCGTAGCTGTCGTAAAATACGCCCGCCAGCACGTTCTCGACCGCCTGGCGCACATGGGGAATCATATCTTCCGGAAGGCCGTCCAGCGGATACCATGCCATTTCAGAGCATTTGTCCGGTTCCCGGTTGTACGGCTCCCCCTCCCATCGCTTCACGGTCAGAAAAAAATCGATCCATTCGCCCGTATCCGAAAGCCGATGCATGACGCTCGCCACTTCCAGATCGGCCGGGTCCACCCGGACGCCGCTTTCCTCCCACGCTTCACGCGCAGCCGCCCGCTTCACTTCTTCGTTCCCGTCCATTTTGCCGGCCACCAGACTCAGCTTGCCATCCTCGTAGCCGGTGTTGGTCCGGCGAAGCAGCAGCAGCTTGTTCTCCCGCACAAGGAGCAGATACACGGCGCTGTGTACCCGAAACCACTCTTTTTCGGTCTTACTCATATGCTGTCCTCCGCAGTCATTTATCACAGGGTCATCATTAAAAGCAAGCTTCTCCGTTCGTTCCAGAACCATTATACACCTCTTCGGACGGCTTTCACATCCGAAGCCCCATCGCATTGCCGGAGCTGTACCGCCGCAAGCCGCGGTGAAAGAACCATAAACCGGCCGCGGTCACGAGCCCCGTCATGCCGAGCGCCTGCAGCGTGAACGCAAGATCCGCTTCCCGCAGCAGTCCGATCGGCAAATAGCTGATGAATCCGGCGGGGATGACCGTGAACAGAATCAGCCGGCCCCAGCCGCTGAAAATGCCCGTCGGATACGTCGAAAAGGTAAGAATCGCATTGAACAACTGCTGGCCGATGCCCTCGGCTTGCCCGATGTAGAAGGCAAGCGACTGCGTCGTCACCACGAAGAACAAAAAAATCAGCATCGCGATGAGCAGCGCCAGCGCGAATTTGAGCAGGCCAAGCGGCGAGCGGTCCCCGAACAGCCCATACAGCAGCAGGGCGAACAGCACGTCCCCGATCGCAGAGACGGACATCCGGCTAACGAGGATATGAAGCAGCACCGGCTTCGGCTGCGTCAGGTACAGATCAAGCTGACCGCCCGCAACAAGCGAGGCCAGCCGGTACGCATTGCCGAACAGCACGGCGGACAGGCCGAAGCCGCCCGCGCTCACCGCCCACATCATCATCACATCCTGCAGCTCCCAGCCGTTTACGACCGGAAACCGCCGAAAATAAAGCCCCCAGAAAAAAATCCAAACGGCATTGTTCACCATCATCATGCCCGCCGTCATCAGAAAGCTCAGCCGGAATTCCATGGCTCCGGTCAAATTGAGCTTCCAGCACGTCCATACGAACCGCAGCAGCGGCATGATTTTCGAATTCTGGCGCAATTCGTTCCCCTCCCTTCTTTGCGGCTCAGCCGCCGTTGACGTTCAGCTTGCGGATGCCTTTCCGATAAATAACCCAGACGACCAGCGCCAGCACGGCCGCCCACGCCCACTGGACCGCCAGCATCGGAGCAAGATGGACTTCCTCCCAGCGGACGGCAGTTTTGGCCGGAAAATACAGGACGGCTTGAAACGGCAGCCAGCGGCATACCTGCTGCAGCGCTTCGGGAAACAGCTCGAGCGGCATCAGCATGCCACCGATCGTAAACAGCAGCTTATGGTACACGAACTCCAGTCCCCGCGTCTCCTCGACCCAGAACGCGCACAGCGACAGCGCCATATTGAGCATAAAGTTGACGGTCATCGCGCCGAGACTCATGGCGAAAAATCCGAGCCAGCCCCAGCCGAACGACGGAGGACCGAAAAAGGCCAAGCCGAGCGCGAGGCCGACGGCGAGGTTCACCAGCAGCCGGACCGTTACTTCGCTTATATAAGCCATATAATGGTAGCCGATATAACTGAACGGCCGCGTCAGCTTGTAGCCGACATCGCCGCTCTTCACTTCTTCCTCCACGCGGGTGCACAGGCTGGGAAACGCCATCGTCAGCGCTTCGGCAAACAAAATATACCAAATGATCTGCTCGAAGCTGTAGCCCGCGATCAGTTGCGACCCTTCCCCGCGGTACGTCGTCTGCCACAATTGAATGAAGATGTACATGATGATGATCAGGAAAATCGAGCGGATTAAAAAATCGAGCACATAAGCAAAATGATTCCGCAAGCTGATTCGCCCGATCGCGCCGTATTTCAGCAGCTTCGGACTCAGATTCATACGCTTCCCTCCCGCTCGTAAATATGCGTAATGATGCTCTCCATCGGAGGATCTTCAATCGTAATATCCGACACGCGGTACGCCGCGACGAGGCGGGAAAGCACTTCCTGGGCGGCGATCGCCGACGTATCGACGGAAAGCGCCAGCTCCTGGTCCGTTTGCGTCAGCACTTCTACGCCGTCGTGCCGGAACGGCGGGCCCGGCTCCAGCAGCTTGAGCCGGATCGTCTTGCCCGTCAGCAGATCGCGCTTCATCGCCTCGACCGTATCGTCGAAGATCATTTGCCCGTGGTTGATGACAACGGCCCGCCTGCACAACTGCTCGATATCTCCCGCGTCGTGGGAAGTCAGGAACACGGTCGTCCCTTCCTCCCGGTTCATGAACCGGATAAGCTCGCGTATGCTTTGCTTCACCACTACGTCCAGCCCGATCGTCGGCTCGTCGAGGAACAGAATCTGCGGCCGGTGCAGCATCGCCGCCGCAATCTCGCAGCGCATCCGCTCGCCCAGCGACAGCTTCCGCACCGGAGTATGCAAATACGGCTCCAGCTCGAAACGGCGGACGAGATCGTCCCGCCGGACGAGGTAATCGCTGCGCTTCAATTCGTATATGCGGCTCATCAGCTCGAACGAGTCGGCGGGCGGAAGGTGGTACCAGAGCTGCGATTTCTGCCCGAAGACGGAGCCGATCCGGTAAGCCAGCTTGCTGCGCTCCTTCCATGGACAGCAGCCGAGCACCTCCGCGTGTCCGCCGGACGGATGCAGAATGCCGGTCAGCATCTTGATCGTCGTCGATTTCCCGGCGCCATTCGGTCCGAGAAACGCCAGCGTCTCCCCCTGCGGGACAGTCAGATCGATCCCTTGCACCGCCGTCTTCTCGCTGTACTGCGGGCGCAGCAGCGATCGCACCCCGGCTTTGAAGCCTTCCTCCTTCCGTTTCACGGCGAACCGTTTCGTCAGCCCTTCGGCCCGTATCGCGTTCATGTTCCTCCTTCTCCTTTCCTCTGCTAAAGCAGAAAAGACCCCATGCCGTTTCGCCTTGTCGGCGGAACTTGCACGAGGTCTTTTATCCCTACGGTGTAGCGCGGCTCTATCGGTGGCGCGCCGGCTCCGCTTGGTTCGCCCGGCCGCTTGGCCGTCGGATCCCTAGAAGCCCTTCCACGTTAATTGTTATATACTACCATGCGATGTAAGGAATGACAAGATGCATTTTGAGTGCATAAGCTTTTAAAATTAGCCGCCGCCGCTTTACTCCTTCGGATCGACGATGCTGCCGAGGAACAGCAAGCTGCCGGTCTGAAACCCGTCAAAAAATAATTTTCTTTAAAGGGAACAGTTTGGGCGTGGCGAGTCTATTGATTGAGTCTGAAAAAAGAGAGGAGAATACACAAATGAGTAAACACTTGAAAAAACGCAACAAACTGATCATCCCTGTAATCGCCGCGAGCATGCTGTTCGGAGCTTTGCCGGCCATGGCTGCCGAACAGGCAGGGAGCCCGAAACTTGCAATGGCAGCGAGCAACAGCCATACGTTGAGCGAGATTGATTCGAGCTACATTGCGGCTGCGGAGCAATTTTTGACAACGGTTTTCGGTTTAAAGGAAGTCAAGTTCGACCAAGATCCTTTTCGGCCGGCGGACAATCAATGGATTCTGTCATTCGAATATCCCGGGGGCACTGCCAACGACAGCGAAACTTTCATGATGCAGAGAGCCAATACGATAACAATTAATGAAGACGGCAGCATCGAACATGCTCAGATGGAGCTTGCTCCCGACGGAGCGAGACCGGCAGCATTTGAACTCGCCGAGAACACACTAAAAAAATTCGATAACGAAGGCAAAACAAAGTTAAAAACCGTGTATTTTTTTAAAAAGTACAATGACTTCGACGATTATCTTCAATTTAATACCGCTTTTAATGAATCCGAGCCTACCGGCGTCGTTGCCATTAATTCAAGCAGCCATACAGTATACGGTGCGAATTTTTCCACGCCATATCAGGTCACCGATGCGGAACAGAAACATTTGTCTGAGGCTGAACGAGTGTTGAAGGAGATTTTAGGCAAGGATCATGTTGAAATCACTCGCGCTACCCATACTAGATCTTTGGTTAAGGAAAAAGTGAAAGAGACCTGGAGTTATTTGTACGAGAACGGTGCAATAACCTTTGAGGCAAATACAGGGAAAATCGACGGTATTATTACCTTCGATTCGAACGATGATTCTGCCAATGCTGCGCCGGATTTGGGATCAAAAGAACAAGCGATTGCCATCGCCAATCCTTATATGACTAAATATTTCGACATCGATCTTACAGGATATGAGGCCAAGTATAAAACACTTCTTTCGGGCCCGGGACAAATCGGATTTTATGATTATATTTTTAGCAAAGAAGGACAACCCGATGTTATTGTTTTATTTTCGAGCCAAGGCGGAATAAAAAGTATTTTTCTGAAATAGTTGTGCTATACAAAACGAGGCCGACCTCTATGGTGATTCACCGCCAGAGGCGGCCTCCCTTCTTTATCCGGCTGCAAGCGCCCTTGCCGAGCCTGAGCAGACTGCCTGAGCGCTCTCCGCCGCGCCTTTCCGCGTCGCTAGATCACATAATCAAGCACCTGCTCGTAGAGAAAATAGGATTTCCCGGCAGGCGCGGGCGCGTACAAATGGAAGGCCACCGCGCGCTGCGGGCCGGAATTGCGAAGCTGGTGGATCTGTTTTTTCGGCGCGTAATAATAGCTTCCTTCCTCAATTTCGACCTCCCCGAATAAGCAGGGATACCCGTAGCCGTCCAACCGGAACATCCGGTTCGTGAGCGTGCCTTCGAGCAGCCGCGAGCAGCCGACGGATACACCATGATCGTGAATGTACGTTTCGGTTCCGGGAGGCAGATGGATCAGCACCGCTTCGGCGGCATCGGTCCGGTACAGACATGTTCTTCCGTAAGGCAAGTCCGCAGGCTCCGCAATGTAGGGTGACAAGGCTTCAAGCGACAAGTCCATGCCTCTCATGATCGCCTGAAGCTGCTTGGGCGAGGTTCTGCGTAAAGGCAGCGCGTTCAGAATCCGTTCGATGGTTTCGATCCGATTCATGGAATTCCTCCGTTCATAACATTCTTTTACCGCTTTAATAAGTTCATCTTATAATCCAATATATTCCTCCTTTAACCAAAAAGTGACCTTTTCACAAAAAGCGGACGGTTTCTCCCTTTCCCTTAAGAATGTTTTAAGGTTTTAAATCGTTCGTCGTTAAGATTTGACGGCTATACTAGGTGACAGTCAAGTTTAGGAAAGGGGAGTGGCCCGCATGCCGTTTGTCAAGGTTATCCCGGCGTGATATGCTTTTTTTGTCGTCGGCGCCGCCCGAAAAGCACGCCGACCCCACTCCGCAACAACCGAGATGTTTTGGAATGAAAAGGAGGTCGGCCCCGTGGCGCAGCCTACAATATTGCTCGTCGACGACGAGAAAGAGATTATCGATCTGCTGGAAATTTATTTGAAAAACGAAGGCTACCGTCTGCTGCGCGCAGGCAATGGCATCGAAGCGCTAAGCGTGCTGCAAAAGGAAGACGTCGATCTGATCGTGCTCGACATCATGATGCCGAAGATGGACGGCATCGAAGCCTGCCTGAAAATACGCGAACAAAAGCATATGCCGATCATCATGCTGTCCGCCAAAAGCCAGGACATGGACAAAATTCTCGGCCTGAGCACCGGCGCCGACGATTACGTGACGAAGCCGTTCAATCCGCTTGAGCTGGTCGCCCGGATCAAGTCGCAGCTGCGGCGCTACACCCGGCTCAATGTTCAGCGGCCGAATAAGGAAAACGAGCTGGAGATCGACGAGCTCACGATCAATACCGCGACGCATGAGGTCAAGCTGGACGGTCGGGACATTAAGCTGACGCCGCGCGAATTTGCCATTCTGGAGCTGCTGGCCCGTCACCGCGGTACGGTTTGGAGCATCGAGAAAATTTACGAGGCCGTATGGAAGGAAGCGTATTTCGATTCGGACAATACCGTGATGGTTCATATCCGGAAAATTCGCGAGAAAATCGAGGAAAATCCGCGGAAACCGAAGTTTATTAAAACGGTTTGGGGAGTGGGATATAAAGTTGAGTAAAAAAGAGAAGATCAAACCACCGCGCAAGCCCATGCTTGACCGCTTCCCGTTCACGTGGTTCCCCTTTAATCTTCTGAGGGGCATGATCCTGTTCCTCCAAGATCTGTACAGAATGGGACGTACCCACGTACAGCGCAGCATCCGGCTGCAGCTGATGCTGACCTTTGCCTTCTGTTTCGGCGTGTCGCTGGCATTCTACGGCATCAGCTCAGCTCTGTTCGGCGCCGTCAATAAGAGTACGGTCATCGATTACAGCCAAGGGATGGAAAGCATTGATCGCGAAGCCCGTTCGCTCGCGGACCGGTTCCTTACGCCTTCGAGGCACAGCGGAAACGGGACAAGCGACGAATCTCCCGAAGATGATGCGAACGAAGCGGTCCCGGGCGAATCCGGACAACCGCAAGCGACCGTGCCGCAAGGGACACCGACGCCCAATCCCGGTACAGCCGTTCCTGTTCCCGGCGTAAACGGCCAAGAGCCCGGCGGCGTGCCCGGAGTCCCGGCAGCCAATCCGCAGGTTTCGCCGCAGCCGAATCAGCCGAATAACCGGCAAGGAGAGAGCAAGCAGGGGGAGGCCGTGCAGCGCAAAAATTTTGAGAATACGGTCAAACGACTCGTTACCTACAACAAGCTCAAAATTGTCATTACGGATCTGGAAGGCAAAGTCGTCTTCCGCAGCGAAAATGCGCCGGAAACGTACGTCGACGTGCACAGCGTCATCCGCAACGCCATGGAAACGCGCAACTTCGAATCCGACTCGCGGGCGGAATTTTCCAGTTTTTACCCTGTGACGTATAACAATCAGAAGTCATACTTAATCGTCAGCGGCATCCCTCAGCCGAACATCAGCTACCATAAGGGCGAGAATCCGCTTTCCATCTTGGCTTCGCTCGCGGTCTTTATCTTTCTGTTCTACTTTTTAACACAGCGGAAAATGAGATATATCGAGGAGCTTGCAAGCGGGCTTCGGATTATCGCTACAGGCAATCTGGACCATCGGGTCATCGAGCGTTCCCAAGACGAGCTCGGATCGCTGGCGCGGGACATGAACTTTATGGTGACGGATCTGCAGCGCAGAATCGAAGAGGAACGGCGCGCCGAGCAGCTCAAGAACGAGCTGATTACGAACGTCTCGCACGATTTGCGCACGCCGCTGACGCTGATCATGGGGTACTTGCGGCTGCTGCATGACAAAAACTTCGAAACGCCCGAGCAAGCCGCCGGATATGTCAGTATCGCTTACAGCAAATCGGAGAAGCTGAAAGGGCTGATCGACGATCTGTTCGAATTTACGAAGCTCTCCAACCATGACGTTCCGCTGCACAAGAAGGGCGTCGTCATTAACGAGGTGCTGGAGCAGCTGCTGGAGGAATACGTGACCCTCAGCGAGGAGCAGCAGCTCACGCTGATCCGCAGCCTGCCGCAGGAGCGGCTGCTGGTACGCATCGACGTGGACAAAATGATCCGCGTGTTCGAAAACCTGCTCGGCAACGCGATCAAGTACAGCCCTAAGCCCGGCGTGATCACCTTCGGCATGATCCGCGAGAACGGGCACGCGATCATCCGTATCTCCAACAAAGCGGACGCTTTGACCCGCGACGAGCTGGAGCAGCTGTTCGACCGCTTTTACCGGGTCGATAAAGCCCGGACGTCCGAGACCGGAGGCTCGGGACTGGGTCTTGCGATCGCAAGAAGCATCGTCGAATCGCACGAAGGCAGCATTTGGGCCGAGTCGGAGAACGGCGAAATCCATTTTTACGTGAAGCTGAAGCTGGCATCTTAGATGCCGGCTTTTTGGCTGTTGCGCGAGGCGGAAAACAAGCGGCCGTTCGCCTCGGAAGGCCATTCGCGGTATAATGGAGCGGACAACGCGGCAACGATGCGGGCCGTGCGGAACGCATCGCACGAATGGAGGACGGATCATGAGATATGGATTTTTGCTGGATTTGGACGGAACGCTGTACCATGGAGACCGCCCGATCCCTTATGCGGCGGAATTTATCCGCTGGCTGCGGGAGAAAGAACACCCGTTCTTATATGTGACTAACAATTCGTCGCGGACGCCGGAGCAAGTGGCGGCGCACCTCATCAAGACCGGGATTGAAGCCAGACCGGAGGAAGTGCTCACCTCCTCGCAAGCGGCGGTGATGTATCTGCAGGAAACCGGCGCCCGGAACGGACGCGTGCTCTGTATCGGCGAGGAAGGGCTGAGGGCGGCGCTGAAGGGCGGCGGCTTCGAGCCGGTCGCAGAGGACGCGCCGGAGGGAACGGTCGCTGCGGTCGTCCAAGGCATCGACCGTACGTTCCATTACGGCAAGCTGCTTGCGGCCGTCCGCCATATCCGCGACGGGGCTCCGTACATCCTGACGAATCCCGATCACCTGCTGCCCTGGAACGGCGAGCTGACGCCGGGAGCCGGCTCCATCGCGGCTTCGATCGAACGGGCAAGCGAAACGCCACCCGTTGTCATCGGGAAGCCTTCGCCGATCATTATGCGCTATGCCGTCGCCAAGTTGGGACTGGCCCCTGCGGAGATTTGGACGGTCGGGGACAATCTGAACACCGATATCCGCGGCGGAGCCGACGCAGGCTGCCGGACGGCGCTTGTGCTGACCGGACTGGCCGACGCCTCCAATGTGGACGGGCAGATAGCCCGAACGGGCGTGCTTCCCGAGCGGATCTGCACGCATCTGATGGAACTGGCGGAAAGCCTCGGCTAATCGACCGCGTGCTGCTTCCGGATTTCGCCGATCCGGCGAATGTGGACGTTCGCGTGGCCGGCCATCATTTTCATCAGGCGGCCGGCCGTCTCTTCCCTGCCGGAGGCAATGACGCTGCGGGCCAGCGCTCCCGGCGTATGCTCGCATACGCCGAGCACGTGCTCGCGCAGCAGCCGAAACAGCGCGACCTCGGCGCGGACCGGCCGCGAGGCGTAACGCATGCCCGCGGCCCACGCGTCCTGCGAGAAGCCGTTGCCGTTGTAGGCGCGTCCGCGCTCCGGCCCGGCCAAAGCGAACTTGAGCTTGTGCAGCGCCGCAAGCTCCAGATCCACCACATGGAGCACCTGCTCCCGGATGCTCCATGTGCCGGGCGCCCGGGCCAGATCGAGCCCGGCCTCGCCAAGCCCCGCCAGCGCGGCCTCCAGCCGGTCAGGCCCCGCTGCGAACAAAGCGAGCGTTTCCTCGTCGCTCGGAAACAGCTCCTGCCAGTACGCCGCGCGGTAACCCTCCGGCGTCGTAATCGTGACGGTCCGCCAGCAGCCCGGCTCCGTCTCGTCCAACCAGCGCCCGCCGGCCTCCGCGGCGCGCTGCTGGAGCCGCACCAGCGCCTCGCCGGGCGGCGCTGTCACATAGAACCGGCCGCCGGGCGACAGCTCCCGGCAAGCCGGAGCTTGCAGGCGGCGGAGCGCCTCCGCCGCCATGCCTTCCGCGGCGAGCAGCGCTGCGTCGCCGCCCGGCAGACGCAGCAGCGCGTAGCCCGCTGCCGCGCACGGCTCCAGGCGCTCCCAGCCGAGCGCCTGCTCGTAAAAGCGCAGCGCTGCCGTCACCTCCGGCACGCGCAGCAGCAGCTTCGCTTGAACGGCTTTGGTCTCCATTCGCCTTCCCCCTTTGAAGAAGCTGAGGCTGAGTTAGCCCTATTTTACCATAGAGCATAGCGGTCCAACGAACGGCCGGAAACGAACAAACACCGCCCTTTGCAAAAAGAGCGGTGTTTGGCATTTGCAGAGACTATTTTATTCTCGTTCGTGTCAACCGGTGACGACGGTTTTGGATCCGCCTTTGCGCGAAGACACGTCGTAGTTTTCGAGCTCTTCGTCCGCTTCGTTGTTGAACGCCTCGCGGTCGAATTCTTTCTCCGTTACGGCAACTACAAGAGAGCTGACCGTCGTACCCGATGCGTTGATGGCCGTCCGGGCCATATCGAGAATCGCGTCGATGCCAAGCACCATCGCCATCCCTTCGATCGGCAGACCGACGCTGGCCAGCACGACCGTCGTCGAGATCGAAGCCGGACCGGGCACCCCGGCCACGCCGATGGAAGCGATCATCGCCGAGCCGACGATGAGCAGGTAATGGGTGATCGTCAAATCGATGCCGAATACTTTGGCGACGAAGATCGCGACAATGGCCGGATACAAGCCGCCGCAGCCGTTCATGTTGATCGTTGCGCCCAGTGGAGCGACGAAGCTGGCGATCCGGTCGGATACTTTAAGCCGCTTCGTGATAACCTCCAGGTTGACCGGCAGCGTCGCATAGCTGCTTCGCGTCGTGAAAGCGACGGCCAGCACGGGATAAATCTTTTTCAGGAAGCGGATCGGATTGACCCGCGCCACGAACGTCACTAGGAAGCCGTAAGTCAGAACGAAGTGCAGCAAGCAAGCGATGTAAACGGCGATCACCACTTTGCCCATCGGCAGCAGCGAAGCGAGGCCGTATTTCGCCGCCATCGCCGCCATCAATCCGAACACGCCGTAAGGCGTCAAGCGGATGATCAGCTTCGTGACGCGGAACATCACGACGGCGAACGATTGAATCACTTCTTTGATCGGCCGGACCGATTCCGGCTTGCGGTTGCCTTCGATCGTAATGGCGACCGCAACGAACATGGCAAATACGATCACCGGCACGACCTTGCCGGTAGCCATTTCGTTCACCGGGTTCGCCGGTACGAGATCCATGAATACTTTCAAGAACGACGGAATTTCTCTGGCGGCGAATTTGGCATCTTGGACGTAAGGAATGCCTGCGCCCGGATCGATGATCACCGCAACAATGACACCGATGGCCGCCGCAATACCGGTCGTGATCAGGAACAACGCGATCGTTTTCGTTCCGATCTTCCGAAGCATATTCGGATCGGATACGGACGTAATGCTCGAAATAATCGTTGCGATGACGAGCGGCATAACGATCATTTTGATCAGGTTGACGTAGATGGAGCCGATCGTTCCGAGATCTGTCGCCTCTTTACCGAACGCCGCCCCGACGACCACGCCGAGCACCATAGCGATTAATACCCGCGTCCCGAAACCCACCTTTTTCTTGGCCGCGAAAAATAACAACAGCAGGACTACGACAGCCACAGCCCAGCTGGCAATGTATAGGGAATTCACAATCATGCGCCTCCTTGAGAGTATATCCTATTAATCCCTACTCGTTTACTAGGTATTCTATGCCCATTTTCGGCGGCTGTCAATAAGTATTTTATTGCTAAATTATTTCCTTCGCGGACCATTCGGCGGCAAACTGGTTATTCTCTTAAGGCGTCTCTTAATTTCGTCGATTCGTACCTCCGGTCCGCCGACTGTGCGAGCGCTTTGCGCAGCCGCTTGTTTTCGCCCGCCAGCCTCTCGATCTCTCCGATCAGCTCCAGAGCGAGGACTTGAGCCGCCTCGCCGGATTCCCGGCTAACGGAGGCTGCCCTTTCTTTATATTCGTTCAACCGCTCTTCTATGCTTTTCATCCGGTTCATCCTTTCCCAAAAGCAAAATTTATCGCAACGAGCTCGGCCACAAGACGAGCGAAGCGCGGTCGGCCTCCGCTCCGAGTTGACGCAGCGTACCGGCGGCAGGCGTATCCAGCACCGGCTCCCCGTTCCACGTATCGATGACCACTTTGCGGACGCCCGGCTTCTTCAAAACCGATTGCAGCACGGCCCGAAGCGTCTGCAGCCGCTCTTCCTCCGGCAGCCATTCCTCCTCCGGCGCGTCGGCTTGCGAGTGCAGCGTGTGCATGCGCCTGCCGTTATTTTCGCACCACAACACCCAGCGGCCGCCGCGGAATACGAGATCGTTGCCCGGCTTGCGGGCAAAGGAGACGCCCGGCGCAGCAGGCCATCTCACCGTCAATCCGAACGGATTGGCGGGATCGGCGGCCGGAAGCAGCACCGTTTCGCCGCCTCCCGCTTCCCAGACCGCCTCCCGGAGACGCCCTACCGTCTCCGGCGTGGCAAACTGCATCGCCGCAATATCTCGGACCCAGAAGCCGCGGGTCAGCATTCCCCA
Source organism: Paenibacillus sp. A3 (assembly GCF_001399685.1). Taxonomy (GTDB): domain Bacteria; phylum Bacillota; class Bacilli; order Paenibacillales; family NBRC-103111; genus Paenibacillus_G. Next base: position 52,348 of record NZ_JTHN01000095.1, read on the forward strand.
CAGCTCCAGCTGCTTTAACGAGCCGTACACGTCGTCCCAAGACCATGGCAGCAGCGGACCGGCGAGGTCCCGCGTAAGCAGCGCGCTGCCGTCCAACGCTTGCTTTACCCAAGCGCCCAGCGAATCGCCCCCGCCCGGCTGCTCCTCCGCCAGCGTCTCCAGCGCATACCAGCGGCCAAGGCCGGATTGGAATTTGGCGGCAGTTTTGCCGGCGGTCTTCCTGCCGCTTCCGTTCATTCGCAGCGGGGCAAACTGGTCGTTGGAGACAAGCCCCTCCCAAGCCAGCTCGATCAAATCCGCCGTCAGCTCCGACGGGACACTTCCGGTTTCGCGGCTGAGCGCGGACAGGAAGCTTGCGCCCTTGCGCCGGAGCAGCTCCAGCAGCGACTCGTGCTTCGAAGCCTCGCCCCGCTTGAGCAGAGGGACGTAAAGCTCCTTCGCTTCCGCCAGAAAGAAGGCGACCCGGCCTTCCTTCTCTCCCGCTTCCTTGCGCCCGATCCAGATCACCTCGCCCGCCGCGCACAGCCGGTCGAGCGTTTCTTTGCGGTAATCGGTCAAGCGCAAAGGAAACACCGACGCCTCCCATTCCGGCAGCGGCAAAAACCAGCCTTGCAGCTTGCCGATCACGTCCCGGAGCCCCTCTTCCCCGCTGAGGCGGCTGCCGGGCAGGATATGCTGCGCGGCCATCAAGAACCGGCAGTACCGGACCGGATCGACCGGCTCGGCCTGTTCGCGCAGCGCCCGTTCGGCTCTGCGGATCCGGCGCTCTGCCGTTTCGCGGCTCACCCAAGCCCGCGGGGCCACTTCGTTTCCGCCAAAGGCCGGTTCGATCGTCCTATCCGCGGCCCACTGACTTACGAGGTCGTCGACAAGCGGCAAAGCTGCGCCGTACCGGGAGGCAAGCTCTTCCGCCGTAAACGACGCGCGGTGCTCCATATAACGGGTCAGCACAAACCGGACAGCCAGCGGATCGTCCGGAAACCGCGCATACGTATCCGCTTCGTCGAAGCAGATCCAGCGCTCTTCTCCGCCGATTTCGATCCGCCGCACTTTGCCTTCCTCTTCCAATCGGCGGAGCAGCTTGCCGAGCTCTTCCGCCTGCTGCTGCGCCTCGTAAGCGCCGCTATCCGCGGCCAGCCTTGCCATCTCCGCGGCAGTCCGGTCGCCTCGCTGCTTCAGGAGGCGCAGCAGCGTCTCCGGCTGCTTCAGCGGGGCGGAAGCCGGCCACGGCTCCTCCTCCTCACCCC